>NZ_CAWPHH010000005.1:0-235635 GCF_963887965.1 Photorhabdus sp. RW14-46 | reverse complement strand
GCCCATTGTTCGGCGCAGGTTGAAAACATAAAGATTACCTCAAGTCGTGTTTTTTATTGAGATCAATCTATGAGGGAAAAGTTCAATAACGCGGGGGCGGGTTAAAATATTTGTGTAGGAAAGACAGCCCTTGCCGCCGCGATGCATCTTGAAATCCATAGGGTATATATGTTGCTGAAATAAAATTTCTCCGAGTGGATTCTGATCAGCCAAACAGATGTTGAATGCCAAGATTTATTAAAAGACCGCCCGCCATCAGCCATACAAACAAAATGAGAGCTAATAAAATGGGTTTAAATCCGGCCTGACGGATGGCGCTCACATGAGTAGTTAAACCCAGTGCCCCCATTGCCATAGTAAGCATAATAGTATCAATATTAATCAGAGAATTAACTATTGCAGCAGGAAGTAAATTGAAAGAATTAAAACCCGCTATTGCAATAAAAATCACTGCAAACCAGGGGATAGTTATTGGTGTTTTCTCCTGATGGTTTCTGCCATTTTTAGTGTCGGCATGGTTAATATAACGGGATAATAACAACAGGAATGGTGCTAACATCATAACCCTGATCATTTTACTGATAACGGCTACGTTTTCCGTTTGATCGCTAATAGCATGCCCAACAGCAACAACTTGAGCAACTTCGTGAAGGGTGGAGCCAGTAAAGATGCCGAAAGTTTCCTGAGTAAGTGGTAACCACTGATAATGCTCATTGAGTTGATAAAACCACGGATAAATGAAAATAGCGATAGTGCCAAAGATGACAATTGTCGAGACCGCAACAGCAACTTTACTGGCAGGGGCATTCACTACTGGCTCTGTTGCCATAATAGCTGCTGCACCGCAGATACTGCTGCCGGCACCAATCAGTATTACTGTTTGCTGGTCTAATCCAAAGAGTGATTTGCCTAGCCAAATTGCAATAAAGAAAGTGGAAGACAACATAGCAGCATCAATCAGAAGGCCAGTAATGCCAACATCGGCAATTTGTTGAAATGTCAAACGGAAGCCATAAAGAATAATACCTGCCCGCAGAAGATAATGTTTTGAGAAATGAATACCCTCATCACAATAAGGTTTGAGTAAAGGATAGACAGTATTACCGACAATGATCCCTGCAAGGATCGCCAGTGTTAATGTACCCAGTCCCATATTAATAAACCACGGAATATTTCCGGCATAGATTGAAATTGCAGTAAGTATTGCCGCTAATATTAACCCAGGTATTAATTTCATACCGAGAATGGATGATTGTTTGCTGAATTTTTTGGCATGAATGTCAGACATAGATGTTTCTCACGTTGCTTATATGTTTTAAACATAAGCATATAGCAGACTTGTTTATCATTAAAATTGATAATATTTTTATATATAATCGAAAAAATTGGTAAGAAAGTAGATTTTTGTTAAGTTGTCTATTGCCGTATAAAATTAAAACAAGCTAACTTTGACTGACACCATATTTTGCGGGGCAATATGCACATCACATTGAGGCAGTTGGAAGTTTTTACTGAGGTATTGAAAAGCGGTTCAACGACGCAAGCCTCTCAGCAATTGGCGCTATCTCAGTCCGCGGTGAGTGCCTCATTAACGGATCTGGAAAGCCAACTTGGCGTACAGCTTTTTGATCGAGTAGGAAAGCGGTTGGTGACGAATGAACATGGCCGCCTACTCTATCCCAAGGCGTTGGCATTGCTAGAGCAAGCCGGGGAAATTCAGCAGTTATTCAAACAGGAGTTAGGAGCGTTACGTATCGCTGCCAGTAGCACCATTGGTAATTATATGTTGCCGGAAATGCTGGCAAATTATCGTCAGGATTTTCCTGATACGCCGCTAGAGTTAAATATCAGCAATACGCAGGATGTCATCAATTCTGTGCTGGAATTCCGTGTTGATCTTGGTTTGATAGAAGGTTCCTGCCATAGCCCTGAGTTGATAACTCAGCTATGGATGGAGGATGAGTTGGTTATTTTTTCTTCTCCTGAAAATCCGCTAGCTGAACAGGATCTAAAATTGGATGATTTAGTTAAGGCATCATGGATATTAAGGGAGAGGGGATCGGGTACAAGAGAAGTGCTGGATCATCTGTTGTTTGTCCATTTACCCGGGTTCAAGATTTTGATGGAATTGGGAAATTCTGAAGCGATAAAACATGCGGTCAAATTTGGTATGGGTATCAGTTGCTTGTCCAGACGAGTCGTTGCAGAGCAATTGCAAAATCGTACTTTACTGGAGTTAAAAGTGCCAGAATTAAGACTTTTCAGAACATTGTACCTGATTCATCATCGGCAAAAGCATATGTCTATCGCACTGCAAAAATTGCTTAGTTACTGCCGGTAAATTTTGCGTTCTGTTTAAAATCCAAAATTAGCTGTGTTACTTATAATTTTCTCTAAATTATGAAGGTATCTTATAACAGCGCTTCCTCGCTATTTTGATAGTGAGGATTTGTTACAATCCGCCATCAGATTTATTCGCAGCTAACAGGAACAGAATGTCTCAACAACAAAAAAGTGTTTCCCGGAAACCCGCAACGCAACATTTGCGACGTGAATTGAAAGCTCGGCATCTAGCGATGATTGCCATTGGCGGATCAATAGGCACCGGGTTATTCGTGGCTTCAGGTGCGACAGTTTCACAAGCAGGGCCTGGCGGAGCATTACTTTCCTATGCATTAATTGGCTTGATGGTTTATTTCCTGATGACCAGTTTGGGTGAACTGGCCGCTTATATGCCGGTTTCCGGTTCTTTCTCAACTTATGGTTCCAAATATGTTGAAGAAGGGTTTGGTTTTGCCTTGGGTTGGAACTATTGGTACAACTGGGCGGTGACTATCGCGGTGGATTTGGTTGCAGCCCAATTGGTTATGGGTTATTGGCTGCCGGATATGCCGGGTTGGATCTGGAGTGCGTTATTCCTCGCGTTGATTTTCCTACTGAATTTTATTTCAGTGAAAGGATTTGGTGAAGCTGAATACTGGTTCTCCTTGATTAAAGTTAGCACGGTTATTGTTTTTATTGTGGTCGGATTACTGATGATAGCCGGCATCATGAAAGGGGCAGAAGGTGCTGGATGGCATAACTGGACTGTTGGTGATGCACCTTTTGCCGGTGGTTTCTCTGCCATGATTGGCGTAGCAATGATAGTTGGGTTTTCTTTTCAGGGAACTGAGCTAATTGGCATTGCGGCGGGTGAGTCAAAAGATCCGGCAAAAAATGTTCCCAGTGCTGTACGTAAGGTATTCTGGCGTATTCTGCTATTCTATATTTTTGCGATCCTGATTATCAGCCTGATTATTCCTTATACTGATCCAAGCCTACTGCGTAATGAGGTCGGTGATATCAGTGTTAGTCCGTTTACGTTGGTATTTGAAAACGCTGGTTTGTTATCCGCCGCAGCTATGATGAATGCGGTTATTTTGACGGCTGTGTTGTCTGCGGGTAATTCAGGTATGTATGCATCGACTCGTATGTTGTTCACATTGGCAAAAGAGGGTAAAGCACCGAGGATTTTTGGCAAATTATCCAAAGGTGGTGTACCGCGTAATGCCTTGTATGCAACAACGGTGGTTGCTGCGTTGTGTTTCCTCAGTTCAATGTACGGTAACCAGACCGTCTATCTGTGGTTGTTGAATACTTCTGGGATGACCGGTTTTATTGCCTGGTTGGGGATTGCTATTAGTCATTATCGTTTCCGCCGTGGTTATGTCGCTCAGGGGTTGGATTTAAGTAAATTACCTTATCGTTCAGGATTTTTCCCCATTGGCCCAATCTTTGCGTTTGTTTTGTGTCTAACCATCACATTAGGACAGAATTATCAGGCATTTCTACAAGATAAAATTGACTGGTATGGTGTCACTGCAACTTATGTTGGTATTCCACTCTTCCTGTTGATTTGGTTTGGTTACAAATTAGCTAGGAAAACTCACTTTATCAAATATAGCGAGATGAAATTTCCTGATATCGAGAATCAGTGAATGTAAATACGTTAAATGGTGATTAACAGGCCGGTAGGAATCTTTGAAAAAATTCCTACCGGCCTGGTTTTGTAGTTTTTTTAATTCGATTCACGATTAATTTATTATTATCTTAATGTTTTATTTATTTGAGTAGATAAGCCGTTTTTGATAAGAAATTAAAAAGATACCCCTGTTTTGTGATCAAATAGGTATTTTTTATTTTTCATAGTGTTAATTCATACAATTAATCACGTAATTTACCAAAATTTGTGTAGATCATATTGATAAGTATTCTCATTTGTCCTATTGTTAGTGCCATAATTATTAATATGAAAGGGCTAACAAAATGAAATTTATGTCTCGATCCATAGCAAAGAGTATCAGTGTCGGCCTGTTAGCGGGTTCGGCAGTTATGGCAAGCTTCGCATCATGGGCTGAAACGGTCACCGATATCGTTGGTCGTACTGTTGAAGTTCCTGAGAATGTAAATCGTATTTTGTTGGGCGAAGGCCGTTTGTTCCACGCTATCGCTTTGCTTGAAGGCGATAAACCATTGGCCCGTATTGCGGGTTGGCAAGGTGATTTCCGCAAACTGGACCCACAGTCTTACGCCGTCTATAAAGCTAAATTCCCTGAGATTGACAAAGTTCCTTTGATTGGTAATACCAGCGCTGAGAGTGTCAGTTCTGAAAAAGTATTAACTCTCAACCCGGATATCGCCATTTTTGGCTTGTCTGGTCATGGCCCTGGTAAAGACAGCGAACTGGTCGCCCAACTTGAAAAGGCTGGTGTTCCGGTTGTATTTGTTGATTTTCGTACTGAGCCGTTAAAGAATACGCTGCCGAGCATTCGTATGCTAGGTAAAGTACTAAATCGTGAAAAACAAGCGGCAGAATATGCCGATTTTTACGAGAAAAATGTAAAACTGGTGACTGAGATCACCAATAAAATCCCGGAAGAGAAAAAACCCACCGTATTTATCGATTTGAGAGCGGGTGCTTTTGAAGACTGCTGTGCGACTGCCGGTGATGGCAATATGGGTAACTTTATCGATTTGGCTGGCGGTAAAAACATTGCTAAAGGTGTTCTGCCAGGCGCACTTGGTAATATGAACCTCGAAAAAATTATTGCAGTTGACCCTTATATTTACATTGCTAGTGGGGCAAAAGCGCCAGACAATAATGAACCTGGTGTAAAACTGGGTGCGCAATCTACGTCTGAATTAGCAAAAGCCAGCCTGAAACAAATGACTGAACGTAAAGGTATTAGCACGTTGACTGCGGTCAAAGAGGGCAGAGACTATGCGATTTGGCATAACTACTACAACTCTCCCTATAATGTGGTAGCGACTCAGGTATTTGCTAAATGGTTCTATCCTGAGAAATTTACAGATTTAGATCCACAGAAGACACTGAATGAATTACACAGTAAATTCCTGGCAGTTGATCCATCAGGGGTTTATTGGGTCAGTGAAAAGTAATCAGTAAGTCAGGTAACGGGAATAATGAGTGCTACTACCGAGCCGATGCCAATGGTGAAACAGCAATTAGATGACAGCAGTGTAAAAGCCCATTACCAATATATTTTACGCCGCCGTATTGTGATGATGGTTTTCATCGTGCTGATTATCGGTGTTTCACTGGTATTAGATTTTACGATAGGTCCATCAGGTTTATCTTTGTCATCTCTCTGGCAGACTTTAGTGTCGCCAGAGAGTGTGGATGCGGGGACTCGGGTAATTGTTTGGGATATCCGTTTACCCTATGCCCTGATGGCGGTAGTGATTGGCCTGTCCCTTGGGCTGGCTGGCGCGGAAATGCAGACGATCTTAAATAACCCATTAGCCAGTCCCTCTACTTTAGGGGTTGCTCAAGCGGCTGCATTTGGTGCTGCGTTGGCGATTGTATCTGGTATTGGTATCCCAGGCGTGCCTGATCAGTGGTTCATCTCTGCGAATGCTTTCATTTTCGCTTTGTTGGCTGCATTGGTACTGGATACGATCACTCGTTGGACACGCGTTGCTACGTCTGGGGTCGTATTATTTGGTATTGCATTGGTCTTTACCTTTGAAGCATTGGTTTCCATGATGCAGTTTATCGCAACGGAAGATACCCTTCAGGGGCTGGTACTTTGGACAATGGGGAGCCTTGCCAGAGCAACCTGGATAAAACTGGGTGTGATGTTATTGGTGTTTGCAGCCATTTTTCCTATTTCAATGATGAATTCCTGGAGACTGACAGCGCTGCGTTTGGGTGAAGATCGTGCAATCAGTTTTGGTATTGATGTTCGTCGTCTGCGCTTGGGGACATTATTGCGTATCAGTATTCTTGCCGCTTTAGCAGTTGCATTTGTTGGGCCAATTGCTTTTATCGGTTTAATTGCGCCACATATTGCCCGGATGATGTTTGGTGAAGATCATCGTTTCTATTTACCAGCCAGTGCTCTAATTGGTGCATTGGTGTTGTCTATGGCGTCCATCGCCTCGAAGAACCTGATCCCAGGTGTTGTTATTCCTGTTGGGATCGTTACTGCGTTAGTTGGGGTTCCATTCTTCCTTAGCATAATTTTACGTCATAGGGCGAATATATGAATCCGGGATTAACCATTAACAATTTTTTTGCAGGTTATCCGAAACATTCGGTTATTGAAAATCTGAATATTGCTCCGTTGCCTCGTGGGAAAATTACGGTACTGTTGGGGCCAAATGGGAGTGGTAAATCAACACTTTTGCGTTCTTTGGCGGGCTTAAATCGTGCAAGAGGTCAGCTTTGGCTTGATGGTCAAGATTTGATGAAGATGAGTTTTGTCCAGCGATCGGAAAATGTGGTTTATTTACCACAGAGCTTACCTGCTGGTGTTCATTTGCATGTACTGGAGTCAATTATCGTTGCTCAACGGGCATCTGGAGGGCGTCATTCTGAAACCAGTGAAGAAGAAGTGATGTTGCTGTTACGTCAGTTGGGGATTGAGCACTTGGCGTTATGTTATTTAGATCAATTATCTGGCGGTCAAAAACAATTAGTCGGATTAGCACAATCATTAATTCGTAAACCAACATTATTATTATTAGATGAACCACTTAGTGCGCTGGATTTAAATTATCAATATCACGTAATGGCGTTGGTGGCACAAGAAACTTATCGGCGGAATATGATTACTGTGGTCGTTGTGCATGATATTAATATCGCTTTGCGTCATGGTGACCATGTATTAATGTTGCAAAAAGGGCATTTAATTGCCGAGGGAATTCCTGAGCAGGTTATTACGCCAGATAGTCTGGCACAGGTTTATGGTGTCAAAGGCAGAATTGAACGTTGTTCTCAGGGCATTCCTCAGGTATTAGTTGATGGGTTGGTTTCAAAGCTAGCGAGTGAGAATTCATTTTAACTTATATACCCTATTGATTTCAAGATGCATCGCGGCGGCAAGGGAACGAATCCCCGGGAGCATAGATAACTATGTGACCGGGGTGAGTGAGTGCAGCCAACAAAGAAGCAACTTGAAAGATGACGGGTATAAAATAATAAAACTACACAGAGGTAAATATTTTATCCTCGTTATTTGAGCACATGTTGATTATCCATTTTTATAGATAAATTTATAGATAAATAAAGTGTAATTATATCTCTTGGAGAATCGGGAATGGGTGTTTTTAATAAAAGAAAAATCGCGTTAGGTATTATTGCTACAATCTCATCTGGCTCAGTTTTTGCGGCTAGTAGCAGTAATGACACTATTCTTGTTACTACGGCAGCAGGTTTTCAACAGAAGATTGAAGATGCGCCAGCGTCTATTTCTGTGGTGAGCCGTGAGCAATTGGAAACTAAGGCTTATCGAGATGTGACTGATGCACTGAAAGATGTACCGGGTGTCGTTGTTACAGGTGGTGCTAGCAGCAGTGATATCAGTATTCGCGGTATGGCGTCTCAATATACAATGATTTTGGTTGATGGTAAGCGTGTTGATACCCGAGGTACTCGCCCAAACCGTGATAATTCGGGGATTGAACAGGGGTGGTTGCCGCCATTGGCCGCGATAGAACGTATCGAGGTTGTTCGTGGTCCTATGTCTTCTCTTTATGGTTCTGATGCGATGGGCGGGGTGATTAACATCATTACCCGTAAGGCACAAAAAGAGTGGAAAACCAGCTTCCGCGCTGATGGCACTTTGCAGGAGCGTTCTAAATCAGGTAATAGTCATCAGAGTAGTGTGTATACTTCAGGTCCAATTATTGATGGATTATTAGGGCTGAAAGTGAGCGGCCTGTATTCTCACCGTAATGAAGATAAATTTATCGGTGGTTTTAACAAACAGGAAATGCGTAATGGTTCAGCCACTTTCTCTTTCACTCCGGATGAGCAGAATACTTTTGATTTTGAAGCGGGACGTTATGAGCAAGATCGTGATTCTACTGTAGGGAAAACAAAGACAAGTAGTTGGCGATCTCCAGGTAATAGTGAAAGTCGATATAAAAGGAATAATTACTCTATCACCCATAATGGCGTTTACGATTTTGGAACGTCGACAACGTACTTCCAGCGTGATGAATCACGTAACCCTGGTCGTGATATGAAATATTACGATAATCTGTTCAATACTCATACCGTATTTATGTTGGATGATCATTCATTGAGTATAGGTGGTCAGTATCGTTATGAAGATTTACGCGATGAAGGGAATCAATTAGCTTCTGCTAAAAATATCAATAAGCTGAACCGTTGGAGTTGGGCGTTATTTGCTGAAGATGAATGGCAAATGACCAATGACTTTGCTCTGACCGGTGGTATCCGCATGGATAAAGACGAAAACTTCGGTGACCACTGGACTCCACGTTTGTACGGTGTATGGCATGTTGATGAACAATGGACGATTAAAGGTGGCGTTTCTACAGGATATCGTTCACCAGAATTACGTCAGGCGGCATCTAATTGGGGGCAGATTACGGGTGGCGGTGGTGATCCAGCGATTATCGTCGGTAATCCAGATTTGAAACCGGAGAAGAGCTTCAATCAGGAAATTGGTGTTATCTGGAACAATCGGGATAACTTTAATGTCGGTTTAACAATATTCAACACTGAATTTAAAGATAAAATTACTGAATTACGTCGTTGTACCGATCCAAGTGGTAAATCTCAGGGCAAATGTGTTATTGATGGCACTGCTTATAAATTTATCAGTGACCGTGTGAACATTGATAAAGCCAACATGCGTGGTGTAGAAGCGACAATGAACTGGGATATTGTTGATAACTGGGTATTGGCTGCAAACTATACGTATACTGATTCTGAGCAAAAGAGCGGTAACTTCAAAGGGAAGCCGTTGAATAAGATGCCTAAACATATGGCGAATGCCACCTTAAACTGGCAGGCTTCACCAGAAATGCAAGCTTGGACCCGTGTTAACTACCGTGGTAAAACGTCGAATTATTTATCACGTACCTCTATGGGGACGGGAACACCGTCTTATACCTTTGTGGATATCGGTGTCAGCTATTATCTGGCTGAAGGTTTACGCTTGGTAGGGGGGGTATATAACGTCTTTGAAAAACAAGTGACTGAAGACACCCATGATATAGTCTTGGATGGCCGTCGTTATAACATTGGTATCAATTACGACTTTTGATAATGCGTTCTAACTAACTATCCCCTATGGATTTCAAGATGCTTCGCGACGGCAAGGGAGTGAATCCCTGGGAGCATAGATAACGATGTGACCGGGGTGACCGAGTGCAGCCAACAAAGAGGCAACTTGAAAGATAACGGGTATATTTTATAATCCTCCTTGTTTGTCGCTGATAAGGGGGATTTTTGCTTTTTTGCTTATACCTGTAAAACTGAATAGAAATCCGTTTTGTGTTGTGTTAAAACTTAGCCATGTCAAAGAAATGTATATGACACCGTTAAATTCCATAGCGTCATCAATAAGTGTGGTAAAAAATAATGAACTTTTAGTGCGGCGAGTATTGCTATTTCAGGTCTTCAAGTGCAGAATTCGCCCACTGGAAAATAACTGATGCGTTTATATGTGTCGGTTATTTTTTTTGCTTTGACTTATTTTTTACTATACCAGAGGCCGGACTCTGAGCCGGATAGATAATTGGCCCACGATCAACCGCGACGAGAATCGGTTGCCGTAATGAGGAACGCTAATATGGAGCAATTATTTCCTTTCGCACTTGTGCCAATCGGCACATGCTGCTGCATCGATGACTATGGAGCATTGAGCTCTGCATATAATCCAGCCTCTAATTCTACTGCCTATAGGCAGAAGCGAAGTCTTCCCAGTAACTATCGATTAAGTAGTGTTATAACACGAATCGGAGTTATGGGAGGTTTCGCTCATGTCTCATAATACTGTAATCACTCTAGGCACCAACCAGACGGGTGCTAACAATCGTGTTCAGCTCAGAAAAACACTGACCTTGGTTCAGGTAGTGATGATGGGTCTCGCTTATCTGCAACCTATGACTATCTTTGATACTTTCGGCATTGTTTCTGGTTTGACTGACGGCCATGTAGCGACATCCTACGCGATTGCTTTGATCGCAATTCTGTTTACCGCTGTGAGCTACGGAAAGTTGGTAAAACGTTTCCCATCTGCTGGATCTGCATATACTTATGCGCAAAAATCCATTAGTCCGCATGTTGGCTTTATGGTGGGTTGGTCATCGCTATTGGACTATATGTTTATGCCGATGATTAATATCTTGTTAGCGAAAATTTATCTTCAGGCCATTTTTCCTAGCGTAGATCCGTGGATCTTCGTTGTGGGTTTTGCATTACTGATGACAGCTTTTAACCTGCGTGGCATTAACGTTGTTGCTAATCTCAACACGGCTATTGTCATTGTTCAGGTAACCGTTATGGTTGTATTTGTGGGTTTACTGATCCACGGTGTGTACAACGGAGAAGGAGTAGGAACTTTATGGAATGCGAAACCATTCGTTTCTGAAGATGCCCATTTAATCCCAATGATTACTGGGGCGACGATTTTGTGTTTTTCATTTCTAGGGTTTGACGGCATTAGTTCGTTGTCCGAAGAGACTCCGAATGCTGGTAAGGTGATTCCGAAAGCGATTTTCCTGACAGTATTAATTGGTGGTGTTATCTTCATTGCGGTTTCTTATTTCTTGCAGCTCTATTTTCCGGATATTTCTCGGTTCGAGAACCCGGATGAATCTCAGCCAGAAATTATGCTGTATGTAGCAGGTACTCTGTTCCAATCCATTATTTTGGTGTTCTCTTGTGTCACTGTTTTGGCTTCTGGTATGGCGGCTCACGCGGGGGTTTCCCGTTTGCTCTATGTTATGGGGCGCGATGGTGTATTTCCTGAGAAAATATTTGGCTATGTTCATCCAAAATGGCGGACTCCGGTAATCAACGTATCGCTGGTAGGCATCATCGGGTTATCTGCGATTACCTTTGATCTGGTTACTGCAACAGCTCTGATTAACTTTGGTGCGTTGATAGCGTTCACCTTTGTAAACTTATCAGTCATTTCTCAATTCTATATCCGTGAACGTCGTAACCGTACATTAAAAGATACCATTAATTTCTTGGTATTACCTGTGATAGGGGCTTGTACTGTTAGCGTGCTATGGATGAATCTGGAGCAAAGTTCTATGGAATTGGGGCTAACTTGGGGAGCAATTGGTCTGGTTTATATGGTATTCCTGACTCGTCGCTTCCGTCAGCCGATGCCTCAATGCTCTGAAATGGTTTAATATTTAGCAAAAGAATAATGGCGCCGAATTTGGCGCCATTATTTTTGCTATGCAGCTAATTTTACCGTAATAGTTAAGGAAAAGGAGCCCAAGAAAAAAAACAGCGAGGTCGCTTACAGATAAGAAAAATTTCAAGGTAAACGGAGAAAAACAATCTATGCTCTGAGAGGTGATTGTATATTAAGGAAGAGACTATGAATGATGCAAAGACCTCTCAAAATCAACAACTCATTACTACCCTGACCAATATTGTCGGTAAATCTCATATCCTGACTGCTCCCCATAAAACTGAACGTTATCGTAAAGGCTTTCGCTCCGGCCAGGGAGACGCTTTAGCCGTTGTATTTCCCGGCTCGTTGGTGGAACAGTGGCATGTGTTTAAGGTCTGCGTTGAAGCAGATAAAATCATCTTAATGCAGGCGGCCAACACGGGTATAACCGAAGGTTCTACCCCGAATGGTAAGGGTTACGATCGTGACATAGTTATTATTAGTACGCTGCGCATGAATAAAATTCAGATTTTAAAACAGCGTAATCAGGTAGTTGCGTTACCTGGCAGTACATTATGGCAACTTGAACGTGCGCTCAAGCCGCTGGGACGTGAACCTCATTCAGTTATCGGTTCTTCCTGCATTGGCGCTTCCGTGATTGGGGGCATCTGTAATAACTCAGGCGGTTCTTTAGTTCATCGTGGGCCGGCTTATACCGAAATGGCATTGTATGGGCGTGTTAATGAGTGTGGTAAGCCAGAATTGATTAATCACCTGGGTATCTATTTGGGAGAAACACCAGAAGAGATTCTCTCTTGTCTGGAAGAACAGCGTTACAGTGATCAGGATGTAGAACAGGGTCAGCGTAAAGCATCTGATCATGAATATACCCAACGAGTACGTGACGTCGATGCTGATACTCCATCTCGTTTCAATTCTGACGAGCGCCGTTTATTCGAAGCTTCAGGTTGTGCAGGTAAGTTGGTTGTGTTTGCTGTCCGGCTCGATACTTTTCCGGCAGAGCCTTTGTCTCAAGTATTTTATATTGGTACCAACCAAACGGGCGTATTGACGGAATTGCGTCGCCATATATTAGCAAATTTTCATAATTTACCGATGGCGGGTGAATATATGCACCGGGATATTTTCGATATTGCGGAAATTTATGGTAAAGATGCTTTCATCATGATTGATAAGCTTGGCACTGATAAGATGCCGACTTATTTTACTTTGAAAGGGAGAATGGACGCTATTTTCAACCGAGTTCCATTTTTACCTGTCAATCTTATCGATAGCATTATGCAGGGGTTAAGTCGTTTACTTCCTTCCCACCTGCCTAAACGTTTGAAAGAATATCGTAATCGTTTTGAGCACCATTTGATATTAAAAATGTCAGGTGATGGGGTGGAAGAGGCTAGAAGCTGGTTGGAAGACTATTTTAGCCGGGTGGAAGGGGATTTCTTTGCTTGTACGCCGGAGGAAGGTGCTAAAGCGTTCTTGCATCGTTTTTCCGCTGGTGGTTCAGCGATCCGTTATCAAGCGGTGCATAGCAACGAAGTAGGGAATATCCTGTCACTTGATATCGCTCTGCGCCGCAATGATCGTGAATGGTTTGAACAATTACCCCCAGAGTTTGATGATGTATTGGTACATAAACTTTATTGCGGACATTTTATGTGCTACGTGTTTCATCAGGATTACATTGTGAAAAAAGGGGTGGACGTACAGGCATTGAAAGCAAGAATGATAGAGCTGCTTGATAAACGAGGAGCGGAATATCCCGCAGAGCATAATGTGGGTCATCTATATCAGGCTAAACCTCAACTTAAGGCTTTTTATCGGATGTCTGACCCTACTAATACTCTCAACCCAGGAATTGGAAAAACATCCAAGCTGAAAAATTGGGGCGAAGGATCTTAATGTCAATATTCTCAGTAGTGACAATGCTATGCTAGTACTCAGTGTAAAGATTGATGAGAAAGTTACTCTTATCAAAAAGGCGAGTATATATGACTCGCCGTTTTATATTTATTCACGCCCCGCTTAATTATCCAGCCAGTTGCACTGCATATTCCATGAGTGCTTTAAGCTGACGACATTTTTCTTCGTTGCCTTGATATTCAGTAAAGAGCTGTTCAATTATAAAGAAATATTCACTGAGTTTATCCTGAGTGAATATATCTTGACGATGACGTAACCAGTGTTGTTGTTCATCATAAGTCAGAGTCGTAGGGTAGTTTCTGGCTCTATAGCGGAATAACAGCGTTTTAATCCGTGAGTCTTGAAAAGTCAGATCGAGTGCCGGTAAATTCTGAGGCAGAGTCTCACGGATAATATTCATTGCTGCTTTATCGGCACTGCTAAAAAAGCCATCATACAGCTTAGTGTCAACATTATTGGATTCAGGGAAAGGTTCTGCCTCTGCAAATAGCTCTACAACTTTTTCTCTGATTTGTGGATTATTTTGCAGAATAGCTAGATTTCTTCCACAATAATCACGATCCAAACCGATACGTTCAGCGTCTTCTGTGCGCAAAGTATTATCGGGGGCGACTATCGGGCACTTATTAATATGAACCAGTTTTATCGGGACTGGTGGTTGATCTGGTTGCAATTCATCATGGCGGGTATATAGACGTTCACGCAATGCATCTGCATCCAGTTCCAATAATGGTGAAATATCCCCAGCTAAATCGCACACAATAACGGCATTCTGATTGACTGGATGCCAGGCAAGAGGTGCAACCAAACTGAGGTTGCTGCGAGCAGCGCCAAACATCCCGGAAACATGAACCAGCGGTTTCATTTGGGGGATATCGATGAGAGCGTTAATTTTCTGCTTATTTCTTAACTGAAAGAAATAATTGAACATCCTTGGCTGTACTTCTTTGAGTAATTTTGCCATTGCAATTGTGGCGTAGACATCGGACATAGCATCGTGGGCATGTGAATGTTCAACGCCATTTGCCTTGGTCAGATGTTCTAGTTTAAAGCTGGGCAGACCCTCTTCATTCTCGGGCCAGACAATACCTTCGGGACGCAAGGCATAACAGGCACGTAATACATCAAGTAAATCCCAACGGGAATTACCTTTTTGCCAACTATAAGCGTATGGATCATAAAAATTACGGTAAAAAATATTCCGGCTGACTTCATCATCAAACCGAATGTTGTTATAACCGAGGATACAACTGTTCGGTACACTGAATGCATTATGAATCTGGCGGGCAAATTCCGCTTCATTGACCCCTTTTTCTAATGCAATTTGAGGTGTAATACCTGTAATCATGACAGCTTCTGGTTGTGGCAGATAATCATCAGCAGGTGAACAGTAAATAACTAATGGCTCTTCAATAATATTGAAATCCATATCAGTACGAACACCAGCAAACTGAGCTGGTCTGTCTAGGGCCGGATGTTGACCAAAAGTTTCGTAGTCGTGGATGTAGAAAGTGGGTTGTTCGCTACTATTTTTCACTGTTGTTCAATGTCCAATGATGTTAATTGTTTGTTTCTTCTGCTTTTTCAAAGAATGGATGACATTTTTGCCATAAACATAAAATAGAGACAATTGTTGCTTACTATCTTAGAGAATCTAGGTAATTGCAATCAATATTGTATACCCGTTATCTTTCAAGTTGCCTCTTTGTTGGCTGCACTTACTCACCCCGGTCACATCGTTATCTATGCTCCCGGGGGTTCGCTCTCTTGCCGCCGCGATGCATCTTGAAATCCATAGGGTATATACATGTTTTCCTGCTTTTTGTTTTGCGATTGGAGGCCGATTATTAACATTTTGGGTACTTGGAATAAAAAATTGTCTGTTTTAAGACCATTTACCCTTGACAATATTGACCTGCCTACCGCAGCATGCGTTGAAGTATTGAAATAATAAACGAGGTGAATATGTCAAGTTTAATTTATTTAACAGTTGTCAAAACCAAGGGTTAATTTCTGCTGGTTGTTTCACATCATCCGGTAATTATCACTAAACCTATTGATAAAGCTTCTCTTTTATTAGTTGAGAGTAAAATGGAGCCATATGTCAGAGCATTGGAAGCGTATGATGAAAATCGAGATTTATTTAATGAAATATTTGATGAATTCTCTGTAGGGTTAGATCAATGAAGATAGTAAGTATATTAATGAAAATCGTGATGCATATAACCCAAGGGATAATTGGTGCGGTGAGTGTATTTTCAGTTATAGGATTAGTTTATTTTACCTTGATGTCAACATTGGAGAATCGATATCAGTATGCAATAGTTGCAGGTATATGTTTGGCACTTTCTGCGTTTTTTACTATATCCGTCATCTTTCAAGTTGCCTCTTTGTTGGCTGCACTCTCTCACCCCGGTCACATAGTTATCTATGCTCCCGAGGATTCGTTCCCTTGCCGTCGCGATGCATCTTGAAATCAATAGGGTATATTTGTCTTTATTAAGGATAATTAATCTCTTGAAAATGCTTATTAATAGATCCAATATATTGATCACTTAAACCAGTTTCATATTGAATTCTTTCAAGTAAATTTATTCTATTGACACTATAAAATGGTTTAATAGAAATCCCATTTTTGGGATGAGTTATTTTTATAATTGGAATTCTTGTTCTACGTGCATGGCCAAAATAAATTTCGTAACCATTCAAATCAAAAGGAATTTTTTTCATCATCTAACCTAATCATAGTTATATTTTTCGTCAATTTTAATTATGTTTAAATAATAAGAAATTTTTTATTTCATTATTAAGATGAGTATCACAAATATAGCCATTTTTAACATACATTTAACTAATAAACTAATAAACTAATAAACTAATAAACTAATAAACTAATAAACTAATAAACTAATAAACTAATAAACTAATAAACTAATAAACTAATAAACTAATAAACTAATAAACTAATAAACTAATAAACTAATAAACTAAATGTTTTCTCTATTTGATGTGAATTTTATTTAAAAAAATCTTCTGAAAATCCTATTTTACAAAGAGTTGAAAAGTAAAATAATGAAGACAGTTTAAGATATATAGAATGTTGGTGGAGTATTAATATTTTATTCAAGATTTTATCATGTTCTATATAATTAATTGTCTTTATTTGGTTTGTCTATTAGTGTCTGATTTAATTTCCAAATAGGATTAGCTTTATAATTTTTTATTTATTTTGCATGAAATAATAGTTGAATTATTATCATATGCAAATATATAAATTTTTTCTCTGACAGATATATAATTACGTTTGTTAGATAATCATGGAGATCATAGTGATTAATGATAGTACATTTGAAATCTGAAAAAATTGTAGAGTAAGAGATGGAAGATGAACGATAGGGAAGGGAAAATGGTGCTTCTGCCAGTGGAAGGTTGGTGATTTATTATTCATTCGCATTGGCCGATTGTTTCCGATTGAGTCAATATTATGAACCTTTAGTAAAAAGTTAATAGATTCATACCCAATGGATTTCAAAATGCATCGCGACGGCAAGGGAGTGAATCCCCGGGAGCATAGATAACGATGTGACCGGGGTGACCGAGTACAGCCAACAAAGAGGCAACTTGAAAGATAACGGATATATGTAATTAATGAGAATCAATAAATAACGGAAACTGACTTGTCTATTAATGGTTTTAGTCTTATTGTGTAGTCAGATTGGATAATTTGTATGTTTAAATTGAAGATAAGGTATGAAAATGGATAACGTAAATAAGCCGTCATTCCACAATGTGCTGGAGTTTGTACGTATGTTTCGTCGTAAGAATAAGTTGCAGCGTGAAATCGCAGATAATGAGAAGAAAATACGCGATAACCAGAAGCGTGTTTTATTGCTTGATAACTTGAGCGAATACATTAAACCTGGTATGTCAATTGAGGATATTCAGAGCATCATTATGAATATGAGAAGTGATTATGAAGACCGTATAGATGATCATATAATTAAAAATGCGGATCTTTCTAAAGAGCGTCGTGAATTGTCTAAAAAGCTTAAAACAATGGGTGAACTCAAATAGCATTATTAGATAACCACGCACGAATGCGTGGTTATTCTTACCGACTACGCAACAGCCCAATCAGGTTTAAGCTCTGGATCAACTAAGGTATAAATCTGCTGATATGAAGATTCTTCTTCTGCCATAGTTGCCAGTTGATGTGCTACATCTTGGCGACTAACTGCACCATGAATTTCATGCTGATATCTTTGACAATGGCCTGTTCCCGGTTTATCTGTTAATCCTCCTGGACGAATAATTGTGTAATTCAAGGAGCTTGTCTGAAGGTAGCTTTCTGCCATTGATTTACGCCTGACAGATTGGCCAAACAATAATTTAGCTCTGGGTGACAGGGTTTTCCAGCCTTCTCCACAACCTATTGAGGTAACGAGTAACATACGTGTTATTTCAGTTTTCTCAATAGTATCAATGATAGTCATATTGCCAAAGAGATCTGAATCAATTCCACCAATAGTAGAAAAGACGATTGCTTCTGAACTTACATGTTGTACCGTTTTTTCAACATCTTCAGCATTACAGGCATCACCTTGTATCACTTTGACACCCAAAGCACTCAGTTCAGTAGCCTGCTGAAAATTGCGGATAAGCGCAATGACGGGACGTTTTTGTTGCAGTGCGACAGTCACGAGATGACGTCCAATGCCACTACCCGCACCAAAAATAAGCCACGGTTTCATAGGTTATTCTCCTGGTTAAATAAGAAATCGAATGATAATTAATTGAACAGGGTCACGGTAATGACTGCTCAAACTAACCCTTATGTGGGGAGAATAAAATTAACGGTGAGTATTTTTGTGGGGTTAGTAGCAAAAAAAATGGCTCCCTAAAAAGAGCCATTCTGCTAATATTAAATAATGTTGTTTATTCAAAGAATTGCGGTTTAGCCATTGGTGAAGTAGCCGCATTAGTGGCTGAATGGCCCCCAGCTCCGCCTTTCCCTTCAAAATGAGAAAAAGGTCGTTGCCATTCGTTGATAACAATAGGTTTTTCAATCATCTCAGGGGCTGGTGCTTTGGTCATTGGCGCATAAGAATGATGAACTTTGGCTATAATAGCAACAGGTTGTTTAACCATTTCATCTTTACTCTCTTCAATAATCATCACTGCTGCAATTTCTTTAGAAATAACAATGTTTTCAGAAACAACAACGTCTTCAGAAACAACAATGTCTTCGTCTGCTTCAGATTGCTGCTCAAATTCAGGAATAATCGGTGTTATTGCAACCAGTTCAATAACTGACCGCTCTTCCTGCACTGGTTTAGTTTGCTGTAGAACAATGTCATTTTGTTCTGTAATGCCTGTTGCAGATTTGATTCCGTTCTGGTGAGCTGCTGGCGTCTCTGCTACCTTCGGAGATTCAATAATGGTTTGTTCAGATTCTGCAACAACGATGATTGCAGGTACTGTTTCTGCTGCTATTGCCGGCAATACCTCATTTTGTTGTTCTTGCTGTTCGATCATGGAAATTTCCTCAGGCATTTCTATGGAAATCGGAACCACCGGATAGCGAACCCAAACTTTACCGGAAGCCATTTCTGGTGATGCAACAGCCATAGATAATGGTGCCGGTGATTGAAGTAGATTTCTCTCATCGCGGTAACGGCGGCGGCGCTGACCACTAACGCGCAAATGACGAGGTGAGCGACGAGAGCGGCGTGGCATAACATTATCTTGTTGCTCTTTATTTTCAGTCAATTGTTGCGGCTGAGTTGTTTCTAGCGGTATTTCAACAGGTACTGGTAATTGCTCTTCGGTAACAACAGGTATGGGCAGCGAGGCGACAGTTGTAACTTCTTTCACTTCATCTATGATGCGAATTTTTTGTTCAAGCTGACGACGTTGGCGACGTGGTATAACCGGTAGACGTTCTTCAACCTCATTTTCAACAATTTCTGGTTTCTGGGTTTCAGGTTGCAGTTGGCGTTTTTCTTCCTGACGACGGCGTTGACGTTCTGCACGTTGCTCGCGACGTTGCTGCTGTTGGGTTTCACGAGCAGCAGTGTCTATCGTCACGCTGTTATCTTGAGTGCCATTTTTCTGTTGAGTATTTCGATTTTTCCGCTGTTCGTCACGATCACGGTTATTACGTTGTTCATCACGCAGATTATTATCATCACGATCTTTACGTGAATTTTGGCGGCGTTGATTGCGTCGTTCAGAAGAGCGACGGTTATCATGACCGGATAATTTGTTCTCTTTTTTCTGTGCCAGTTTTTCTTCTTCTGCTTCTGTACTGAACATTTTTTTCAAAGCAGTCAAGAAGCGGCTTAAGAGACCCGGTTGTTCCGTTATAGTCTGAGCAGTGTGGTTTGGCTTTTTCTCTTTTGCTTTATGTGATGGTTGCTGTGCTGGCGTATCGGCTGGCAAAGCAAAAGCAGAAATAGCGGGCTGCTCAGGACGCTTACGTTCAGGTTGAACATCTTCTTGAGGATTTATCGCGCCAGCTTCATGAAATTGAGGAAGCAGATAGCTCAGTGCAGAAATTTCCTCACCCTTACGCACACGTAGAACAGAGAAGTGAGGAGTCTGCATTTGATCGTTAGGCACGATCACTACGCCAACATCTCCCTGACGGCGCTCAATTGCACTGACTGCCTGGCGCTTTTCGTTCAGTAGATATGAGGCGATTTGTACTGGAACAATAGCATGGACTTGATGCGTGTTCTCTTTCAGTGCCTCTTCTTCAATCAGACGCAAAATGGATAGCGATAGGGATTCATTGTCACGAATAGTCCCTGTGCCGCTACAGCGTGGGCAAACGTGGTGGCTGGATTCACCGAGTGATGGACTCAGGCGCTGACGGGACATTTCCAGTAGACCAAAGCGGGAAATACGGCCAATTTGAATACGAGCACGATCCTGACGAACAGCATCACGTAGTCGGTTTTCCACTTCACGTTGATGACGTACTGGTGTCATATCGATAAAATCGATAACAATCAAACCACCAAGGTCACGCAGGCGTAATTGACGGGCAATTTCATCTGCGGCTTCAAGGTTGGTATTAAAAGCCGTCTCTTCGATATCTCCTCCGCGTGTTGCTCGGGAAGAGTTAATATCGATCGCAGTTAATGCTTCTGTGGTATCGATAACCACAGCACCGCCTGATGGCAGGCGAACTTCACGCTGAAATGCAGATTCAATCTGTGATTCAATCTGATAGTGGCTGAACAGAGGAACCTCACCACTATACAGCTTAATTTTACTGGTGAAATCTGGGCGGCCAAGTGCGGTGATATGTTGCCGTGCCAGATCGAGAACCTTGGGATTGTCGATTAAGATTTCACCGATGTCTGGGCGCAAATAGTCGCGGAAAGCCCGGACGATAACATTGCTTTCTTGATGGATTAAGAAAGGAGCCGAGCGGTTTTCGGCGGCTTTTTTGATCGCTTCCCAGTGTTTAAGGCGGAATGATAAATCCCACTGTAGTGCTTCTGCGGACTTACCGACGCCCGCAGTGCGGACGATCAGTCCCATTCCTTCTGGCACTTCTAACGATGCCAACGCTTCTTTCAGTTCTGTGCGGTCATCTCCTTCGATACGGCGGGAAATACCGCCTGCGCGAGGGTTATTAGGCATGAGTACCAGATAACTGCCCGCCAGACTGATAAAAGTGGTTAAGGCGGCCCCTTTATTACCACGTTCTTCTTTATCGACTTGAACGATAACTTCCTGGCCTTCCCTTAAAACATCTTTGATATTAGGGCGACCGTGAGGATGGTAGTTATTGGGAAAATATTCGCGGGCTATTTCTTTAATAGGAAGGAAACCATGCCGTTCAGCGCCGTAGTCAACAAAAGCAGCTTCCAGACTAGGTTCAATTCGGGTGATTTTACCTTTGTAGATATTTGCTTTTTTCTGCTCGTGTCCTGGGCTTTCGATATCCAAATCATAAAGGCGTTGCCCGTCAACCAGAGCAACACGCAACTCTTCTTGCTGAGTTGCGTTGATTAGCATTCTTTTCATTGTAACTTACTCATTATTTTTTACATTAGTTATAGAGCTACGGGCAAATATAGATGAGCGACTGGTAACCGATGGTCTCGTGTCTTTTACAAATCCGCCAACCTCCCGGTTGTCGTTTGTATAGAGACGCATATTTTCGGCAGGTCTGAATTTTCACTTAGAAAACAGTACCCTTTTCTAGGAATAATCTGCAAATATAAATGAAGCTGATTTGATCCGATTCCAGTAATCTGCTACCCGTAGCCCGCTAATTATTTGATTTCCCAGTACGTCTTACGCCATTGCTGCGTTTTTGTGCAATCAAATGAAGAACAAACGTTTAACTTCGCCATTCAGGATTAAAAAACTGATGGTGGCTACGTATTATTCCATTGCTGTTGGGGTGATAGCAAGGTGACTTTATGTCTTTAAGCGGTTTTTCTGATGAAATAGGAAGAAATAGTTAATATTTAATCTTTATCTTAAAGTAGCGAAGGTAACAACCGGAAAGTATGCGTGATTTTTACACATATTTAAAAATGAGTAGCACTCTGCTTGAGTGATAATTAAAATTGCTATCATGAAAACGAATAATCAAGTTGTACAATTTGTCACTATTGATGACGATGAAGCTGGACAGCGAGTTGATAATTTTTTATTAGCGCGTTTGAAGGGTGTTCCTAAGAGCATGATTTACCGGATTGTGCGTAAGGGGGAAGTGCGGATAAATAAAGGCAGGATAAAACCTGAGTATAAATTGTCTGCGGGGGATGTTGTCAGAATTCCACCGGTTCGGGTTGCAGAACGGCAAGCAGTGCCAGTTTCAGCTAAACTGGATAAAGTCGCTGCATTAGACGATTGTATCTTATACGAAGATGACCATATTCTGGTGCTCAATAAACCTGCTGGTACGGCCGTTCATGGCGGTAGCGGTTTAAGTTTTGGTGTTATTGAGGGATTGCGGGTTTTGCGTCCGGAAGCAAAATTCCTCGAATTAGTGCATCGTTTAGATCGTGATACCTCTGGAATTTTGTTAATTGCTAAAAAGCGCTCAGCTTTACGGGCCTTGCACGAGCAATTACGCCTTAAACAGATGCAGAAAGATTATCTGGCTTTAGTACGAGGACAATGGCCATCACATTGTAAGGTTGTTCAGGCTCCATTGCTGAAAAATATCCTGCAAAGTGGTGAGCGGATTGTTAAAGTAAACAGTGAAGGTAAGCCTTCTGAAACGCGTTTTAAAGTAGAAGAGCGTTTTGCCAATGCAACGTTAGTGAAAGCCAGTCCGGTAACGGGTCGGACTCATCAAATCCGTGTTCATACTCAATATGCTGGGCATCCGATCGCTTTTGATAATCGCTATGGGGATAAAGTTTTTGATTCGCAACTGTCAGCTACGGGTCTTAACCGCCTATTCTTGCATGCCAGTGCGATAAAATTTACTCATCCCTCGACGGGGGAGACATTACGTCTTGAAGCACCGATGGATGAGCAATTGCGCTATTGTATAAACACGTTACGTCAGAATCACAGTAATTAACCTATCGCCGTCAGTGGGTTTACCCCCTGGCGGATTAATAATTCAGTCAATGTAATTAATGGTAAACCGATGAGCGTATTCGGATCTTTCCCTTCAAGTCGTTCAAATAAAGTGATTCCTAACCCTTCGCTTTTAAAGCTTCCGGCACAATTAAGCGGGTTTTCCGCGGTTAAATAAGCCCGGATTTCATCATCAGCCAGCTCTCTAAAATAGACATTGAATAATTCACAACGGGTATCGGTTATTCCTGTTTTGCTGTTAAAGAGAGAAATGCCGGTATAAAAGGTGACGCAATGACCACTGGCTTGCCGCAATTGTTTAAATGCATGTTCGAAACTGTGGGGCTTGCCGGTGATTTCGCCATTAATAACACAAACTTGATCAGAACCAATAATCAAATGCTGAGAATATTTTGTTTGTAATGCCTGTGCCTTGGCTTGCGCCAAACGCATAACGAGCTGTTCTGCATTTTCATTCATTCGAGGTGTTTCATCAGTATTAGGAGCTGCACATATAAAGGGTAAACGAAGTTTTTCCAGTAACATGCGGCGGTAAGCTGATGTGGAAGCTAAAATGATTTGTGTCATAATTTTTCCAAAAGACATGGCGAAATAATTGCAGGCATTTTAAACTAGGCACAGCTTAATAAGCGAATATTTGGCGGAAAGGTGCAGATGTGTGGCCTTTTTCTTTGACTATATCTCATTACAAAGATAATATGCGCGCCTTATGCAAAAAGTAAAATTACCCCTGACCATTGATGCGCTTCGCGCAGCTCAGAAACGATTAGACTACGCAGGTAGTTATTCACCTGAGCAAGTTTTGCGTATCGCGGAATCTGTGGTTAGCGTGGACAATGATGTAGACAGCGTTTTATCGTTTCAGATAGATAACCAACGTCTGGCGGTTGTGCGTGGGCATTCCGATGTGGATGTTACGCTTGAATGTCAGCGTTGTGGCGGTAATTTCAGCCATCACGTTCACATAACATATTGTTTTAGCCCGGTCGTCAATGATGAACAGGTTGAAGCATTACCGGAAGAGTATGAGCCAATTGACGTTAACGAATTTGGCGAAATAGATTTGCTGGCAATGATTGAAGATGAAATAATTCTTTCTCTGCCGGTGGTTCCGGTACATGATTCTGAACACTGTGAAGTGTCCGAAGCGGACATGGTGTTTGGTGAATTACCTCTAGAGGCTGAAAAACCAAACCCATTTGCCGTATTAGCCAGCTTAAAGAAAAGTACTTAAGGAGTAAGGTCAATGGCCGTACAACAGAATAAACCAACTCGTTCTAAACGTGGTATGCGTCGTTCTCATGATGCACTGACTGCACCATTACTATCTGTAGATAAAACTTCTGGTGAAACTCACCTGCGTCACCATGTGACTGCTGATGGCTACTACCGTGGCCGCAAAGTCATCAACAAATAATCTCGCCAGTCATTAGCAAGTTGATACCTTGACTAATCTGACTTTAGCGTTAGATGCTATGAGCGGGGACTTTGGTCCTCGCGTTACGGTGCCTGCTGCATTGCAGGCACTGGCGTCTAACCCTAGACTTAAATTATTGCTGGTCGGAATCCCCGATATCATTTCTCCGATGCTTGTAAATAGTGATACTGAGTTGCTCAGTCGTTTACAATTGGTTCCTGCTGAACGGGTTGTGGCTAATGATGCGAAACCGTCGCAAGCGATTCGTAACAGCCGAGGAACATCAATGCGCATTGCTCTGGATTTAGTGAAATCAGGTGAAGCGCAGGCGTGTATCAGTGCAGGAAATACCGGAGTATTGATGGGGTTATCTAAATTGATGCTAAAATCGATAGAAGGCATTGAAAGACCTGCTTTGATGACCGTGTTGCCAAACCTGAAACAGCGGCAAACTGTCGTATTGGATTTAGGTGCCAATGTTAATTGCGATAGCCGCATGTTGGTACAATTCGCCATTATGGGTTCAGTGATGGCCGAGGAAGTCGTGGGGGTGGTTAATCCCGCGGTGGCGTTGCTTAACATTGGTACGGAAGAGAGTAAAGGGCTGGATAATATCCGCGAAGCCGCCACTATTTTAAAGCGTATTCCGACGATAAATTACATTGGTTATCTGGAAGGTGATGAATTACTGACAGGTAAGAGTGATGTATTGGTATGTGACGGCTTCGCAGGTAACGTGACGTTAAAAACGATGGAAGGGGCGATCAGAGTTATCTTATCCCTGCTTAAATCATCGGATGGACAAAAGAAAAAATTTTCCTGGTTGTTGAGAATAGTCAAGAAGTGGTTGCAAAAACGGATGACAAAACGCTTCGGTCACCTGAACCCTGACCAGTATAATGGCGCATGTCTGTTAGGATTATATGGAATTGTAATCAAAAGCCATGGGGCGGCTAATGAGCATGCGTTTAAAGCCGCAATCGAACAGGCTGTTCAGGCCGTTGAAAGGCAGGTTCCTGATAGAATTGCTGCACGCCTGGAAACAGCATTACCCAAGAGTGACTGAACATACATGTATACAAAAATTTTAGGTACAGGTAGTTATCTGCCTGCGCAAGTGCGTACTAATGCTGATTTAGAAAAAATGGTGGATACTTCTGATGAGTGGATTGTTACCCGTACAGGTGTCCGCGAACGTCGTCTTGCTACTGATGATGAAACTGTTGCGGTTATGGGGTTCCGGGCTGCAAAGAAAGCAATTGAAATGTCGGGCATTGATAAAGAGCAGATTGATTTAATCATTGTTGCAACAGCTTCATCCACCCATGCTTTCCCCAGTTCTGCGTGCCAAATTCAGCACATGTTGGGTACCCAAAATTCAGCGGCTTTTGATATTTCTGCTGCTTGTTCTGGTTTTGTTTATGCACTGAGTATTGCTGATAAGTTTATTAAAACCGGTGTGGCAAAACATGCATTGGTTATTGGTTCTGATTCTATTACCAGAACACTTGATCCAGAAGATCGCGGAACACTTGTCCTGTTTGGCGATGGTGCAGGTGCTATGGTGGTAGGGGCTTCTGATGAGCCAGGAATTCTTTCAACTCACCTTCATGCAAACGGTAGCTATGGTGAATTGCTGGTATTGCCTTATCAGGAGCGTCAGAATCTAAAAGAGCCCGCATATGCTAGTATGATCGGTAATGAAGTATTTAAGATTGCAGTCCGTGAATTGGCTAACATAGTTGATGAGACTTTAGAAGCAAATAACTTACCATATAGTGAGTTGGATTGGCTGGTACCTCATCAGGCTAATTTGCGTATTATCGCAGCGACAGCTAAAAAATTAAACATGACAATGGATAAAGTAGTGGTAACGCTAGATCGTTACGGTAATACTTCTGCGGCATCGGTACCCACAGCATTTGATGAAGCAGTACGTGATGGCCGGATTAAGCGTGGTCAGTTAATCTTAATTGAGGCTTTTGGTGGTGGCCTTACTTGGGGTTCGGCACTGATACGTTTTTAATTTGACAGGAAGATGAACATGTCTATGTCTGAATTTGCAATGGTATTTCCTGGTCAGGGTTCTCAAGACCTTGGTATGTTGGCCGATTTGGCTACAGCGTTCCCAGTTGTCGAGCAAACTTTTGCTGAAGCGTCTGATGTACTGGGATATGATCTCTGGGCTCTGGTTCAACAGGGGCCAGAAGAAGAACTGAATAAAACATGGCAAACTCAACCCGCGTTGTTGGCCGCATCGGTTGCTATTTGGCGGGTTTGGCAGGAAAAAGGTGGAAAAGCACCATCACTGATGGCTGGACATAGCCTTGGTGAATATTCTGCACTGGTTTGTGCGGGTGTCATTGATTTCAAACAAGCTATTAGACTTGTTGAACTGCGTGGCAAATTGATGCAAGAAGCTGTACCTGAAGGCACTGGTGCAATGTATGTTATTATTGGTTTAGATAATGAATCCATTGATCGTGCTTGTAAAGAAGTAGCTCAGGGGCAAATTGTTTCTCCTGTTAACTTTAACTCACCTGGTCAGGTTGTTATTGCCGGTGAGAAAGAGGCGGTAGAGCGTGCTGGAGATGCATGTAAAGCCGCAGGGGCGAAACGTGCGCTGCCTTTGGCAGTCAGTGTACCGTCGCATTGTGCACTGATGAAACCCGCCGCAGATAAGCTGGCAGTTGTTTTGGAAGGAATTGAATTTAGCTATCCTCAGTTCCCGGTGGTAAATAATGTTGATGTGAAAATAGAACAATCTGCTGAAGCTATCCGTCATGCACTGGTACGACAACTCTATAACCCTGTTCGTTGGACAGAAACAGTTGAATTTATTACTGAACAGGGTGTTGGTCAGCTATTAGAAATAGGGCCAGGTAGAGTTTTGACAGGTTTAACTAAACGAATTGTCAATACCTTAAGCGCAGCAGCAGTTAATGACACAGCTTCACTAATAACTGCATTGGAAAATAATTGAGGGCAATATGAGATTAGATGGAAAGATTGCATTAGTAACAGGCGCTAGCCGTGGGATCGGCCGTGCAACTGCTGAGCTATTAGCAGAGCGTGGAGCCTATATCATTGGTACAGCAACAAGCGATAAAGGCGCTGAAGTCATTAGTGCTTACCTCGGTGAAAAAGGTAAAGGTTTTGTACTGAATGTCACTGATCCGGAATCGATTGAACAGCTTATGTCTACCATCCGAACAGAGCATGGCGGGCTTGACATTTTAGTGAACAATGCGGGTATCACCGGTGATAATCTGGTGATGCGCATAAAGGATGATGAGTGGCAGCATGTTATTGACACTAATCTTTCATCTGTTTTCCGTATGACAAAAGCGGCAATGCGCTTCATGATAAAAAAACGTTATGGTCGTATCATCTCTATTGGTTCTGTTGTTGGATCGATGGGGAACGCTGGGCAGGCAAGCTATGCAGCGGCGAAAGCAGGGCTTGTTGGTTTCAGTAAGACATTGGCTCGCGAAGTGATTTCCCGTGGTATTACTGTTAACGTTGTTGCGCCAGGGCTTATTGAAACTGATATGCTAAGAGCGTTGCCAGAGGAGCAGTTGGCGAACTTTTCGAATGATATCCCCGCTAAACGGCTTGGGGATGTAAAAGAAATTGCTAGTGCTGTGGCTTTCTTCGCTTCTGATGAAGCGGCTTACATCACAGGCGAAACATTACATGTCAATGGCGGCATGTATATGAACTAAAAAATGAGCGAACCAGTTGCATTTTTTGTGTCAAATAACGCAAAATAGAGCAAGTTTGTGGTTCGACCAGCCGGGATTGGGTTGCATCTTTTCCTGTATTTTATAAACTACGAAAACCATCGCGAAAGCGAATTTTGATAGGAAATTTAATAGCATGAGCACTATTGAAGAACGCGTTAAAAAAATCATCGTTGAACAACTTGGTGTTAAAGAGGAAGAAGTTGTTAATTCAGCTTCTTTTGTAGATGACTTGGGCGCTGATTCTCTTGACACAGTTGAGCTGGTAATGGCTCTGGAAGAAGAGTTCGATATCGAAATTCCAGATGAAGAAGCAGAAAAGATCACTACAGTTCAGGCAGCTATTGATTACGTCCAGAACCAAAGCGAATAAGTGAACACACCTAGGCGGTCATTCGACCGCCTATGTTTCTGCCCTAAATAATTTCCCTCCCTGGAGGATAAGCGTGTCTAAGCGTCGAGTAGTTGTGACCGGACTAGGCATGTTATCTCCTGTCGGTAATACAGCTGAATCTTCTTGGAAAGCTGTTTGTGCCGGACAGAGTGGTATCAGCCTTATTGACCATTTTGACACCAGTCACCATGCAACTAAGTTTGCTGGTCTGGTTAAAGATTTTAATCATGAAGATTTCAATATTTCGCGCAAGGATGCACGAAAAATGGATGATTTCATTCAATATGGTATTGCAGCAGGTGTGCAAGCCATTGAAGATTCTGGAATTGAAGTAACAGAAGCCAATGCTAGTCGTTTTGGTGCTGCTATTGGTTCTGGTATTGGTGGTTTGGGTCTGATTGAAGAAAATCACGGGGCGTTGGTGGCGAGTGGTCCTCGTAAGATCAGCCCGTTCTTCGTACCTTCTACGATCGTAAACATGGTAGCAGGTCATCTGAGTATTATTTACGGTTTGCGTGGCCCAAGTATTTCTATCGCCACAGCATGTACGTCAGGTGTACATAATATTGGTCATGCTGCCCGTATTATTGCTTATAATGATGCTGACATTATGCTGGCCGGTGGTGCAGAAAAAGCCAGTACTCCTCTGGGGGTTGGTGGTTTTGGTGCTGCCCGAGCTTTATCTACCCGTAACGGTAATCCACAAGGTGCAAGTCGTCCGTGGGATAAAGACCGCGATGGTTTTGTTCTGGGGGATGGCGCAGGTATCCTGGTACTGGAAGAGTATGAGCATGCGAAGAGACGTGGTGCGAAAATTTACGCAGAAATCGTTGGCTTTGGCATGAGCAGCGATGCTTATCATATGACGTCACCACCAGAAAATGGTGCAGGTGCTGCGTTGGCGATGGAAAATGCACTGAGAGATGCCGGTATCACTACCAAGCAAGTGGGATATATTAATGCTCACGGTACTTCAACATCTGCTGGCGACTTAGCGGAATCCCATGCAGTTGAGTCTGTGTTTGGTGAAGGCACTGATGTTTTAGTGAGCTCTACCAAATCAATGACGGGTCATTTGTTGGGTGCTGCGGGGGCAGTTGAATCTATTTTCACTATCCTGGCATTGCGTGATCAAGTTGTTCCGCCGACTATCAACCTGGAAAATCAGGATGAGAACTGCCGTCTGGATTTCGTGCCAAATGAGTCCCGTAAGGTAGAGGGGATGGAATATGCATTGTGTAATTCTTTCGGTTTCGGTGGCACTAACGGCTCACTGATTTTCCGTAAGATTAAACCTGATTAACAGCTAGAGCCTGATATTACAGAAAAATACGGTTGAGCTCCGCTTAGTATACCCAATGGATTTCAAGATGGATCGCAACGGCAAGGGAGCGAATCCCCGGGAGCATAGATAACGATGTGACCGGGGTGAGAGAGTGCAGCCAACAAAGAGGCAACTTGAAAGATAACGGGTATATGATTTTGTAAATACTTTAAGGCGATAGTATAGAGAGCTCCAATAGTTAATAATTATTGGAGCTTTTTTTGTGGCAAGAATCATGGACATTTTTGCACTCGTATCAGCGATATACTATGATACCGCTTGTTGATAAATTGCATTGAAATGCCTTTTTTGAGTAATTAAGAACAAAATTATATGTATTGGATTAATGGGGAGCGGTGCGACTATTTACCTGCCAATGATCGTTCAGTTCAATTTGGTGATGGTTGCTTCACAACAGCAAAAATAGAACAGGGGCAGGTTGCTTTGTTGTCGCTGCATATCCAAAGATTACAAAAAGGCGTTGAAAGGTTATATCTTCCACAACCCGATTGGCAACGGCTTGAAAGCCATATAAGACAGATTGCTTCCACGACTGAACAAGGTGTACTTAAAGTTATTATTTCCCGTGGAACCGGAGGACGTGGCTATAGTGCTCAGGGGTTTACGCAACCTAATCAGATCTTGTCTCTGAGTCCTTATCCCGACAAATATTTGAAACAGCGTCAGAAAGGTTTATCTATGGTGCTCAGTCCGGTAGCGATGGGAATAAACCCCTATCTTGCTGGAATTAAACACCTTAACCGATTAGAACAGATATTGATTAAAACATTTATCGAAAAATCGAATGCTGATGAAGCTCTGGTACTTGATACTGATGGCTTGCTGGTTGAATGCTGTACTGCAAACATTTTCTGGCGTAAAGGAAAAGGTGTGTATACTCCTGATTTACGAGGTTGTGGTGTCGAAGGTGTGATGCGGGAAAGAATAATCGCGTTATTATCGGAAAGCGATTATCACTTTTCTTGTGTAAGCTGTTATCCCGAAACATTGGCTGATGCAGATGAAGTGATAGTTTGTAATTCTTTAATGCCGGTGATAGCTGTCAAAGAAATTCAAGCTCATGAAAATCAGCCCAGATGGCAATATCAGTCAAGGGAACTGTATGAATATTTGCTTCCTGAATGTTTGAAGTTGTAATTCACGATGCATTTAAGTGAACCGTGTGTTTCAGTGAACTGTGTTTAAGTGATTAGATTAATTGATGAAATGGAAAAAACGCCTTTTTGCCCTATTGGCTTTGATTGTCATTACGGCAGCAATATTACTCTATGCTGGCTATGAAAAAGTTGAAAAATTTGCGGATCAAACACTAACAATTAAACAGAATCGAATATTTACCCTGCCAACAGGTATTGGTCGTCATGGTTTGGAAGCGTTACTGGTTCGGGATAACCTGATTGAAGATAGTCATATTTTCCCTTGGTTATTAAGATTGGAGCCAAAACTTGCCGAGTTCAAAGCGGGAACTTACCAATTAACACGAGAAATGACTTTACGGGAAATGTTGCAATTATTCTCTAGTGGTAAAGAAGCGCAATTTACGGTCCGTTTTGTTGAAGGTAGCCGTTTATCTGATTGGTGGAGAATACTACAGCAATCTGAATATCTTAAACATGAATTGGATAATAAAGATGCTCAGGAATTGGCTGAAATACTCGATATTAAAGATACAGATACTCTGGAAGGGTGGCTTTATCCTGATACCTATCACTATACGGCAGGCACAAGCGATGTAGCATTGCTGAAACGAGCATATCGACAGATGAAAATGACGCTGGAAGAGGAATGGGAAGGTCGCGACAAAAATCTGCCCTATAAGAATGCTTATGAAATGTTGATTATGGCGTCGATTATTGAAAAAGAAACTGGTGTTGAGGCTGAGCGGACAAAAGTTGCTTCTGTATTTATTAATCGTTTACGGTTGAATATGCGACTTCAAACTGATCCGACAGTGATTTATGGTTTAGGTGAAAAATATACAGGCACTATTTTTCGTAAAGATTTAACAACATTGACGCCCTACAATACTTATATGATTAATGGTCTGCCACCTACACCGATTGCAATGCCTGGCCTTGCTTCTATAAAAGCGGCTGCACACCCGGCAAAAACCGAATTTCTCTATTTTGTGGCGAATGGCAAAGGTGGTCATACTTTTACGACCAATCTGGCTGCGCATAACAAGGCGGTAAATATTTACCGTCAGAGGTTAAAATAGGACAAATGAACAGCAAATTTATTGTTATTGAAGGGCTGGAAGGTGCAGGAAAAACGTCAGCAATGAAAACAATTGTTGAAATGTTGCAGCAGCACGGTATTCAGAATTTAATTTTTACCCGTGAACCGGGTGGAACACCTCTGGCAGAAAAATTACGTGGGTTAATTAAACAAGGTGTTGAAGGTGAACCTCTGACGGATAAAGCAGAGGTGTTAATGTTATATGCAGCCAGAGTTCAATTAGTCGAAAATGTGATTAAACCTGCTTTGGCCCGCGGTACATGGGTTGTGGGTGATCGTCATGACCTCTCTTCCCAGGCATATCAAGGAGGGGGACGTGGTATTGATAAAAACTTGATGACTTCACTACGTGATACTGTGCTGGGTGATTTTCGTCCTGACCTGACTATTTATCTCGATCTTCCTCCTCAAATTGGTTTACTGCGTGCCCGTGAACGTGGAGAGTTAGACCGAATTGAAAAAGAATCGATGGATTTTTTTGATCGTACGCGCAGCCGTTACCTGGAGTTTGCAGCACAAGATAAGAGTATTGTGACCGTTGATGCAGCTCAACCAATAGAGCAAGTACAAGCAGATATTTATCAGGTACTTGAGCAATGGCTAAAGCAGCAGGAAAATGGCTAATGAATTGGTATCCTTGGCTTAATCAGGCATATCGTCAGTTGGTGGAATCTCATCAGCAAGGGCGAGGCCATCATGCTTTATTGGTTCATGCTAATGCAGGTACTGGGGCCGATGTGTTGATCTATGGATTAAGCCGATGGTTAATGTGTCGGAATAGACAGGGGATGAAAAGTTGTGGGAAGTGTCATAGTTGTCACCTGATGATGGCAGAAACTCATCCTGATTGGCATATTATGTCGCCGGAGAAGGGCAAAACCAGTGTTGGTGTGGAAGCGGTACGGCAAATTACGGAAAAGCTCTATAGCCGTTCTCAGCAAGGTGGGGTAAAAATTGTTTGGTTACCTTTGACCGAATGTCTGACCGATGCTGCTGCCAATGCATTATTAAAAACGTTGGAAGAGCCACCGAAACATACCTATTTTCTTTTGGAATGTCGGCAGCCGTCCAGTCTTTTGGCTACTTTACGCAGCCGCTGTTTTTACTATTTTCTGCCGGTACCTAAGACGGAAAGTAGCCTTTACTGGTTGCAAAAACAGTTGCCTTTAATTTCTTCGGTCGATGCAATGACCGCGTTGAAACTGTCTCAGGGAGCGCCTGTAGCAGCAGAACAATTGTTGCAACCGGAGCAATGGCAGATACGGGAGCAGTTTTGCCAGGCTGTTAAACAGGCTTTGGATAAACATGATGCTTTGTCACTTTTACCCCAACTGAATCATGAAAATGCGCCACAACGCCTTCATTGGCTTATCAGTTTGTTATTTGATGCGGTGAAGTGGCAACAGCAGTTACAGCGTCATTGTATCAATCAGGATCAACAAACGCTGATTTATCAATTGAGTTCCATGCATACCCTGGCTGTTTTACTGCAAGGCGTTGATGACTGGATGTCTTGTCGTCATCAGTTGCTTTCAGTCGTGGGCGTAAATTGGGAATTGTTACTGGTAGAACAGTTGCTCAATTGGGAAAAACAGTTTACTTCATCACCCTGAAATCTTTTTGTATACGAGTTTAAATATGTTGTTAGTTGATTCGCATTGTCATCTCGATTGTCTCGATTATGAAAACCTACATAAAAATGTAGATGATGTTGTTGCAAAAGCGGCAGATCGGGAGGTTAAATTTATGCTGGCAGTAGCAACGACGCTACTTGGTTTCCAGCAAATGAAAACCTTAATTGGTGAACGGGAAAATATCGTATTTTCCTGTGGTATTCATCCACTTAACTTGGATGAAGGTTATAATTTTGATGAGTTGGCGTGTTTAGCTTCCGGGAATGAAGTTGTTGCACTAGGTGAAACTGGGCTGGATTACTATTATCAACAGGATAATGCTGAATTACAGCGAACCTCATTTCGTGAACATATCCGTATCGGGCGCAAACTCAACAAGCCTGTTATCGTTCATACCCGTAGTGCTCGTGATGATACTTTGAGGGTATTACGAGAAGAACAGGCACGAGAATGTGGTGGTGTTTTGCACTGTTTTACCGAAGATAAAGATACCGCTAGAGAATTACTGGATTTAGGCTTCTATATTTCATTCTCTGGTATTGTTACTTTCCGTAATGCGGAGCAGATTCGTGAAGCGGCAAGATATGTACCATTGGATCGTATTCTGATTGAAACCGATTCTCCTTATCTTGCACCTGTGCCTCATCGTGGTAAAGAGAACCAGCCTGCCTATGTGCGTGATGTTGCGGAATATATGGCTGTACTTAAGGGAGTGAGTATTGAGGCATTGGCAGAAGTGACCACACAGAATTTTTGCAATTTATTTCATGTTGATGTAGACAAAATTTGATTTATCAACTTGAATCTTTGGCTTGTAGGCGCTCATATATCTGTTATTTTTTGAATATAAGGAAAATGTAATGGCAGAAGAAACTATTTTCAGTAAAATTATTCGCCGTGAAATACCTTCTGATATTGTTTATCAGGACGATCTGGTCACTGCATTCCGCGATATTTCTCCACAAGCACCGACTCATATTTTGATTATTCCCAATGTTCTGATCCCAACAGTGAACGATGTTAAACCGGAGCATGAAGCAGCATTAGGTCGAATGATGACGGTTGCAGCAAAAATTGCTGAACAAGAAGGCATTGCTGAAGATGGATATCGTTTGATTGTGAACTGTAATCGCCATGCGAGGCAGGAGGTTTATCATATTCATATGCATTTGGTTGGTGGTCGCCATTTAGGGCCATTGTTGATGAAGTCAATATGAAGTACTGAAATTCATGGACATCGGCAGATATTCGGGGGGATGTTTATTCTAAACTGGCTCCGAATATCTCGATTTTGTAATATACCCTATGGATTTCAAGATACATCGCGACGGCAAGGGAGCGAATCCCTGGGAGCATAGATAACGATGTGACCGGGGTGAGTGAGTGCAGCCAACAAAGAGGCAACTTGAAAGATAACGGGTATAAATGCTGCAAATTTATCATTGGAGTTGAACCGATAATATGTTGCTGGTGTCACAGCAAAAACTTATCTGTTTTTTAAAACTCTGTAATTGGAATAGGTTGATGAGAAGAATTCTTTTTGTAGCACTATCGGTTATGTTTTTGGCGGGATGTCCATCCTTGCCACCGGAGCAGCCTGAACCTCCGACTCCGGTTGTACCAGTGACCCCATCGGAAAAACCGACACCACCATCTGAAAAGGTACCAGAGCCTCCTAAAATGAGTGCGATTGACTGGGAAAGTACCGTGCAACCATTAGTAGAGCAACTCGTTAAGGCTCATGGGTTGGAAAACGCGAAGTTACTATTAGTTGATACAGTGAAAAACAATACTAACGGCGCATTACAAACCATGCAAGCAACCGATGCTTTGCGTCAAGCTATCAGTAGCGAGCATGTTTTTGAATTAATACCCCAAAATCAGGTGCAAAATGCCCGTCAATCTCTGGGCTTATCTGAAGAAGATAGTTTGGGATTGCGCAGTAAAGCGATTGGTCTGGCTCGTTATTTGAATGCGGAATATGTTCTCTATTCCATAGTTTCAGGTAATAGCGATAAGCGTGATATCGTCATGCAATTGATGCTGGTAAAGACGGGCGAGATTCTTTGGTCGGGGCACGGTGACGTTAAATAATCATAATTGTTTATTGCGGGCATTGTGCAAACAATGGCCGCATACCGCAGTAAATGATTGGAAGATAAGACCGTTAAGTGGGCTGACGAATGAGAGTTATTATGCCACCAATGGTGAATATCATATTGTCGGCCGCAGGCAGGGGCAGCAGGGGAAACAGCTTGGCGTTAATCGTCAGCGTGAAAATGCCATTCTGCGCCATCTCAGCCAGGTAAAAATTGCTCCGCAAGTCATAGCAATGGTTCCTCACTGGCTGTTGTTGGAATGGCTGCCCGGCCATATTATTGGGCAAAATGAGTTTTCTCAGCCTGATTTGTTGCAAAAACTGGCGGCATTATTGGCTATTTTGCATCACCAGCCTCTGTTTGGTTACCGGCTTCAATTGAGGCATCAGCTAGAAAGCCATTGGTTGCAAATTGATAAAGCGCGTCTTACTCCCTGTTGGTTGCGGCTGCATAAACGTTTTATGTCGTCTCCGATGCCTTCAATACTAAAATTATCACCCGCTCATATGGATGTGCATTACGGTAATTTGCTTAATACCTCTCAAGGGCTGAAACTTATTGATTGGGAATATGCAACTGATACTGATATTGGATTTGCGTTAGCGGCACTGTTTCGCACTAATCATTGGGATGAGCCGCAGCAGCAGGATTTTTTGAATTACTATTGTAGCCAGTCATCAGGATATTCAAACCGGACACTATTAGAACGCCAAATTAAACGTTGGCTACCTTGGGTTGATTACATGATTTTAATGTGGTTTGAAGTGCGTTGGAAACAGAGTGGTGATCCACAATTTTTAGAATTAGCGCAACCGTTACGTCTCTCTTTTGGTCTAACGTTTTAAGCTGCATTGATTGCAGTAATATGAATATATACCCAATGGATTTCAAAATAGATCGCGACGGCAAGGGAGCGCAGCCAACAAAGAGGCAACTTGAAAGATAACGGGTATAAGCGAGGAATGTTATGGGTCCGGTTATGTTAGATGTTGTTGGTTATGAATTGGATAATGAAGAAAAGGAAATTTTGCAACATCCATTAGTGGGCGGATTAATTCTGTTTACCCGCAATTTCTATGATGTTGAGCAATTAAGAGAATTAGTCCGTCAGATTCGTAAGGCTTCTCGTGATCGTCTTGTGATTGCTGTTGATCAAGAAGGGGGCAGAGTTCAGCGTTTCCGCGAAGGTTTCACTTGCTTACCGGCGGCCCAATCTTTTGCTGGATTGAGTGACAATCTCAATGGTACTCAATTGGCGGAAGAGGCGGGCTGGTTGATGGCGTCTGAAATGATTGCTATGGATATCGATATCAGCTTTGCGCCGGTTTTGGATTTAGGTCACCAGTGTGCGGCTATTGGTGAGCGTTCATTCCATGAAGACCCTGAACAAGCCAAGATGATGGCAGAGCATTTTATCAAAGGCATGCATTCTGCCGGAATGAAATCGACAGGTAAACATTTTCCGGGGCATGGTGCTGTTAATGCTGATTCTCATAAAGAAACTCCCTGTGACGATCGCCCGTTGGAAGTTATTTGTCATCATGATATGTCTATTTTCCGTGATTTTATCCAGCGTAATTTATTGGATGCGATTATGCCGGCTCATGTGATCTATCCTCAGGTAGATAAGCATCCCGCCAGCGGATCGTCATACTGGTTAAAATCAGTGTTGCGTCAGCAATTGGGCTTTAATGGCGTGATATTTTCCGATGATCTTTCTATGGAGGGAGCCGCGATGATGGGAAGTTACGTTGAACGCGGGCAGACTGCACTCAATGCAGGTTGTGACATGATTTTGATATGTAATAACCGTGATGGCGCGGTTAGCGTGCTTGATAATCTGCCGTTGACCAAAGTGGAAAAATTATCAGAATTGTACCATCGAGGTGGTCAATACAGTCTGAATGAGTTAAAGAATTCAGAACGTTGGCAGCAGGCTAACAAAGCACTAACGGCTTTGTATGAACAATGGCAGGATTGCGCACGGTAATTTGTAAAGTGTTTGTGTTACTGCCAAATAGATGACCTTTAGCGTTAATTGTGCGGGAAAATATCCCGCTTTTTTGTATACATAGCATGGTCACATTCCTGAAATTTCTTTGATATCAGGCTCTTTAATGCCTCTTTTTTGAGGCATATTTTATTTTCTATGTAAATAAGAAAATGAAATAAATCAGAGCTGAATCCAACCAACTGAAAATAAATTGACAAATTTTGTGATTGATGTTTATTTATTCAAAAGAATTTGATGTTGTTCAATTTTGGTATGACCCACTAACCAGTCATGATATTCTGTAATTATCACATCGGTTATTTGTATAAAACTAAATGTTATTTAAAGGTATTATTTTACTGCCCTTAAATAACATTTGGTTTACATTTTAGTGGGGTAGTCATGACAACACCAAAGAAGAGAATTGTTATCATTGGTGGAGGTGCCGGTGGTTTGGAACTGGCAACCAGTCTGGGGCATAAGTTAGGTCGTAAAAAGAAAGCAGAAATTGTGCTGGTGGATCGTAACCAAAGTCATTTATGGAAGCCGTTATTACATGAAGTGGCAACAGGCTCCCTTGACGATGGAGTTGATGCGTTGAGTTATCTGGCTCATGCCCGTAACCACTATTTCAGTTTCCAATTAGGGGCATTGACTGATATTCACCGTGATAGCAAAAAAATTACTTTGAATGAGATCAGGGATGAATATAACGAAGTATTGGTTCCTGAACGTGAATTGAGCTATGACATTCTCGTTATGGCCTTGGGAAGTACATCTAATGATTTTAATACACAAGGTGTGAAAGAGCACTGTATCTTCCTGGATAACCCACAGCAGGCTCACCGTTTCCATAATGAAATGTTGAATCTATTTCTTAAATATTCTGCAAACTGTGGTCAGCAAGATAAGGTTAATATTGCTATTGTTGGCGGTGGAGCGACAGGTGTTGAGTTATCAGCGGAATTGCACAATGCGGTAAAACAGCTTAACAGTTATGGTTTTGAAGGGCTGAATTCAGAAGCGTTGAACGTGACGTTAGTCGAAGCAGGGGAGCGAATTTTGCCTGCATTGCCGGCACGTATTTCTGCTGCGGCACATCAGGAACTCACAAAACTTGGCGTTCATGTATTAACCAAAACTATGGTGACCAGCGCTGATGAACATGGGTTGAATACTAAAGAAGGTGAGCTGATTAAAGCTGATCTCATGGTATGGGCTGCCGGTATTAAAGCACCTGATTTTATGAAAGATATTGCCGGTCTTGAAACTAACCGGATTAATCAGCTAGTGGTAAAGCCAACTCTGCAAACGACACTTGATGATCATATTTTTGCCATTGGTGATTGTGCATCATGCTCGAAGAAGGAGGGGGGTTTTGTTCCACCAAGGGCACAGGCGGCTCATCAAATGGCTAGCCGCTGTTACAGTAATATTATTGCCTTGTTGCATGATAAACCGTTAAAAGAGTATACCTACAAAGATCATGGCTCATTGGTATCATTGTCTAAATTTAGTACGGTGGGTAGTTTGATGGGCAATTTGATGCGTGGTTCAATGATGATCGAAGGGCGTATAGCCCGTGCGGTTTATATCTCTTTATATCGTATGCATCAGGTGGCTTTACATGGTTATATTAAAACTGGCTTGATGATGCTTGTTGGCGGAATTAACCGTGTTATCCGTCCGCGATTGAAACTACATTAATGATTTAATTGATATATACCCTATTGATTTCAAGATGCATCGCGGCGGCAAGGGAGCGAATCCCCGGGAGCATAGATAACTATGTGACCGGGGTGAGCGAATGCAGCCAACAAAGAGGCAACTTGAAAGATAACGGGTATAAGGCCACCCGTAGAATAACAGGTGGCCCTGATAAAGCATCACTACTTTAATCTGAAATCATTTACCTTAATTAAGAAAACAGGCGATCAACTAATTTGAAAGCATTTGCGACATTTGGTCGCGTGCCGACTCCTTGTAGTTCACCTATTGTAAAACCACTACTTCTAACCAGTGTTGCTATTTGAGTGCAATTAAGATATTTATGATATTTTAATTTTATATAGGACTGAATAAGCGCTAATGCACCTGAGACTAAAGGTGTCGCACTGGATGTTCCATTATAACTGCGCGTATAATTTCTCTTATTTCCTGGTAGGTACTGTAAGTTTGTATATCCAGTCGTTGTGACATTCTCACCCCAGGAATTTAAACTGGTGTGAAGATTATGATTGGAAAAACCTAACCTGTGTCCATTAATTGATGTACAGGCACCAATCATAATACCGCCAGGATCGCCATAATTAGGGAAAGTGAAGTCATAGGCTAAATTAATACCACTATTACCAGAAGCGAAAATAATTATTGCCCCTGCATCAGCACAACTTTTTATTCTTTGCCAATTAGATTTGAGATAGGTAAAAGGATAATATCTATTATTGGCTACAGTTTGAATATTTAAACTAATAATATCTCCCGGTAAAAAGCTATATATTATTCTATCAAAGTCATCGACGTCATAAAAACGGAATTGACATTCGTGAGCAATACCTGTCACACCGAATGTATTATCTTTTGCAGCAATACAGCCGGTGGCGGCTGTGCCGTGATTACAATCTTGTGTTTCTGGGCGGCTGTTGATAACCGTAATATTACCAACTAAATCTTCATGGTTTCTATAAACACCAAAATCAAGATGGTGTACAGTGACACCTTTGCCTTTATAACCTTCATCCCAGGCTTTTCTAATATTCATACCGCTGTGTTCGTCTAAATATCCTTGTAGATGTGAAAAATCAGGTGTAACGATATGAGTAGTATCAAATTCAGGAATTATCGTTTCCTCTTCGGATAGAAGCAAAGGTGGCGGCGGCAGCTCTTTCAAAATCGGCATAAGAGAGCAAAATTCGACATAATCCAGTTTCTCCAGTTCATTGGCTAACTTGACTAAATCAGCATGATTAATATCAGCATCTATCTTGTAAAGATGAATTAATTTACTGAATTCTGGTGTTTTCCAGGTTTTCTTATCTAAATCTTCTTGATTAAAAACAGGTTTTATCTCTATTGAATGTTGAGATGAATTAAAAGCAGGTAATAAATTATCTTTTTCTATTTCAAATTTTTTTAATCCATCAGGGGAAAACATAATCTCAAGGTTATATTTCAAATTCTTATTTGGGATATCATTGTTTCCTTTTAAAGAAACAGTATTTCCTTTGGAAGGTATCTGTTTCGATGGTATATGGTTAATGTTGATATTATCAGTTTTGTCTTTATCTATCTCATCGATTTTTTTATCGATATCAAACAGAAAGTCTGACTCTTTTATTTCTATATCTTCTGGTGTAAGCGTAGCAATTATTTTACCGTCTTTTTTAATGGTTGCTTCTATTGTATAATTTGCGGGTTTAAGTGAAGTCAAACAGACGAGTTGATTATCTTCACTATAACATTCATATATCTCTTTTGTTTTTGAATTGGTTACGGTGTATTTTGTTTCTGTATCGTTACTAATTTCACCGTGACATTTAAGATATAAATTACCGTCAAATTTTGCAGATTGAAAATACTCAAGGGATATGGACATTGTCATTCTCCTCTTTGGTTAATTACCTCTTGAGTATAACTATAATTTGGTATCTCATATTATTATTATTTCTCAGTCCATTGTTCTGTTAGAGAGTTACTGGATTATTTATACTGATTATTACTGAATGTGATTTATAAATTAATTTATAATCGCTTTGGTGAGGAAGTTATTTTTCTTAAAATAAAAAGTGGGTTTTTATTAAGGTGGGTAAGTTTGAATGACCTTAGTAATAGAGTGGGATATATTCGCATAATCAAGCGCAACATCGTTACTCTGTAAGTAAACATATCCGTATTCCTTTAAATAATTCATTGAATATTTTACCACCCCAAGTTTTTCAAGGGCGATTACTTAATCGGTTTACCAAAAAATCTATTTCCTGCGCAGGGATTTCATTAAAATTGGTTTCCTTTGGAAAGCACTGCTTGATTAACCCATTGATATTTTCATTGATCCCCTTTTCTCAAGGTGAGTAAAGTCTTTAAAGAAACTTTCCAATTACAGAGAATGACGCCAACAAATCATGCTATTTATCCCATATAATTATGAAGAATTTAGATTAAGTGATCTTCTGGTAGATCGAGTGGCAGGTAAAAAGCAAGGCTGGCATAGATAAATCCGCACTAGAGATCTTTGTCTCCTTAGGATTCATGAGCTAAACAGTTCGATAATCGTTTAGATAACTTCTTTGACATTCATCCAGAGTTTGTATCTAAGATCGTTATTGTGAGCGATAGTCGTTCATGTATTGATAAAATTAAAAAACACCTAATGTAACGTGAATAAACTAGTTTTATAACTCTATCTCAGTAAGGTGATCCCTGAGTAGTTGAAAAGCATCAGTATTGTTATTCTGTTGGTTGAAAAGGTGCTTATCTCCTTCAATTAATTGACTGTAGAACTGCCCACCATCTGTTACTTTTAATATTTGCCAAAGATCAGACCAGCTTGTCTCATTACTGCGCTCTAAAGGAGAGAGAGAAATAGATAACCCTCTTGTAGTGCCTGAAAAAAAGACTACCTTATTATTTTCTGTTCTGAGCGCCAAGTGATTGATGAAATAACACTCACGGTTACCTTTTTCTGCTAATAGGTTAATAATTCCCTGAACGCCTAATGAAGATAAAATGTATTTAGTATACAGCGAGGGGAAACCATTAAGAGCATTTATATGGAAGGTGCTGTCCTCAATAAAAACATAGGAAGAAGGGACGTGTGGAACCTGATTTAATTTAAATAGTAGGTTTTCTTGAGGATCATTAGTTTGTAACTCTTTAAAGTCGAAGCTTTTATGAACCAAGTTTATGTCAGCATGACTGGAAAAAATAGATTCGGCATAAGTGTATTTCTTTGAGTTAGACGTGTAAAAATAAAGGTTCATAATCAAGTCACAATTTCATCTATTTTATGTTTGGCATGAAAACCATTTAATCCAACAGAGAGCGACAATAAGCGCTCACTCGCAGGCAGTTAAGTTTCTCAGTTTATTCCTTTTCAGCATATTATAGTGCACTTAAAAGGTCAAGCCAGTACGCGAATTGTTGCCAATTCGAATTTATAAAATAACGTATTAGAATAGGCTTAATTATCTGGGAGGTTTCAGGTTTGAGACTCACCCTGGTGGAATGGAAGGAAATGGATAAAATCGGTAATCATATTAGATAATATCAGTTTGTATAAAAAACAAGCTTAATGTGGGGTATTTTCCGTTTTCCAAGCGAACCCAGAATAGAACCAAAAGACTCATTGAAATTTTTTGAAAACTCAATTCCAAGCTCCAAAAATTATGATAATAAAGAAGTTAGGTTCTCTAAGGGTGAAAAAGGTAATATTCATCGGTTCGAAGAAACTAATGGGAAGTATCACTGGAATAGAAGTACCAGTGATGTAAAGAATCCGTTGAATAAAAATGACATTCCTAATGTTTTATTTTCTTTTCAGGAAAATAAGACATTGTTTGAAAAGGAACTAATTAATTAGTGTGGGAGCCAACACCGGTATTCAATATTTTGCTAATAGCAGTGTTGATCTCAATGATATCGTTTTTGTGCACTGGGCTGGCGTATTAACGGCCAATTCTGGTCAGTAGGCACAATACTTTGGAATGTGACCTGTAGGGCTGGCTCAAGCTATGTAAAATGTGATGGTTCAAAGAATGGTTGAGTAAAATTTTTCTTTATTAAAAACATTATATGGATATTGGTTATATTTTTATGAATATAACTATTTCTTTATTATCAGATGGTTGTGTCGGATTTTTATAGATGAAATGTTTCTTTTTTTACTTGGAGATGTAAATAAGGCTATTAAAAATAGGGGTATTTATCGGGATAATAAATTATTGGGAAGGATTCGACTAATAAATACAATTTTTCATAGGGCTGGATCGTTTGACTCCCAATATATGATAATGGGAGTCAAAATAATAATCTTTCCAGTCCTTCGGTTATATAATAATACTATGCTCTTAACGCCTGATTATTAAATGCCGGATTAGATTGAATATGGATTCTCTGTAAATGCCGTTCTGATTTGGAAGTAAATCCTTCACGGCCATGTAGCAGAGAGAAATTATCCACAATCACCAGATCACTTTTTTTCCATGCATGAGCATATAAATGGCGCTTATCATATAATATATTGATAAAATCTTGTTGAAATTCTGCTACTTGATCGGGGTTGATATTATGATATTCAATAGCATGTTTATTTAGGAATTTTTCTCCATCTACTGCCGGTTCGTTATATCTGATAACGAATCCATTTCTGTCCGGATGTTCTTCCACTAAAGGAGAGTGAACTTCCCCGCCATAATGAGTGACTTTATTAATGCGATAAGTAATCGATATATTCTTCCACTGTTCTAATTGCTGTTGAGTAGCATTAGCAACAACACGGCGAGTATTGACAAAGGTTGTCCTACCCCCTTGATCGCTTTCAGGTGCGTGGGCGCAATGGAACATAATAAATTCGGGAATTGTTGGTTTGTACATGCCATCCCAGTGCAACGGCATATAGCTATTATCAAAAACGTGATCGGTAGCATCTTGGTGTTCACGAACATCTAAAATAGCACCAAACGGCCACATCATTATTTCTCCCCAATTACGGGCATATTTTTCATATTTCTCGTGATCAGATAAATCAGATTTAAAACCACGTAATATAAGCAGATGGTGTTTTCTTGCCAGTTCTTTCAGTTGTTCCACTGGTAATGTATCAATATGTTGATCGGAATATTGAGGCGTAATTTTTAAACCAAAAGGGGTTATTTCTTCTATCTGAAAGCTATTTAATTCTGTCATGCTATTTTCCTTCAAATTACATAGTGACTGGGTTTTCCATGAATATTTACTAATTTTCCGCCCATCATCTGAACTTCTTTGTGTTTCATAAGTATAAATTGCCCATTTACATTGGCTGCGACACCATGCCAAGGGGTTAACCAATCATCCCGGGTTGGCATCATATGAATACCAAATTTAATACTGTCTGCTGGTTGAGGATGAATAGACAGACGTATGGCTTTGGGGAAATGAGTATCTAATAAACTTCCCCATGCCCAACTTCGTTGAATAACACCGATAGCTCTTTGTTTGGCATCTTTCTGTAGGGCATTGTTTGATCCGGTGTAACCAGGTAATAAGCTGTCTTCATATAAAAAGCGGGTGACTGCACGGTATAATTGTAATCCGTTATTATTTTGCAACAGTTCGTCTTTGATAGATGCCTCTGAGCGGGCATAATGTTTTACTAACATCTGTCTCTGTAAATTAAAATCATCACTATGTTCGCAGAGTTCCTTATCGTCATTGAGGTTAAATGTACTTAAATTGATAGCACCCACTTCATGAAGTAATTGTTTAATATCTTCATGGTATTGGCTGATAACTTCATCACTGACATGAATGAGATCACCGAAAACATGTCCATCAGAGCAAATAATAATGCGAGCACCAGGAGGATAATAAAGCTGGATACGTTGGCAAAAAGAATTAAGAAAAATCAAAGATAAGCGTTCTGCCATATCAGGGGCAGTACCAAGTACTTTATTTATGTTTGGTGACTTGGTTGGGAATGCCGGTAGAATGAATTCGATAGGCTTTTTATTCTTGATAAAGTATTCAATTCTGGGTAATTGTACAGTTTTAATAATTTCTTCTTCTTTAGCTGAATTTTTCACTGGATCAGTAAGGTGCCTACGATATTGCAACAATTCGCGCAGAATCTGCATGGAAATATTATTCAAGGAAATATTTTCGGATGTAATATTATTGTAGGTGACACTTTGCATAATTATGGTTTCTCGTGCTTGTTGTAAATATGTTTATTATTTAATTTATCAAAAAATAGACAAATAGAGATTTAGTTAACTGGTATAGACGAAGTGTAAGATAACGCAATTAAAAGATAATATAATAATTAAGAATATCTAATAATCTATTTTATAATAAGCAATATGTTTGAATGTAATTTATATAGTTAATCAATATATTTGATTGATTGTTACATTAAGGCAAAATTTGACGGGGTTATTAAGATACCAAAAAACTGGTTCGATCACTTTAATGAGTGCTGGTTAAGGATAAATAGGCGTATGTAAATGGATAATTTATCTTTTTCTTTTCTAGAATATATTGTTGCTAATTATATGAAATGATTGTTGTATAATGAAAAATTATTATTACAACAGGAGAAATATCATTCAGATAAAAAATAAATTTTTGTATCAGATTAATAATACAGGCTGTTATTACTATTGTACCCGTTATCTTTCAAGTTGCTTCTTTGTTGGCTGCACTCACTCACACCGGTCACATAGTTTGCTATGCTTGTTATCTTAGAATAAATATTGATGAATAAATCACAGCATAATTATTCAATAGTGCAGATGAAGATGAGTCTTGATTTTGACAGATTTACGTGGAAGAGACAGATAGCTGTACAGTGTGAATTAAATCACAGTACTTCCCCACAGACTGATGATCAATCATAGGGGAAGTGAAAATGACTTAAGAGCAGATCTGATGATGTTCAAAAGTATCAAGTAATTGCTGAATGAATTCCAGGCGTGCCGTTCTTTCGTTCAGATCAATGATGAATTTAAGTTTAGCGGGGCCATCCAACCGATAAATTTCAGGTTGTTTTTGTAACAGGCCGATCAGATAAGTTGGATCAACTTTATTTTTCTCACTAAACTCAATGAACCCTCCCTTTTCATGGGCTTCTATTCGTTTAATACCTAATTTCTGAGCTAACAGGCGAATGGCTGCTGAGTGTAATAAGTGACGCCCCGGATCAGGTAATGTGCCGAACCGGTCTATCAATTCAACCTTCAATTCTGCTAATTCTGATGCGTCTTTGGCGCTGGCAATACGTTTATAAAAAGACAAACGCATATTGACATCAGGAATATAATCATCAGGTAACAAAATAGGCATCCGCAATTCAACGTCAGTTTGACTATTGGTCAAGTCTTCAAGTGAGGGTTTGCGGCCTGCTTTTAGTGCATCGACAGCGCTTTCTAACAGCTCCATGTAGAGAGTGAAGCCGATTGTTGTCATCTGACCGCTTTGTTCTTCACCTAGGAGTTCGCCGGCTCCACGGATTTCAAGATCGTGAGTTGCCAGTGCAAAACCCGCCCCTAAATCTTCAAGGGAGGCGATGGCTTCCAGACGTTTGTGTGCGTCGGTTGTCATTGCTTTCGGATGTGGTGTCAGCAGGTAAGCATAAGCCTGATGGTGAGAACGTCCGACACGTCCCCGCAATTGATGCAGTTGGGCCAGGCCAAAATGGTCAGCACGTTCAATAATGATGGTATTGGCGCTTGGAATATCGATGCCTGTCTCAATAATTGTGGTACAAATCAGAACATTAAATCGTTGATGATGGAAATCGGTCATCACCCGTTCCAAATCCCGTTCACGCATCTGCCCATGACCAATGGCGATCCGTGCTTCTGGTACTAATTCTTCAAGACGCAGCTTCGCTTTCTCAATATTTTCAACATCATTATAGAGGTAGTAGACTTGACCACCGCGCAAAACTTCACGCAGTATGGCTTCTCGCACCAGCAAACTGTCATATTCGCGCACGAAGGTTTTGACTGCCAGACGGCGAGCGGGCGGGGTCGAAATAATTGAGAGATCCCGCATACTACTCATTGCCATATTGAGCGTTCGTGGAATTGGGGTTGCGGTGAGGGTCAGAATATCGACATCGGCACGCATGGCTTTGATCTGCTCTTTGTGGCGAACACCAAACCGATGCTCTTCATCCACAATTAACAAACCCAGGTCTTTCCAGCGCAAGTCGCTTTGTAACAACTTATGCGTACCAATAATAATATCGACTTTACCTTCGGCTGCCATTTCAACGATTTGTTGCTGTTCCTTGGCGCTGCGGAAACGGGATATCATCTCAATACGTACAGGCCAATTAGCAAAACGGTCGCGGAAATTATCAAAATGTTGCTGAGCCAACAGGGTTGTCGGAACCAGGACCGCCACCTGCTTGTCATTATGGACTGCCAGAAATGCGGAGCGCATTGCAACTTCGGTTTTGCCAAAGCCTACATCACCGCAAATTAAGCGATCCATCGCGATTGGCTGACACATATCATTCAGAACTGCGTTAATTGCCTGTTCCTGATCTGGCGTTGTTTCAAATGGAAAGCTTTGACAGAACAATTGGTATTGTTCCCAATCATGTTTAAACGCAAATCCTGGTTTTACGGCGCGGTGAGCATAAATGTCAAGCAACTCCGCAGCGACATCGCGTACTTTTTCGGCAGCTTTCTGGCGGGCTTTGTTCCATGCCTCTCCGCCCAATTTATGTAATGGGGCATTTTCATCAGCACCCCCTGCGTAGCGGCTGATCAAATGCAGGGAAGAGACCGGAACATAAAGTTTGTCGTTACCGGCATAACTTAAGATCAGATATTCAGCTTTGATACCACCTGCTTCCAGCGTAGTTAGCCCCTGGTAACGACCAACGCCATGTTCCAAATGGACCACTGGCTGACTGGGGCGTAATTCTGCAAGGTTACGGATCAGGGTATCGGTATTAATCGTGCGACGGGTATCTTGACGGCGGCGGACAACACGTTCACCAAGCATGTCGCTTTCACAGATTAGAGCCAGTTCATTCTTTGTATCGATAAAACCATGTTCAGCGGCACCAATCATCAAAAAGTGACCTGGCTGTTGTGCTTGATGCAATTTGCTGATTTTAATGGGTTTAATCTTTATTCGTGACAATAATTCCTGTAACGTTTCTTTCCGTCCTTCGCTCTCAACAGAGAAAATAACGCGGCCACTGAATTGTTCAAGGAATCGGCGAAGCTTATCCAGAGGTGCCTTATTTTGCGCAACAACGGAGAGATCAGGCAGCAGTTGATAATCAAGATTTACGTGACTCGCTTTTTTGCTCAATTCCTCTGTTTTAAGTTGAATGCGGGGCCAGTTTTTTAGCGCTGAGAATAAATTGTCAGCCGGAAGCCAAAGCTCTTCTGGGGGTAAGAGAGGGCGCATTGGGTCAATTTTACGGCTCTCAAAGCGTTGTTGGATGTCTTGCCAAAAACGTTCGGCGGAATGGTTTATTTCTTGACTGATAAGCAAAGTGTTGTCGGGTAGATAATCAAACAATGAAGGCAAGGGTTGGTTAAAAAACAACGGTTGCCAGTATTCTATCCCGGCCGGTAACGTGCCTTTACTGACTTGCTGATAAATATGCTCATTGTCACGACGGACTTCAAAACGTTCCCGCCACTGGCTGCGAAACAGTTCAATTGTCTCTTTATCGGTTGGGAATTCATGAGCAGGCAGTAGGTTGATTTGTTTAACTTCAGTCAGCGTGCGTTGGCTGTCAACATCGAAAATGCGTAAGCTGTCGATTTCATCATCGAAAAAATCAATACGATAGGGATGCTCACTTCCCATAGGGAAAAGATCAAGTAGTGCGCCACGAGTAGCGAATTCGCCGTGTTCAAGAACTTGTTCGACACTACGATAGCCAGCCTGTTCTAATTCAGTACGGAGTTTATCCCGTGAGAGTCTCTGATCTTTGTGCATAACGAGTGCATGCCCTTTAAGGTACTCATGAGGGCAAACCCGTTGCATTAAGGTATTTATCGGCAGGATTAAAACACCTTTGGTCATCGTCGGCAGACGGTAAAGTGTAGACAGACGGTTGGAAATGATCTCCTGATGAGGAGAAAAACTGTCATACGGTAGTGTTTCCCAATCGGAAAGGAGATCAACGGAGCAGTCGGTAAACTGATGGATTTCATCATGCAGACGTAAGGCGTTTTGCATATCCTTGGTTATCAGTACGACAGGGCCTTGATGGCGTTCGATAATTTCAGCACACTCTACCGCGCAAGCGGCACCAGTAAGTTGGCCTAATTGACGGTTATCACCGCGACGTTCGGGAAGTTCATAACGATATTTTGAGGACATAGGCGTCAATGTGTTCTCTATGATTCAGTCCATTCCCAACAGGCTTTCGACACATAATGGTCTTCAAGTAAACACGCTGGCGGGTTGAGAGAAAATAAAAAAACCACAGAATCTGGATGTTGGTGGTTCCATAAAATATAACTACCCTTTATTATCCCCGAACACTTTGCTTTGGCAACAGGGGCGTAACAGATTTCATGTTTCAATCTGTCTCATTATTTATAGGGTTGCGGTATATGCGTGGTCGGGCGGCTGATAAATTTGGTCGGTTTGTTTCCTGGCTGTCAACCATTGGCATTACTCTCGGTGTTGCCGCATTAATTACAGTATTGTCTGTGATGAATGGTTTTGAGCGTTCACTGGAAACCAGTATTCTTGGCTTGATGCCACAGGCGGTTGTGACGTCGGCAAACGGCTCGCTAGACCCAAAAGCGCATCCTGCCAGTGAACTTGCGGCTCTCAAGCAGGTTGACAGGATGACGCCATTGGTGATGGGGGATGTTGTATTGCAAAGCGCCCGGAATGTCGGTGTTGGTGTGATGTTGGGTATCGCTTTTGATGAATATGAGCCGCTGACTGAATATTTAACCGGCGCTTATCGTCATCAACTTGAACCCGGTAGCTACAATGCTATTTTGGGCGAAAAACTGGCCGGGGAGCTTGGGGTAAAACGCGGTGATCGCATTCGCCTGATGGTGCCTGGTGCAAGTCAGTTGACACCAATGGGGCGTATTCCTAGTCAGCGTCTATTTACTGTTATTGGCACTTTTGCGTCTAATAGCGAAGTCGATGGCACACAGATTCTGGTTAATCAGCAAGATGCAGCCCGTCTGATGCGCTATCCGCCAGGTCACATTACTGGCTGGCGTCTCTATCTCTCAGAACCATTGGCTGTAGATAGTTTGAGCTTACAAACCATGCCGGAAGGGTTGTTATGGAAAGATTGGCGCGAACGTAAAGGTGAGTTTTTCCAAGCGGTCAGGATGGAAAAAAATATGATGGGCTTATTGTTAAGCCTGATTATTGCCGTGGCTGCGTTCAATATCATCACTTCGCTTGGTTTACTGGTCATGGAAAAACAGGGAGAAGTGGCGATTTTGCAGACACAGGGACTGGTACGTCGTCAGGTTATGGCGATTTTTATGATCCAGGGAGCGGGAGCCGGGATCATCGGCACTTTACTGGGAGCTGGGCTTGGTGTTCTGCTTTCCAGTCAGCTTAATAACTTAATGCCACTGATTGGCTTATTGACCTCAGGTGTTGAGCTGCCTGTTGCCATTGAGCCGCTACAGGTTGCTACAATCGCAATTTCAGCGATGGCGATTGCTCTATTGTCTACGTTATATCCTTCCTGGCGTGCTGCTGCCATTCAACCTGCTGAGGCTTTGCGTTATGAATAATCAACCACTATTGTTGTGTAATAATCTGTGTAAAAAATACCAGGAAGGGCAAGTACTGACCGAAGTGCTGAAAAATGTCACTTTTGCTATCAATCAGAGTGAAATGATGGCGATTGTGGGAAGTTCCGGTTCAGGTAAGAGTACGCTTCTGCATTTGCTTGGTGGGTTGGATACACCGACTTCTGGTGAAGTCCTTTTTAAAGGGCACTCTTTGAATAAAATGTCCTCCGGAGCCAGAGCAGAACTGCGAAATCATGAATTGGGCTTTATTTATCAGTTTCACCATCTGTTGCCAGATTTTAATGCGGTAGAGAATGTCGCTATGCCACTGTTAATTGGTGGTAAAAATCGCGGTCAGGCACAGAAGAAAGCATTCGAAATGCTGGCGGCTGTTGGTTTGGAGAAGCGTGCTCATCACCGTCCATCAGAATTGTCAGGGGGAGAACGCCAGCGTGTGGCAATTGCCAGAGCGTTGGTTAATGAACCTTCTTTAGTTTTAGCGGATGAACCTACCGGTAACCTCGATTTACGTAATGCAGATAGCATCTTTGCATTATTGGGTGAGCTTAACCGGCAGCAAGGCACGGCATTTCTGGTTGTCACCCATGATTTGAATCTCGCCGGCAGGTTAAATCGTCAGGTGGAGATGCGTGATGGCTATTTACAGGATGAATTGACCGTGACGGGAGCGTTGTAATGGCGAATTTGCCTCTCTCTTTGGTCACTGCCTTGAGATTTAGTCGCGGGCGTCGCCGTGGCGGTATGGTATCTCTGATTTCGGTGATTTCTACGTTAGGGATTATGCTTGGTGTCGCTGTTCTCATCATTGGTCTAAGTGCCATGAATGGTTTTGAACGAGAATTGAGAAACCGCATCCTTTCTGTTGTTCCTCATGGTGAAATTTATACGGTTCATCAGCCTTTTGAACAGTGGCAGCCTGCATTGGAACGGGTAAAAAACACCACCGGTGTGGTTGCGGCTTCACCTTATATTACTTTCACTGGATTGATGGAAAAAGGTGCCAGCTTGCATGCTGTTCAGGTGAGAGGGGTTGATTTAGTCACTGAATCTCAGGTCAGCTCATTACCACAATTTGTCCAAGATAATGTCTGGCAAAATTTTCAGGCGGGTCATCAACAGGTCATTCTGGGGCAGGGAGTTGCTAATGCTTTAAAGGTTAAGCAGGGGGATTGGTTGACTGTCATGATCCCGAACAATGATCCCGAAATGAAACTGTTGCAACCAAAACGGATTCGTTTACAAGTTAGCGGGATTTTTCAATTGAGTGGTTTGCTTGATCATAGTTTGGCTTTGGTCCCTTTGGCCGATGCTCAACAATATTTAGATTATGGGCAAGGGATCACTGGCATTGCGATCAAGGTTGATGATGTATTTGCCGCTGATCAACGAGTAAGGTCTGCCGGGGAAGCATCACAGGAATATGTCTATATCAGTAGTTGGATAAGAAATTATGGCTATATGTATCATGATATTCAGATGGTACGTAGCATTATGTATCTGGCGATGATTCTGGTGATTGGCGTGGCATGTTTTAATATCGTTTCTACCCTGATTATGGCGGTAAAAGATAAAAGCAGTGATATTGCTATCCTGCGAACCCTCGGCGCTAAGGATAGGCAAATTAGAGCAGTTTTTCTCTGGTATGGGTTATTGACGGGGATGACGGGCAGTATTGCTGGTGCTGTAGCTGGCGTGTTGGCATCACTGAATCTGACAGCGCTTATTCATGGGCTGGAAGAGCTGATCGGGCATCAATTTCTTTCCGGTGATGTTTACTTCATTGATTTCCTGCCATCTGAGTTGCATGGCATGGATGTTCTGTATGTTCTGGCGACGGCTCTGATTCTGAGTTTATTAGCCAGTTGGTATCCGGCAAGGCGGGCAAGTAGACTTGATCCGGTACGAATTTTAAGTGGAAAATAATTAATCTATTATTGGCATGAGCTAATCAAAACGTTATGGTATAAAAAATAGAAACCTAAGCAACATTTAAGAAATCTTGAAGGAAATCAGTATGCGAGTTCGTCGTCGGCTTAGTCGGCTTGGCCGGCTTCGTAAGGTTAAGCGTTTGAGGCATCAGAGATTTCGTAGCCGGATTTTTTATAGGGACAATCGATTGGCGCTTAATATGAAAAAACCTTACATCGTGGTATTGACAGGAGCCGGTATTTCGGCCGAATCGGGTATTCGGACTTTCCGTTCCTCTGATGGGTTGTGGGAAGAACATCGGGTGGAAGATGTTGCTACACCTGAAGGTTTTCAGAAGGATCCAGAATTGGTGCAGGCATTTTATAATGCTCGGCGTCATCAACTTCAGCAATCAGAGATAAAACCGAACGTAGCGCATTATGCTTTAGCCGCGCTGGAGCATGAACTTGGCGATAATTTTTTGTTGATTACTCAGAATATCGATGATCTTCATGAGCGGGCGGGTAGCTATCGCACGGTGCATATGCATGGTGAGTTGTTCAAAATTCGTTGTTGCCAATCTGGGCAAGTGTTTGAGTGGACAGACGATTTAACGACAGATGAACGTTGCCATTGTTGTCAGTTCCCTTCACCATTGCGCCCACATGTTGTTTGGTTTGGTGAAATGCCTTTGGAGATGGAACAGATCTATTCTGCACTGGCTCAGGCAGATATTTTTATCGCTATTGGCACTTCTGGCCATGTTTATCCTGCGGCTGGATTTGTACATGAAGCTAAATTGGCGGGGGCGCACACGGTAGAGCTGAACTTAGAACCGAGTCAGGTAGAAAGTTTATTTGATGAAAAGCATTATGGACCAGCCAGTAAGATAGTCGATGAGTATGCTCGAAGGTTAATTGATAGTATTAAAGAATTTAAAGCTGATTTGACGCAATAATTATTGTGTTTCTCTTCCTCATAATGGGTAACAAAATCCCTGGGGGAAGAGAATAATGGACAGATTACTAGAACGTTTTTTTAAATACATATCTTTTGATACTCAGTCAAAGCCGTCAGCGAAGACGATTCCCAGTAGTCATGGGCAGCTCGAACTCGCCAAAGCGCTGAAACAGGAGTTGATCGAATTAGGTTTTTCCAATGTGGTACAGGATGCTCATGGCTGTGTTATGGCAACATTACCTGCCAATACATCTTGGCCTGTACCTGCTATCGGTTTTATTGCTCACCTTGATACTTCACCTGATTTTTCTGGAAAAAATATAAGTCCACAAATGTTGGAAAATTATCGAGGTGGTGAAATTGCGCTGGGGGCGGGTAATGAAGTGTTATCACCGGTTATGTTTCCTATTTTGCATAATATGTTGGGGAAAACACTGATTACCACCGATGGTAAAACGTTGCTTGGTGCCGATGATAAAGCGGGTATTGCAGAAATCATTACTGCAATGGTTCGTCTGAAAAATAGCAATATCTTACATGGTGATATTCGGATTGCGTTTACACCTGATGAGGAGATAGGTAAGGGAGCACGCTATTTTGATATTAATTCATTTGATGCTGAGTGGGCATACACCGTAGATGGTGGTGGTGTAGGTGAACTGGCATTTGAAAATTTCAATGCGGCGGTAGTAACCGTTAAGATTGTTGGTAATAATGTTCACTCTGGTAGTGCTAAGAATGTGATGATCAATGCCTTATCACTGGCGATCCATATCCATCAAGCATTGCCATCGGAAGAGACACCGGAACATACCGATGGGTATGAAGGCTTCTATCATTTGCAACGTATTAAAGGCACAGTTGAGTGTGCTGAAATGCACTATATCATTCGTGATTTTGATCGGAATAACTTCGAAGAACGTAAAAAGAAGATGATTAAAATTGCTGAAAAAGCCGGTGAGGGATTGCATCCTGGTTGTTATATCGAACTGACTATCGATGACAATTATTACAACATGCATGATGAAGTTATCAAATATCCGCATGTTATTGAGATTGCCAAACAGGCAATGCTGGATTGTAATATTGAACCCATTATTAAACCGATTCGTGGCGGTACTCATGGCGCACAATTGTCGTTTCGTGGTTTACCTTGCCCGAATATATTCATGGGGGGGTATAATTATCATGGCAAACATGAATTTGTTTCGTTGGAAGGAATGGAACAGGCTGTCAGTGTTGTTATGCGCATTGCTGAATTAACCGCACTGTTGTCTAAAAAGTCGGAAATGAGTCAGGCGTTTTGCAGTAGGAGTTAATTTGATCGGATATTAACGGCAAACCCTGGCACTACCAGTTCTTAACAAACTCTGCGGAATTTTCCTTCCTGAATGCTAATTGAGAGCGAAGCGAACTTAAGAAGTCCCCACTATAATCACTTGTGATTTAGTGGGGAGAAAATCAATATTATTGAAATCAACCTCTTGGGATGAGGTATCAATCATTAAAGTACCAGTAACCACTATTGACCAATGCAGTGAGCAGTCTGATAAAACGAACATCATCTATCGCTTCACCAAGCATTTCTGCATTAATTTCATAATGGCAGCAAAGAACATCAGCCGCTTTAATATGAGGTGTATCTATTAATTCACCGTTAACAAAGCACTGATCACCAACCCTGATAACCCGTAATCCGTTAAGACGGTGGAGATTTTCACCTTGTTTCATTAATTCATAAATTTCATCACTTTCATAAGGTGGCTCTGGTGGCGCAATATCAAGTTCATGCCGTGACTGAGAGATGAATTCACCAAACCATTGTTGGAAAGTGTCAGGCTGTGCCAATAACTCGTTCATCATGGTGTGTAGCGCTGATAATTCATGCGGCTGGACCAGCGCCGGATTTTCGCGGAAAGTCAGATCGGCATCGCTATAACGATAGCTGCCTAAATCATTAGCCAGCACATAATCGGCGAAGCTACTGAACAGTTCACGGGAATTGGGGGCGCGGAAACCAACTGAATAATTTAGTGAATCTTCGATGGAATAACCTTCATGAGGAAATCCTGGTGGGATATAGAGGATATCGCCTGGTTCCATCTCTTCGTCAATAACGGCACTAAAGGGATCGACCTGTAATAGATCGGGGTGAGGGCAGCGTTGTTCCATTGGTAGCTTTTCCCCAACGCGCCAGCGACGGCGGCCCATTCCTTGAATGATAAACACATCGTATTGGTCTAGATGCGGACCAACACCACCACCGGGAACGGAGAAGGAGACCATCAGATCATCTATCCGCCAGTCAGATAATACGCGGAATGGTTGCATTAATGCGGCGGAAGGACGGTGCCAGTGATTAACCGCTTGTACCAGCAGTGACCACTCTTTTTCACCTAAATGATCGTAACTTTCGAATGGACCATGAGAGACATCCCAACGGCCATTTTTCTGGCTGACCAGACGGCAGTCAACTTCATTTTCCATAGCCAGCCCCGCGAGTTCATCGGGAGTGAGGGGATCAATGAATTGACGGAAGCCTTGTTTAATCAGTAAAGGCCGTTTTTGCCAATGATTATGCAAAAATGCCTGCCAGTCCAGATTCAACTGATAGTCCATAGTGACATCCTGAGTGTGAAGTGAATTTCAGGGTATTATAACGAATAGTTAAACTCAGTATCAGACTACACTGGCATATTTAACTAATCATCATCATTAATTTGCTGGCATCGGAATATAACGCAAATTCTGGCACCACCAAGTGGACTGTCACTGATACTGATATCACCTTTATATTGTTCGATAATTTCAGAAGCAATTGACAATCCAAGCCCTTGACCAGGCTTCAAAGTATCAACACGTTGACCTCGTTGGAAAATGATGTCCCATTTTTCAATTGGCACCCCTGGACCATCGTCGTCGACAATAATCATTACCGAATCGTGATCAATCGTCACAGAGATCTCAACAAATTTAAGGCAGTACTTACAGGCGTTTTCCAACACATTACCCATGACTTCCATAAAGTCATTTTTCTCACCAAGCCAGGTGATCTCCGGTGAGACATCTAACGTGAGACTGACACTTTTACGCTGATAGACTTTTGTTAAAGCGCTGCATAGGCTATCTAGTAAAGCAGGAACAGAAGAGACTTTCCGCATAATAGTACTGTGTTCACTGCGCATACTGGCACGATGCAGATAATAGCCTATCTGCTGAGAAATACGGCCAATTTGCTCAAGCATGATAGGTTCTGCCTGTTGAATAGTCATTTGTTTGCTGTCACGCAAAGAACGGAGAGTTGATTGTAAAACAGCCAGTGGCGTTTTCAAGCTGTGTGTCAGATCAGCCAGTGTTGTTCGGTATTTTGTATAGCGATTGCGTTCATTATTGAGCAACACATTAAGGTTACGAACTAGCCCCCGCAGCTCTGTCGGTGGATTTTCATCCAATTTTTCCCGCTCACCTTTTTCTAATGAACTGATCTGATGAATAAGCGATTTAATTGGCCGTAAACTCCAGTGTGCGGCCAGCCAGATTAATGGGATAACCAGAATAAGATTGGCAATCAATACATAACCGAACCATTCCCACACTAGAACTGTTTTTTGTAAATCCTGTGGAATGGTATCGATGACGACAATGGTTAACGCTGGCAAATGAGCTGTTGCACTATATCTGTTGACAGAAACGGAGTGAGTTAGCTCATTATCTTCATTTTCGTCAAGTGAATTAAGTTTACCTAATTGTCCTTGTGTGTTAGCCGAGTTTTTTAGCAAATCCCGGCTGCTTTTTAGGTCAGTATCCAGTTCATATAAACCGTCTTCTTTTAACCATTCACTAGGAATAGAGTTTTCGACTTTTGGGATATGGTGTTGACGCCAGAGGATGGCACCTTTGTTGTTATAAATCAGAACCAATGATGGGTTATTCAGTGTGAAATTGGGGGGGACTGAAATATCTAGCTGATTGTTATTCCACTGAGCAAGGCTGAAAAATAGATTACTCTGACTACGTAGCAGTGTATAAGCAGTTTTATCAAAACTGACCAGGTAACCGACAATGGCAACAATACCGTAAGACATGGTAAGAGCAAGAATAACCGCAGCAGTTGCCATTAAAAACCGGGTACGGAGTGAGAAAGGCTGCTTTTTGTGCTTAAGCACTTTTTTACCTATGAAAGTTTTACACATCGAAGCGATAGCCTTGGCCCCGGACAGTCACGATAGCTTCATAAGGCCAAATATCTAATATTTTTTTTCTTAGTCGGCCGATTAAGACATCGATGGAGTGACCTTCGCGCAGTTCAGCATCGGGATATAATTGGCGCATTAATGACTCTTTAGTGACAACTTTATCGCTATTACACATCAGTATTTCAATGATTCGGTATTCAAACGCCGTTAGTTTGACGCTCTCCCCGTAAACTGTAAATTCCTTGCGTGACAGATCGATTTTGAAAGGTGGGAATTCAATAATCTGAGAAACCAGCCCATTATTACGGCGTAGGAGTGCCTGCATACGGGCAATAATTTCCTCAAGATGAAAGGGCTTGGTAACATAATCATCTGCTCCTGCATCAAGAACCGTGACTTTTTCTTGCCAGCTTTCGCGGGCGGTCAAAACAAGAATGGGGAGTTTTTCATCTTTTTGGCGCCAGCGACGGATCAAACTCAAACCATCTTCTCCGGGCAAACCAAGATCAACAATGGCAATATCGGGTTCGCTCTCGACCAGATAGTAATCGGCTTCTTTGGCGTTTGCAGCGGCATCAACTAGATGACCGGTGTCACGAAGCTGTACCGTTAGATGGTGACGCAGTAACATGTTGTCTTCAACGATCAATATCCGCATGGAATAATTCCTCTCAACTCCAGCAGGCAGTTATTGTAATAATCAATTCATTCGGACTATTATATAGACAAAACTGCCGGTAAAAAATTCAATGTCATGGTTCTGCTGAGTATGTTAGATACATGGATCTGTAACAGCAAGACGTTAAGTGGAAATAGATTAAGGTATGTTTGGGATTGGTTTATATAAGGATATACCTGTTATCTTTCAAGTTGCCTCTTTGTTGGCTGCACTCGCTCACCCCAGTCACATAGTTCGCTATGCTCCTGGGGATTCTCTCCCTTGCCGTCGCGATGCATCTTGAAATCCATAGGGTATAGCAACAGACGGATGTTGTATCCGTCTGTTGAATATCAACTACTTCAATTCATCAACCAGTGTGATTGCACGGCCAATATAATTTGCTGGCGTCATGGCTTTCAATCGTATTTTCTCTTCTTCCGGTAAATCCAGTCCATCGATAAAGGTTTTCATTCCTTCACCGTTGACGCGTTTACCGCGGGTAAGTTCTTTGAGTTTTTCATAAGGCTTTTCGATACCATAGCGACGCATCACTGTCTGGATAGGTTCAGCCAGCACTTCCCAGTTTTTATCTAGCTCATCCAGCAGGTGCTGCTCATTGACTTCTAACTTATTTAAGCCTTTCATCGTAGATTGATAAGCGATCAGAGCATATCCCAGGCCAACTCCAAGGTTACGCAATACAGTTGAATCAGTCAGATCTCGTTGCCAACGGGAAATCGGTAACTTGCTTGCCAGATGACCAAATACCGCATTTGCCAGCCCCAAATTGCCTTCCGAGTTTTCAAAATCAATTGGATTGACTTTGTGTGGCATAGTGGAAGAACCGATTTCACCGGCAACCGTTTTCTGTTTGAAATGGTTAAGTGCGATGTAACCCCAAATGTCACGGTCAAAATCGATCAGAATCGTGTTGAAACGGGCGATAGTATCGAACAATTCAGCAATATAATCATGGGGTTCGATTTGGGTCGTGTATGGATTCCATTTGATGCCGAGCGAAGTCACAAAAGTTTCACTAAACTGATGCCAATCAACCTGTGGGTAAGCGGCTATATGGGCATTATAGTTACCTACGGCACCATTAATTTTACCGAGTATTTCGACTTGTTCCAGTTGGCGATATTGACGTTCCATCCGGTGAGCAACATTGGCAAACTCTTTACCAACCGTGGAAGGTGTGGCTGGTTGGCCGTGAGTGCGAGATAACAGTGGTAAGTCTCGATATTCACTCGCCATTTTTTTGATGGTATCAATCATCTGACGCCATTGGGGTAAAAGTACTTCTTCTCGGGCGGTTTGTAGCATCAGCGCATAAGCTAGATTGTTAATATCTTCAGAAGTACAGGCAAAGTGAATAAACTCAGAAACTTGATGTAGTGCAGGAATATGTGCAACTTTCTCTTTCAGAAAATATTCCACTGCTTTGACATCGTGGTTAGTGGTGCGTTCGATAGTTTTAATACGCATTGCATCCTGTTCATTGAAATTTGCGATAATTTCATTCAGGTAAGCGTTTGCGTCTGTATCAAACGCGGGAACTTCTTTAATTTCAGCACATTCTGCCAGTTTTTGCAGCCAACGTACTTCAACCTGTACGCGGAATTTCAGTAAGCCAAACTCACTAAAAATGGTACGTAATACGCTGACTTTATCGCCGTAACGGCCATCGATCGGAGAAACAGCAGTCAGTGAGGATAATTCCATTGGTAGCAACTCCCGGATTTTATTTAACAATGAGAAAGAATATCTTTCGCCTGTTGGATCAGACGTTGACGAGAAAACATTAATTGCAAGCGACCACCGCCAACTTGTTGCCATAAGACCGCGCAACGGACGCCAGCCAGTAAAATAGCCCGGACTTTCGCTTGTACCAGTGGATTGCGCAGGATATCAGGGGAACCAGTCACTTGGATACGTGGACCTAATGGGCTGATAACATCGACATAAATACCGGCCAACGCGTTGAACATCCCTTCTGACATGGGTTCGAAATATGCCTGTTGACGTTCAAGTAAACTGATACGGTTACCCAATGCATCGGAAGCTGCCTGATTTTTCATTAGCCGGCGCTCCAATGCTATCAGACTCAAGATATAGCGGGTAAGATCGGCAGAAATACCATTGTTAGAGCTATTAAACATCCCTAGCATTGCGTTCAGCCCAATTTTCAGATTGCGTTCATGATTGCCGAACACATCTAAAACAGATGCCGGGTTGGTGTTTAAAATGCTATTAACCATGGTGGTAACAGCATCAGTATCACACTGGTTTTCATGAGACAGTTGTTGTACCAAGCGACCTGACTGGCAAATTCCCGCCAGCGCTAGTGTAATGTTGTAATGATTCTTTGCCACAATTACTCCTGCAAACGTTGTTCGATCACTCCACCGCCAAGACAAACTTCACCCTGATAAAAGACGGCTGATTGGCCGGGGGTGACTGCGGCGACAGGATTAGCAAAATGGACTTCTATTTTATCTTCGCTTATGGGGGTGACAGTGCAAGGAATATCTTGCTGACGATAGCGTGTTTTGACGACGCAATGGATTTTTTCAGTTAATGTCTGTCTGTCAACCCAGTAAAGTTGCTGAGCAATAAGGCCGGTAGACATTAAACGGGGGTGTTCATGCCCCTGTGCCACGATCAGGATGTTGTTCTGAACGTCTTTATCTATGACATACCACGGCTCTTCGCTGCCTTCTTTCGTTCCACCGATTCCCAGACCTTTACGTTGACCCAGTGTGTGGTACATCAGCCCCTGATGTTCACCAAGGGATTCTCCATCTACTGTCATAATCGGGCCAGGTTTGGCGGGTAAATAACGGCCAAGGAAGTCACGAAATTTGCGCTCGCCAATAAAACAGATACCGGTGGAATCTTTTTTCTTTGCCGTCACCAGACCGATTTTTTCAGCGATACGACGAACCTCTGGTTTTTCCAGTTCACCGACCGGAAATAGGCTTTGAGCAATTTGCTGGTGGCTTAACGTGTATAAGAAGTAGCTTTGGTCTTTATTATTATCCAGCCCACGCAATAATTGGCTTTTACCGTTAATATCTCTGCGGCGAACATAGTGACCTGTTGCGATGTAATCCGCGCTTAAATCCTCAGCAGCGAATTCCAGAAATGCTTTAAACTTAATTTCTTTGTTACATAGAATATCTGGGTTAGGTGTTCTGCCTGCTCGATATTCAGCAAGAAAATGTTCGAAAACATTATCCCAATATTCGGCAGCAAAATTGACGGTATGAAGTTCGATGCCCAACTTATCGCAAACGGATTGGGCATCAGCCAGATCAGTCGCGGCTGAACAGTACTCTTCATCATCATCTTCTTCCCAATTCTTCATGAACAAGCCAGCCACTTGATAACCTTGCTGTTGTAGCAAATAGGCGGAAACGGAGGAGTCTACACCGCCGGACATGCCGACAATGACTTTTTTCTGGCTGTTATCTGACATGGGAATCTCACTGGAGAAAAAAACAAGCGCCGTACTTTAACACGTTGCAAATCGGGGTGCATCAAACGTATCACTGTTTTGCCATTAAATAAACGGAGAAACATAACTATCCAGTAGAGTGAGAGGATGCTTTTCGTTTTGCAGGTAACAGCGAATACTTTCTGCGACGAGTGGAGAACGAAGATAATGGCTACTGAATATTTGTTCTGCTGTAACCCAATGGCAACAATCAATATCACGGTCTTGCGGATGGGGTACGGTTTGTTGTTCCATTTCAACCAGAAACAGAAAACGGATAAAGGGGGTGCCGTCTGGTGCAACCCATTGATGAACTTTCAGCAGTGCTTGCGGCTTAGCCTGAATCCCGGCTTCTTCCCATAATTCGCGTTCCGCCGCTTGTAACAATGTTTCACCAGCCTCAAGATGACCAGCGGGTTGATTCCATAATGCTTTGCCATTAATTGTCTCTTCAACGACCAGGAATTTATTTTGGGCATGGACAATACAGGCAACTGTGATGTGGGGGCTAAACAAAATTAATCTCCTTCCATTCACCGGGTTTCATCTTGCCTAATGGTAAGTTTCCCATACTAAAACGAATCAGCCGAAGTGTAGGAAAACCGATATGTGCTGTCATTCTGCGCACTTGACGATTTCGGCCTTCATAAAGTGTTATTTTTAACCAGCTTACCGGAATATTTTTACGTTCACGAATCGGTGGATGGCGACTCCAGAGCCATGTCGGTTCATGAACTAACTCGACACCTGCGGGTAGGGTAGGCCCATCTTTTAATATGATGCCATTGCGTAACTTATCGAGAGAGATTTCATCGGGAACGCCTTCAACTTGCACATAATAAACTTTGGCTGTTTTTTTATTCGGTTGGGTTAGCTGTGCTTGAAGTTTACCGTCATTCGTCAGAATTAGTAATCCTTCACTGTCACGATCTAAACGCCCGGCAGCATACACATGAGGGAACGGGATAAAATCTTTTAACGTTGTTCTGCCCATTTCATCAGTGAATTGGGGTAAAACATCATAAGGTTTGTTAAATATCAACACTCGACGAGGTTCTGTTGGTTTTTTGACAGAATGCGATATTTTTCTTTGGCTGAATCGGTTAAGTTTGTGTTTTTTAATAGCGATATTTGTCATCATAGATCACTGAATAAAATGGAAGGGGCATTATACATTAATCTGCTATCAATTGGCGTTCGCAGAATATTCAAGTAGTATTGACACGTCCCTTACAAAAAATTAACAAGGTATTACGCTTACTTGAAAGGAGAGGTTAATGGAAAGCAAAGTAGTTATTCCGGCGGAAGGTAAAAAAATAACAGTCGACGCTAAAGGTAAACTGGTTGTTCCGAATAACCCGGTCATCCCTTATATCGAAGGGGATGGGATTGGTGTCGATGTTACCCCTGCAATGTTGAAAGTTGTCGATGCAGCGGTTCAGAAAGCCTATCAGGGTGAGCGTAAAATTTCCTGGATGGAAATCTACACCGGTGAAAAATCGACTCATGTATACGGTAAAGATGTTTGGTTGCCGGATGAAACGTTGGATCTGATCCGTGAATATCGCGTCGCCATTAAAGGCCCTCTGACGACGCCAGTTGGTGGCGGTATTCGTTCTCTGAACGTAGCATTGCGCCAGCAATTAGATCTGTATGTTTGCCTGCGTCCTGTTCGTTATTACCAGGGAACGCCAAGCCCGGTCAAACAACCTGAATTGACCGATATGGTTATTTTCCGTGAAAACGCGGAAGATATTTACGCCGGTATTGAATGGAAAGCGGGGTCTGTTGAAGCGGATAAAGTGATCAAATTCCTGCAAGAAGAGATGGGCGTGAATAAAATCCGTTTCCCACAGCAATGTGGTATCGGTGTGAAACCCTGTTCTGAAGAGGGCACTAAACGCTTAGTTCGTGCTGCCATCGAATACGCAATTGATAATGACCGTGAATCTGTCACTCTGGTTCACAAAGGCAACATTATGAAGTTCACCGAAGGTGCTTTCAAAGATTGGGGTTATCAGCTTGCTCGTGAAGAGTTCGGCGGTGAACTGTTGGATGGTGGTCCTTGGGTAAAAATTAAGAATCCGAAAAACGGTAAAGAGATCATTGTCAAAGATGTCATCGCAGATGCGTTTTTACAACAGATTCTGCTGCGTCCTGCTGAATATGATGTTATTGCCTGTATGAACCTGAATGGTGACTATATTTCTGATGCACTAGCTGCTCAGGTTGGTGGTATCGGTATCGCTCCGGGAGCAAATATCGGTGATGAATGTGCTCTGTTTGAAGCGACTCATGGTACAGCACCTAAATATGCCGGTCAGGATAAGGTGAATCCAGGTTCTGTGATTCTTTCCGCTGAGATGATGTTACGCCATATGGGGTGGACAGAAGCCGCAGATCTGATTGTTAAAGGTATGGAAGGCGCGATTGCAGCGAAGACTGTGACTTATGATTTCGAACGTCTGATGGAAGGGGCTAAGCTGCTGAAATGCAGTGAATTTGGTGACGCGATTATTCAGCATATGTAATCTGTCATCTTGCGAAGACTTCACGGTAGCTAATGCTTCCGTGGGGTTTTCTAAATTTTGCCAGTGAGTGTATACTGAAAGTAATATTCGTTCTGTCTAATAGAGAGAGGGAGTAAAAAATGAGTGGCTCAGATGATAAAAAAATAGAGTTTAATACGAGCGATGTACTGAATGCTCTCTTACACCGAGGGCAGAATATGCAACATCTTGCAACTCAGGAAAGTGTTGATAATCTGCGCCGTGAGACCGAGGTTAACTTTGCATCACTTGATAAGCGTTTCGAATCTATTGATAAACGCTTTGAATCTGTTGAGAAGCGATTCGAATTAATAGATAAACGCCTTGAAGTTATGGATAAACGTTTTGAATCTATAGATAAACGTTTTGATAAACTTGAAGGTAAATTTGATCGACTTCAATGGTTTATTGTTGCTGCGGCGCTGGCGTTGCTATTCAAAGAATATATTTTTAAAGCGGCGGCTGTTATCCAGTAACTTGCAGTAAGGTTGCAAGTGCAAGTTACTGTCAGCTCATCCTTGCATTTGCTATTTTCTCCTCTTTTTCATTGCTTTTTGGCTACGGTATCTCCCAGCTCACACTGAAACGGTCTGAGCTGTGTTGAATTCCTTTGCTCTAATAACCCATTATTATGAAGCCATATTCATATTTATGAATCATTCATGTTAATACACAGAAATTTGATTGATAACAATGTGTCGTTTTTGGCCCTTTTCTAATGAATGTTAGTAGAAACAGATCGAAATGTTTGGTCGAAATGAGATATATATTTCTCTTTTTCATACAGTGTTTGCAATCTTTGCTCAAGTTCATTAATCGATGCTTTAAGGAGTGGATGTTGTGTTTCAGGTAATAAGTCATTGAGTGGTGTCAAAACAAAGAAGCGCTTATGAAACCTCGGATGAGGAACAATCAGGTTCTCCGTAGATATAACCTTGTCTCCGTATAAGAGTAAATCAAGATCCAGCGTTCGAGGAGCATTGACAAACGAGCGTTTCCTGCCGTTGAGAGTTTCAATACTTAGCAATTCGGTGAGCAAAACGACCGGTGTTAGCGATGTTTCAAAGACAACAACGGCATTCAAGTAGTCTGGTGCTCCTGTACTGTCAATCGGTGCTGTTTTATATATCGGACTAAATCGGAAGTTTGTACTTTCCTTCAATGCCAGCAAATGATTTTCTGCTGTTAACAAGTTGTAATAAGGCTGACTAAGATTACTTCCAATTGCTACTGCTGCTATGACTTTTTCGTGCTTCATATCATATTTACTCGCAAAAAATTAAATCACCTGACACTTATTATTCCATCATGAAACCGTATGTTGCTAGCGTGGAACTTTTATCTGGAAAGTATTGCACCGCCATCGATCCTGATGATGTGACCTGTAATATACTCTGAAATTGCAAGAAATCGTACCGCCTCAGCGATGTCTTTGCCATCACCAATTCGGCCAAGGGGGATTTTTTTCAAAGTGGTGAATTTTTCGTTATCGTCCAATTTATTACTTTTTTCAGGCCACATGATCGTTCCCGGAGCAACGCCATTCACCCGGATATTGGGTGCTAACTCTAAAGCGAGGGCTTCTGTGAGTAGTGCGAGGCCCGCTTTTGCAGCACAATAGACAGGATATCCTTTTAGAGGACGCTTAGCATTGATATCTACAATATTGACTATGTTCCCACGAACCTGATGCAGCCAAGGCATGGCAGTTTGGATCAGAAAAAACGGTATTTTTAGATTAATATCGACCAAATCATGCCATTGGCTATGGGAAACAGATCCAATTTCTGTTGGGTAATAGGTTGAGGCATTATTGACTAATATATCCAATTGTCCCCATTCGCTTATTGCTGCATTTATGATGGGTTCACAATTGTATAAATCACTCAGATCGGCTTGCACGGATATTGTAGATTGGGCTCGTATCGAATTTAATTCCTGAACGAGTTGGTTGGCCTCTAATTGGGATGTATTACAGTGTACCACTATATTGAATCCCTCAGCATGCAATGTTTTTGCGATAACCGCGCCTAATCTTCTGGCAGCACCCGTGATCAGTGCAACTCGTCGCTTTCGCATTGATGTAGAATGTTCATTTTTCATATTGATTTTCCGTCATTAAAGTAGATCTCACGAATACAGATAAATTAAGTTTCCATATATTTGTGAACAATCATTTCATTGATTTTTACCCGATTTAAAAATGAAAGGCGTCTGGTATCATCAAGAATACGACGAGCTATACTCATTACCACATTATAAGCTTCCGATAACCAGTATTTTTCCTGCTCCATATCTCCACAGCTGATTGCTACGGTATAGTGGTTCATGTAGATCTCCTGTGCGCGGAGAGCGGGTAGCCATCCCATGTGAATGAGCATATCAATAGCAGATTGGCTATATTTTTTGGCGGCGTCAAAGTCATTTCGGCTGAGGGAAATTTGTCCCATAAGCGATAAAGAAAGGATTTCGCTACGGTATATTCCCGCTTGGTGTGCTTCAGAGATATTTTCCTGCAAGATTTCTTCGGCCAAGGAGATATTTTGTTTGGACGGACTACTTTCTCGTTGTAAAAGAAATTCTGCATAGTAATTTCTGACAAGCGTTATCAACGGTAAGCTGCGAGCTAATCTGCTCTCTTTCCACCCTGTTATGAGGTGTTCACGTGCCTTGTCATATTTTCCCCATTCCATATAGACCTTGCCAAGGAGTGCACGATTATTTGCATTCCATGCGTGTGGCGTTTTCTCAGGGATGAAATATTCAAGGCAGCTGAGTAGAAGCGACTCAGCGGTTTCATAATCTCCTAGACTGATATGGACTTGTGCCAGGTAGTTGCAGAAGATGGAAATGTCGAATTTGATGCCGAGGTGCAGGCTTGACTCGTAAACTTTGGACAGATGTTTCATTGCTGCTTCGTAGTTTCCAAAATCGAATTCGCAAACTCCATGTATCGAAGAAATAAAATGGATATGCCTTTGGTTTTCCAATGACAGTTCATGACTTACTGGACTCTGATGCAGGATATCGTGGGCTTGCTGGATCAATTCTCTCCCATGCTTAAGGCTGATTTTCATAGTCTTGTGGCCTAATTCAGCTAATGCAAGGGCTTTGATATAGGGAGTACAACTGTTTTCAGCTAAAATGACTGCATCTTGTATTGCCAAGATGGCTGCTTCCGATGATTGTGTATTGGCGAGGTACTTTCCTTTGAGAACTTTCAGTTTAATATGCGTATCAAGTGATATTTTCTTAGTATAATAAGTTTCTGCCAAGGAGAATAGATCATGCCTTGTCCATTTCTCAGTGAAAGGGAGATGGCATTGTTGATTATAAATGTCATGTATAAACAGTAGCATATAAATACAATCTAGAGTGATCTCATCTTGCAGACAATACGGTTCATTTGCAGCCCTGAGCTGTGTGTAACAATATTTGGCGCAGTGTTCGAAATCTTGACGATTTAATGCTTCGTGTGCTAATCGGTGTAATTCTTGTGCTGGTATCATGCTTGATTTACTCAATGGTTTCACAAGTATCTTTAAGTTTAAGCAGCGGAATGCTGCTCTCCGAACATGCTTTCCGAAGGACTGCTGTGAATGATCGAACTATGGATTTCACGGTTTTCTGTTGAAAGAGATCAACGTTATATACTAGCTTTGCACATATATTTTCATGCTCTACAGATATCCATAGCGTCATATCTAAAACTGTACCGTCAAAAGGTTCTCTGCCACGCCCTATATCTAAGTTCATGGGTATGGTCTCGATGTTTCGTAAGGTCAATTTTGCGTTGGGAAGCATGATTAACATGACCTGAAAGATGCGTGATCGTACTTTGTGTTTTTCATAAGGAGCGAGTGCATCGGCAATTGTGCCGAAAGACCAATCAATATTATCCTTTGCATCCAGAGTGATTCGGCGTATCGATTTAGTCAGTGATGTGAATGCTTGTGTATCTTCAACGAATATGCGTGCAGCCCAATTGTTTGCAAAGAAACCGAGATTATTTCCATATTCCGGTTGTCTGTTGTCCGCCGCAGTGCCAATAACGACTTCTTGTTGGGATGAATAATGGGAAAGAACAATTGCCCAAGCTGACATAAGAACCGTATAGGGTGTGGCTCCTATATGGCGGCTGAATTCAAGGACACCAATCTCTTGTGGGATCTGAAACACTTCTGATGCGGAACATCTTGTTTGATAGATTTCTGATTGATTGCATATAGGGAGAGCGAGTAGGGAAGGTGCACCTTCCATTTTATGTTTCCAGTAACTTATTTGACGTTTTACAGATACATCACGGATATATTGTTGTTGCCAGTTAGCATAGTGGCGATATTGTCGTTGTAGATCTTTTGGCAAAGCGACTGATTTGTCACCGCATGCATGGGCATAGAAAGTTGATAATTCGGCAGCGAGAATTCGAATAGACTCACCATCTGCAATCAAGTGATGTAGACAGAGTGTTAAAACCTGCTCGTCTGTTTTGAGAAGAATCAGGCTTACGTGAAACAGCCAGTCGCCTGCATGCCAGATACATTGTGAATTACGTTGTAAGGCGGACATTAATTGTTCGTCTTGACCTTCTTTGGTTATTGCAGAAAGGTCAATTATCTCAATTGGCAGATCGGCATCTTCTTCAAAGTACCCAATAAATGAAGCGGTGGTCCAATCGAATCGGCTACGAAGGATTTCGTGTCGTTTTGTTAGGTGATGCAGTGCTTGCCTTAATGCCTCTCTATCGAGATGACCAATGAGCCGATAAGCGCGGAAAAGGTTATAGTCAGAGGGATCTCCATCAGCGCATAATTTGAGTAATCTCTCTTGTTGAAGAGAGAGAGTGGCGTAGTTATCCGGCGACGCAGGTAAAAGATCGTCAATGTTTCGTGGTGTTTCATTAATCAGCTGTGTAATTTTCTGGGTGAATTTTTGAAGGGTGGGGTTTTCGAAAAGCAATCGCAGAGGTACAGCAACGGCAATATGAGCCGCGACTTGCGATATCGTGTGGGCAGCCTTCATCGAGTCACCGCCGAGTTTGAAGAAATTGTCCGATGGATTCACTCCTTGGCATTCAAGCTGCGATTGCCAAATATTGCTGATATCGTCAGCTAATTTTAAATTTGTCGGGGAAAAGCGATTGTGAACCGGGGTCGGTTGCTGAGCTTCTGTATCGGATAAGTGTAATTTAGTGGCATTGCTGGTGAGTAGTCTTCGTTTAAAGTCATTTAAAAATTGTGCTGCAATGGCACCAGTGATGACTCTATGATCAAATACTAAGGTGAGTGACATGGGGTATCCCTCAAGATCTTTATCACCTCCGATTCCTAGAATGGCGCATTGCTGCTTATTTAACATGGGCTGAAAATGAAGAACATTCTGACCAGACAGGTCGGAAACGGTAAAGGTCGCTCCCGTAACATCTTCAAGGCTTAATTTGTTTTCATGGTATCGGCAGACATAATCGGCGACAGCGGCTTCCACATTTGGCAATGCTAATTGATTTATTTGCCGAATCACGGGTACTCGCAGGCCATGATTCATGTCAATTGCAACGCCAATATTCACTGTGCTGTAGCGATGAATCCGTTGTTTCTCATAATAAGAGCGTAATTGTGGCCAGTCTTGCAGTGTAATACCGAGTATCCACAAAAGATAAGGGAAAATTTGTCCACTGGAATTTGTATCATTTCGCAATTTTTCCCGTAGATTGATGGAATTGAACTGCACGGTGATAGAACTGGGTAATGAGCCATTCTGAGCGTCAGAGAGAATGCGTATTTCAGCTTGTTTCGAAACTTCGATCGGTTCCGTAGTCGTGATATTTTCGACTAATGATAAAATCTTATCCGATTCGTGGGGGTCAGCTAATAGTGTAGTTGTGAATGGCTTTTGAATGTGTTCTTCCACAGCGAAATGTTGTCTGAGGTAATCCAAAGTTATGAGGCCGCTGAATCCCAGTTTTGAAGGATCAATTCTGTGGTGTTCGAGATATGCGGTAGCGGCCTTAGAGAATCTGGCCGTTGCGTTGCTTCTATCCACTTGGAACATGGATGCGTCGGGATCTTCTTTGGTTGGGGTGGAAGTAGGTTCTTGGACGATTTCAGCGATAACATTTCCTACAGCAACCTCATCTCCTGCTTGATACCTCTTAAGCAGATATCCTGACATAGGGCTATGGATTTCCACTATGGCTTTGGAAGCTTCTACCCTCGCGATCATTTGCCCGACAGTGACATAATCTCCCTCTTCGACCAACCATTCTGAGATTAACATTGTCTCGTCGTTGGCGCTTAGCTTCTCAAGAATAATGGTATTTTTCATAATATACCTATTGTGGTCGTATTAATTTCAATTAAAGACATTTATTGTTGAGGCTCAGCCTCTGATATGTATGCCTTAAGAATACGTTCAATCAGCATGTCTTTTCCTGGAATCATAAGGTTTTCAAGGGCTTTACTTGAGGGTATCGCCATACTGGAAGGATATATGCGTATTGTACGAGGTAATAACTTACCCAAAATTTCAGTTAATTGAGCAACGACTTCTGAACCGAAACCCGCAAATCCCTGACCTTCTTCAACGATAATGGCGATTTTGCATTTCGATACGAGTTTGATATATGGGATTACACTAAACGGATATATCTGGAGTGGGCAGATAACTTGAGCAATCACATCGTGTTCTACGAAAAGTTCTTCTGCTACATCTACCAGTAGATCGCTCAGCCCACCATAACCGAAGATTACAACGTCGACGTTTGTTGACAGAGGGCTTACAACGACCGCTGGGAATGGATCGTCAGAGGCATAGCTTGTGAACCCCAATGGAGCATTTCGAATGCTCTTGGTATAGAGGATTTTATTTTCAATAAGAAGAACAGGACCTTCCTCCTGTTTTGCAAGTGTTTTATAGACTATTGCCGGATCGATAAGATTGTTAATTGCCAGTATCGTCAGACCTGGTATTCCCATGAAATGCTTTTCCAGAGTTTGACTATGGGTAGGCCCGTAACCGCGGCCAGCGCCCATTGGTGTCCGGATCACTAATGGAACTTTCACCTGATCGTTGTACATGTCCCTGAACTTGGCTGCGTGATTCAATATTTGGTCAAACGCTAAAGTCAAGAAGTCGCCGAACATGATTTCCACAAAAGGACAATATCCATGCATGGCGAGCCCACATCCGATGCCGACAATAGCGCTTTCGGAGATGGGAGTATTTATGACTTGTTCGGGAAAGCTATCGGACAGGCCATCGGATATCTTAAATGCGCCGCCATAAGGCGCTTTCACGTCTTCTCCTATGAACAGGATATTTTTATCCAGCTCCATGATTTCCAAAAATGCCTTATTGATTGCACGGGATAGCCGAATCTTAGACCCCTGGCTGGGTAGCGGATGAAATGTGGAAGATCGCGATTGCAATTGTGTTTCAGCGCCGTAAAACGGTGATGAGCGAGCCTGTTTTGCCTTTCTTATTGCGTCATTTACTCTTTCTTGAACTCCGGCGACTTCTGTCTCCAATTCAGCAGCATGCTCACGCAGAATGACATTGATGGGATCGATAGTATTAAAGTGTTCGATTTCATCGATGTTTCTTAGATCGTCTCCTTTGGAGTGAGCTTTGAGACGGTAAGTATCGATTTGTAGAAAAGCGGGGTGCCTTTGGTTTCTAGTATAATTTATCAGCTCTTCTGTCTCAGCTATCAGATGTTCCCAATTCCAAACATCAGATTTCGTATATCTCATGCCAAAAGCCTGTGCGCGTTTGCTTATGCTGCCTGATAATGTTTCTGAGATATGAGTAGATTGTGCGTATTGATTGTTTTCTAACACGATCAATAGCGGTAGATCCCACTTTGCTGCGATATTTAATACTTCATATACGACACCCTCTCCGAGAGTGCCATCTCCGATAAACGCTATTGAGATAGAATTATCATGGCGTAACTTCTTGGCGAAAGCTGCCCCGGTTGCTACCGGTAAGATCCCGCCTTGAATCCCGTTAGAAAAAAATCCCTCTTTGCATAGATGTTGACTTCCTCCACGGCCTCCACACACGCCGGTCTCTTTTCCCATCACCTCTGCGATCAGTCCTGTAACATCGCCTGTCCGCGAAAGAAAGTGGCCGTGACATCTATGATTGGAGAATACCCAGTCATTTTTTTTCAGAAACTTGCATACTATTGCGCCTGTTAACTCTTGCCCAATGCATGTATGCACTGTTCCATGGAGCTCTCCAGTGGAATAAAGACGTAACAATGCTTCTTCCGTTTCTCGTATTAGTAGAGATGTCCGTAAGATATCGCTGTCCATATTCGTCAACCCTCATTCATCGTGATTCGTTACTTTATAAGCGCTCATGAGTAGAATCGGATGTCACAACATTTCTTGAGTCATATTCAAACCGGCCCATTGCCTGTGAATAAGCCTTGAGTTCCTCAAACCGTTGACTGAGAAATGCGCTGCGTTCTTCTTCATGAATTGACTCGGCATTGCAATCTGTAAAACAATTGGGTGTTTCATAGAGTCTGATGTGATGAATTTTTAGGTTATCCCATTCATTAAAAAGAACCTCCATAGTGAGGAATATTTCTTTGGCAATATTCTCAACTGTTGGATTACAGTACTCCCCATGACGATTTAAGCTCATCAGTCGGAATTTACTGCGTGTAGCATGCACAGCGGATATGAAGTCTGCATCCTTGGGATTAAGAATTGAGGCGTGATCCAGAAACTCATCAATCCATGCGGCACCTATGCGCTTTATCTCTTTGAAATCTATCGCGTATCCAATTGGTTGCATCTGTTCAAATGAGAAAGTGAGTTCATACAGATAAGTGTGTCCGTGGATATTGAAGCATTTGACCCTTTCATTCATTACGCGATGAGCGGAATCAAAAGAGCCTTTGCGAGTAATATATTGAATTGTCATGCAATACCTCTAATCAATTCATAGAACTCTTGTTTTGCCGGTGAATCAGCTTCAGCGAATGCACCTGAAAACATTTGTGTCTTCATACGGCTTCTCTGGTGGCGTACACCTCTGCAACGTACACAATTGTGCGATGCATCGACTAATACTGCGACGCCTTGGTTTCTTTCACATACTTGGTTTACTGCATTGTGGATTGCTGCTGTTAACCGTTCTTGTATGAGCCCACGTCTGCCGAAATGTTCGACTATTCGGTTTAACTTTGACAAGCCAAGAACACGCCCGTATTGACTTGGCATATAGGCAACGTGGACATAGCCACTGATTGCTTGATGATGGTGAGAGCACATGGAATCGAGCGCTATCCAGCCGTCGAATACAATGCCATCGTAGTTATCTGCCGGAAATGTAGTGATGGGTCCCATTGGTTTGTATCGGCCTTTCCATAGGTCAAGAACATAAGCCTTTGCAACACGTCTCGGCGTGTCTTTTGAGTTAGGATCATTTTTCCAGTCAACGCCAAGAGCAGTCAGGAATTCTCCGAATGATATAGCAGCTTCATCTATAATAAGGTTAAGTTCTGTTTTGGTTAGAACCTCATTGGGTCCGTGTAATGCGCGCTTTTTTGCTAATTGCATGGATATTCCATCGGCAAATCCATGTGTGGCAACTTCCAAGTCTCCTGGCTCCACCGTCGGCATAGGCACCTCGTTATTGTAACTAGATGGTTCATTATGATCCGTTTGGAGAAACGCATATTTCCATTTAACGGATCGGTATTTAACTTCTTACTATCTGAATCCTAAATAAAATAATGGTGGGTATCATGTCCTTTGCAGTCATATTTAAGACCTTTTAGGTCTTAATCAGGTAAGCTGATATTGGTATCCTTGTTTTCTGGTCCCACCACTTAGTTATTGGTGAAATCATGCATTCAGTCGGATCTGTTTGGCCGTTTTTTCGGTTTTTTATATAAATATTTAATAATTAGCTTTCTAGGGAATAGTTATAGTTAAGGAAAGAGTGAGCTTTATTTATTGTTATTGTAAATGTATTGACGTACAGTTTGATAAATATTGATTAAATAAATTAATGAATTTGGGGGTATCTAGATAGCTAACTATTTTAAGATCATCAAATGCTATTTTCTTCTAAAACTAGGCAGATCTTGCCTGGTGATCGGTTATTTCATGTTTACTCAAAGGAGGTTTTTATGTAACTCGGCATTTATAATATGGGAGATGTCACCCCTGATCTAACCTACGGGACAATACCAACTAAAGCTGAACGTATTTAGATGATCTGAAAGAACAAATTCAAATTAAAGAAGCGTTTAGAAAGAATAGGCATAAGTCTGTTTAGTGAAAGATTGAGGTTACATATATATGAAGTTACGACATTTACGGTGTTTTGTAGTAGTAGCAGAAGAATTACATTTTGCTAGAGCTGCGGAACGCCTGCATATAGAACAATCACCGTTGTCAAGAATAATCAAAAAATTGGAAGACGATCTTGGTACGATGTTATTCGTACGTACTACAAGGAATACCCGGCTCACACGTGCAGGGGAAATTTTACTGGAGCAAACTCCTCGCATCTTTTCAGTACTCGGCCAGGTACGTGATAGTGTGAAAGCGGTTGCGGCCGGATTCCATAGTCAGCTTCGTATTGCGTTATCTGATGGCGTTACACCATCCAAATTAGCTGAGCTGTTAGCAAAATGTCGTGAGGACGAGCCGGAGACGGATATTCGTTTACACGAGGTACCTTTAGCTCAACATATGAATGGATTACGTGATAACCTTTTTGATGTGGGATTCGCTCAATCTACGATAGTGCGAGATGGCATCATTGCAATACCGGCTTGGTATGATTCGTTGGTGGCGGTTATTCCCGCCAGGCATCCGCTTTTGGCATATAAAGAATTACCGCTGAATGAATTTTTGCGCTATTCACTGATTGTCTGTGGTCAGGAAACTCACGGGGGATTTTTGAAACAAGTTCTGTCTATATTCCAAAATGCAAAGTTAGCTCCATGTATCTCCGAAAAGGTTGCCAGTTTTGATCTCTTGTTAACTTTAGTGGCTGCCGGGTATGGGATTGGTGTGGCGGGAGAGTCACAGATCAATTTGGCTCGGCATGGCGACGTTGCTATAAGACCATTTGCTGGTGGTATTCCTAAACTGGTGACGTATATGCTTAGGCTTGACTCCCCGTTAACAGAAGAACTTGTACGGTTCAAAGAACGGGTTGGAAATTTGTACCACAATGTTTATTGATCCTGGTAGGGGGAAAAGGGCTTTAAAACTCTGCTAGGACTTAAAAGTGCAATTCGCAATCTTCTAAATTTGTAGAGAATTGCGAATTTTTGACAAATATTTGGCTATTCTTTTCCAATAATCCGATGAGCGTTTTCATGCCAACCAAAGTAGGGGACTTAAGATTCCTATCTTGAGAAGGAATTTGATGATCAGCTTGGTTTGATAAACGATAAGTAGGTATACCCTTTATCTTTCAAGTTGCCTCTTTGTTGGCTGCACTCACTCACCCCGGTCACATCGTTATCTATGCTCCCGGGGATTCGTTCCCTTGCCGTCGCGATCCATCTTGAAATCTATAGGGTATATGAGAAGTTAAAACTGGATAGTTAATTTAATGTCGTGTAAAAATCTTTATTGTTGGTGTATTTAGATAAAAACGCTAACGGGAGTTTGTTCTCCCGCTGGTTTTATAACTGTAAATAAAGTACTTACTGTATAATATTTGAAATGTTATTATTTAGTTATTGTTTTTCCTTATTAAGAATTTTTTCATATTCCTCCCAAACGACAGATAATGGTGAACTTAAACAACAAATGGATATTGAACCTCCTGATGGAGGGTGATATTCATATTTAGATCTCCCACGATAGACTCTTATAGGTAAATTGTTATCAGTGGGATTCTTCCTTTTTCTTCTTAACATCATTCATAACCTCAACGTATATTGTTTAAATTATGCATTTAGAATAAAAGTGAGATATTTATACAATATTAACTTCATAAACATATTTTTTTTGTAAAAGATAACAAATGAAAATATTAGCAGTAGATAATAAAAGATCCAGTTTTATGTTGCATATGAGAGAAGTTTTTTCATATTTTTTACAATATTGTTTTTACATGAAATAATATTTTAATGAAATTAAAACATAGTGTTAATGTAATGTAAAGTAAAAGTTGGTTTTAATTATGTGTAGTTGGGTTAAGCCTGTTGTTTTTATCGTCTAATGCGATGGCGATTAATCATGTAACTGTGTTGAGAGAATATATACCCGTTATCTTTCAAGTTGCCTCTTTGTTGGCTGCACTCACTCACCCCGGTCACATAGTTTGCTATGTGACCGGGGATTCCTCCCTTGCCGTCGCGATCCATTTTGAAATCCAGAGGGTATAGGTGTGATTTGAGTTAAACTGTCTTTAGCTGACCATCACGGTAAATTGTCAAAGTTAAGTCTTGCGTTTTTTGATTTATCTAAGACATCTGTGCTCGTCGTATCCGGTCTTAGGGAAATTTAAAGTGGTAATATTATTGTAATGATTTTGGTTTGCAGTGTACCCGATTTTGCTTAGAACTCAGTTGCTCATTCAGCAAATTTTCTACAAATGTTGTTAAAAGTTTGGTCTATCTGGCAGGTAATCAAAGTACTGCTCGAACTTTTATAAAAAAGGATCTTATTATCTCGGCTTTATTGTTATTTCATTTTAATCCGCTTGTGGAAATATTAGACAATCATCTTATAGAGAATAGAATAATGGGAACGGTTAGATATATATTTGAATATATTCAGAGAATAGATAAATAGGCAAAAATGTATTCGTTATAATTAATTAAAGAAGTAGGTAACAGTCGTTAAAAACTTTTTAATGTTAATGATAACTTAACACAAATAGTTGAGGGGAAATATCATTTGCTCTTGTGATTGAGGAAGTCTACAGATAAATGTCAGATATAGGTTGAGATGTTTATTAGTTTTTTGCATGTTATGTTATTTATTGGGATGATATTTTCTACATTGAGCATATGTGTTGGTATTTCATTGTGATCCGATAAGTGAGTTTTTTATCTTTTTGATTTCTAAAGTCTTATGTGATAAATGTCACTATGCGAAATTTTCTAAATTAATGAGGATTTTTTTGTTAAAGCTGATAATCTGCTCACAAAATTAATCACAATATCTTATTTTTGAATTTTTTTCTTGATATTAATGGGTTGTTGATTTAATTAACAATCGGCTCATTGGTAGAACTTCTTTTACTTGTGTGGGGGCTAAAGTAACGGGTTTCATATATGTAGCTTGTTGTGAATCACTGATAGGAGGCATAGCTAAAAGTGTATGAAGTGACTGGCGGGCAATAGTCGATTGAATGACATATCTATTAACTATCAGTCAAAAACAGTACACCAAACATTCATTTAATCTGATGGATAATGTAAAAAGGTCAGTAAACATTACACATTAATTTCAAACTTGTGTTACATTTATAGCGTTTTTCTGACCAGTATCTCTGTGTTTCTTAATACAGCATTGCGTTACTTGTTAATTATAAAGGCATATTAAACGCAATGAATTCTGCCGGATACGATTTTATGGTCAGATTGGGTTTACTAATTTAAGGGGAAAAATATCTTGACTAACTTGACGGAACTAATTAGCTTTTTTAACAGTATCCTTTGGGGCTCCGTGTTGATTTATCTTCTTCTTGGGGCGGGTATTTACTTCACTATACGCACGGGTTTTATACAGATTCGCCATTTTGGGCACATGTTTTCAGTATTGAAAAACAGTAAAAAATCTGACAGTGCAGGTATTTCATCATTCCAGGCTCTGTGTACCAGTTTAGCTGCACGGGTTGGTACCGGCAACCTTACTGGTGTGGCAATCGCCTTAACGGCGGGTGGGCCTGGTGCCATTTTTTGGATGTGGGTGGTTGCTCTGATTGGAATGGCAACCTCTTTTATTGAGAGTACACTTGCCCAGCTGTACAAGACAAAAGACGATAAGGGGAATTACCGCGGTGGTCCGGCCTACTATATGGAAAAGGGGCTTGGAGTACGCTGGATGGGCGTGATGTTCTCCATATTTCTTATTATTGCTTTTGGTCTGGTATTTAATGCTGTTCAGGCAAATTCTATTGTTCAGGCTGCTGCTTTCGCATTTGATTTCGATCCTTTATATGTCGGCATTGGTTTGGTGATTCTTAGCGGATTCATTATTTTTGGTGGCTTGCGCTCTATTGCTCGGGTTGCAGAATTAGTTGTCCCTTTTATGGCGATAGCTTATCTGATCTTGGCGTTCTGGGTCGTCGGGCATAACTTTGAACGAATGCCGGAAGTGTTTGCATTGATTTTCAAAAGCGCATTCGGTTTGCAGGAAGCCGTTTCAGGGACCGTTGGTTATGGTGTTGCACAGGCGATGACACAAGGTGTTCAACGCGGGTTGTTTTCAAATGAAGCCGGGATGGGGTCAGCGCCCAATGCTGCTGCTTCTGCTTCTCCATATCCTCCTCATCCAGCATCTCAGGGTTATGTGCAAATGCTAGGTGTTTTTATGGATACGCTGGTTATCTGTAGCGCGACTGCTGTTATCATCCTGTCATCGGGTGTACTTGATGGCAATATTTCAGGAATAAGTGGAATAGAATTGACTCAGCGGGCATTGTCTTCCGCTGTTGGTGATTGGGGATCTGAATTTATTGCACTGGCTATCTTCTTTTTCGCATTCACATCAATCATTGCGAATTATGCTTATGCTGAAAGCAATATTGTATTCCTTGAACGTAATCATACCGCGGGCTTGATGATCTTACGTCTGGCGGCGTTGGGTATGGTGATGTTTGGTGCGTTGGCTGAATTGCCTTTAGTTTGGAAAATGGCTGATTTGTCTATGGCATTGATGGCAATTACCAATCTGACCGCTATCTTGTTGCTTTCTGGCGTCGCATTTAAACTCGCAAAAGATTACAACCAACAGAGACGTGTCGGTAAGTTACCGACATTTGATATTAATCAGTATCCTGAAATTCAGAAAAAGGTCGAAGTTGGTATTTGGGAAGAAACGGCAAGTCTTGCCAAATCGAACCAAGTGGCTGGCCACAAGTGAAATGCTAGAACAAAGTACATACCCTATAGATTTCAAGATGCATCGCGACGGCAAGGGAGTGAATCCCCGGGAGCATGGATAACGATGTGACCGGGGGTGAGCGAGTGCAGCCAACAAAGAGGCAACTTGAAGGATAACGGGTATAAATTATGGGAATAAGGCATCTTCATTTGTGCTTTATGTCAAGAACAAAACCGATAATTTTATAAAAAAATCATGTAAAACATAAATTTTATTTTGTATTCATTTGATTTCTTTGTGTTATTATATTGCTATTCAATTAATAGGTGGGACAGGGAAATGATGAAGAAGATCATATTGGTTGGCTTATTTATGCTATTGGCGGGGTGTTCCAGTCTGGAAGATCGGGGTGCTTATAAAGTTGATAGCTCTTTTCCTTCACAAGGTCAAAATGACAGAGTAAGGTTTTTGGTGTTCCACTATACCGCTGTCGATGATAAAGATTCTTTACGTATACTCACTCAGGGCGGTGTTAGTGCTCATTATTTAATCCCATCGTTACCGAATTATGTGAGAGGAAAGCCTGTTATTCTACAACTGGTTCCTGAAGAGAAGAGGGCATGGCATGCTGGTGTTAGTGGATGGAATGGTCGGAAAGACTTGAATGACACTTCGATTGGCATTGAAATTGTTAATAAAGGATTTACGGAAATGCTACTTGAGAAAGAGTGGTATCCGTTTAATGAGCAGCAGATCGATCTATTAACGCGTTTGGCGAAAGATATTATTCAACGTTATGGCATTGAACCTATTAATGTCGTTGGTCACAGTGATATTGCACCTTTGAGAAAGTATGATCCAGGCAAACTTTTCCCTTGGAAGAATTTGGCTGAGCAAGGTATCGGTGCATGGCCTGAAGATGCAACCGTTGAAAAATATATGGCTGGCAGAAAATGGCATGATAAGGCTTCTGTTGAGTTAATTCAGAAGACATTGGCTAAATATGGCTACACCATTCCACAAACGGGTGTACTTGATGAAGATACCCGTAAGACCATCAGTGCATTCCAGATGCATTTCAGGCCAGATGACATCAGCGGTAACCCTGATGCACAAACTGAATCAATAGCTCTGGCTTTGGTTGAGAAATATAAAAAATAGTTTTTAGTATCTTATGAGATCGTGCCATAGAAAGAACTTTATTGGAGTGACTTTATATGGCATGGTTTTTCTTATTAACCTATACCCGTCATCTTTCAAGTTGCCTCTTTGTTGGCTGCACTCACTCACCCCGGTCACATAGTTTGCTATGCTCCCAGGGACTCGTTCCCTTGCCGCCGCGATCCATCTTGAAATCCATAGGGTATATACCCGTCATCTTTCAAGTTGCCTCTTTGTTGGCTGCACTCACTCACCCCGGTCACATAGTTTGCTATGCTCCCAGGGATTCGTTCCCTTGCCGTCGCGATGCATCTTGTATATACCCGTTATCTTTCAAATTGCCTCTTTGTTGGCTGCATTCTCTCACCCGGTCACAACGTTATCCATGCTCCCGGGGATTCGCTCCCTTGTCGTCGCGATGCATCTTGAAATCCATAAGGTATATTACTAGTTTAAGTAATAGTCAGATTGAATGAAATTTTTGCAATATGGCGAGAATATTACTCTTTATTATGATTTTTTCCTCCAGGCAGAATAAATGCAAGAATAATCCCAATTAGGCTAATAAGAGGTGAATACATTATTATTTTTTCGGAAAAATAGTTTGGTAAGACGCTGCTCAGATAGATAAAAATAGAGATTAACCAGCCATATAACCCCACGTCATTAAATCTGTAAGCTGTTTTCATGATTAAATAGTAAATCGTAGCGAAGGAGCACATTGCCCATAAACCAATAGAGATCATGTACAGCCACACTGATAACTCATATTGCATATGGGCGGCATAATTATTTTCTGCTAGGTAACCAGAGAGAAAGATTAATATTCCGAAAATAACCGCTATTTTAATAAAACTAATAATATAATCTTTTCTACTCAATTTTTGACTGAAATAGCTTTTCATTGCACTAACTGGAGAATCGTCCATAAATAATGGTCAGGTAAATAAAAATGGAGCAGATAATAACTGATCTAGTGATGGTATGAACAGAAAAATATCAGTCAGATATTATATGAGAATATTTTAAACGTAATTTTAAGATAAATATGTATAAATAAGGTGATGATTGTTAAATTATATGATATACCCGTTATCTTTCAAGTTGCCTCTTTGTTGGCTGCACTCGTTCACCCCGGTCACATCGTTATCCATGCTCCCGGGGATTCGCTCCCTTGCCGCCGCGATCCATCTTGAAATCCATAGGGTATAGTTTGTGTTGTTTATGATCTTTTTGGTGTTTAACCCATTCTTTGAGGACTTGACAAATGATTATTCGCTTATCTAAGACTTTGATGATTTTTGCAATAGCTTTGTTTGCGACATTAGCGGCTTTTGGCAATATTACAGACTATGCGACTAATTTCGCATTTGTACAGCATGTATTAATGATGGATACTATTTTCCCAGATACAACTATTACCTATCGTGCAATTCATTCACCGTTGCTACACCACATTGGTTATATTGTCATTATTTCTTTAGAAACTTTAACGGCAGTGTTATGTTGGATTGGCGGTATTCATTTATTGGTAAATTTAAAATCTAATGCCGCTGTCTTTAATAAAAAGAAATCTATTGCGATAGTTGGTTTGACCTTGGGATTCTTGACTTGGCAAGTGGCATTTATGTCAATTGGTGGAGAATGGTTTGGGATGTGGATGTCCAAACAATGGGACGGTGTGTCTAGTGCTTTCCGTTTTTTTATCACTATCATTCTGGTATTGATTTACTTAATTCAGTATGACAAAGAACAAGAATAAGAATATACCCTATGGATATCAGGGATGAAATATCAAAGGTACTGACATCAGGGTTGTCCGTTTTTCAAATTCATGTTAACGGAAACCAAGTGCCGTTAAAAAATTCGACAGAGCTCTCTGTCCATCTAATCATGAAACCCAGAGAGCCTTGTTAAGTTAAGGGAAGTATGATGTCTGGCATCAAATAAAAGGTCAGAACACAAAGGTTGAAGCTCTTTGTCTTTCGCCGGAAAGCACAGTTGCATTGGTTGGGTAATTGCCCGTTTCAATGTTGTTCTCTAGGTTATTGTGTCATGAACAGTGAGTAGTGAAATGCAGCGGTAATTTAACTTCGAGCTCAATCTCTGGATTCTGCCGGAAATCATAGGGAGTTATGCCATACTCTTTGCGGAACATATAAGTGAAATGAGATTGAGAGCCAAAGCCGAAATCTAAGGCGATATCAAAAATAGGCAACGCGCTGTTTCTTAAAAGATGAACAGCGCCAGCCAGGCGTCGTTGGCGGATATATTTACCAAGAGAAATTCCGGTGACTTCCTTGAATATTTTCTGCATGTGCCAAAGCGAGTAACCGGAGTAAGTTGCCAGTTCTTCCAGGTGGATTACCCGGCCAAGGTGATTCTCAATCCATTTGCTGAGAGCACATACAAGTGCTAAGTGATTATCCTGTGGCATTAACAATTTTGTTCTGGTTGAAAGTGGAAGGAAGTATACACAACTTTTTCTAAAGATGACAAAGCCTTGACATAACGATTTAAATTGTAACTGAATGTGACAATTGATTTTTTTGTTATAGTGAATAGAATCCACATGGTTAGTATTTGTTTAAATGCGTTCTGATTACATTGTTAGCATGCATACTGTTGCTGGTTCGATTTTTTCACAATGAAAGCACAGGATGAATATTTTTCTTGTTTCATTGCTGTAAAATATCATTTCCCAACTTTATTCTTAACGTATTGCGTTCTGACCGAACTTGAAGGAAATAGAATTGGACATAAAAAAAACCATTGCAATCTTAGCATTACTTGGAATATGTCTGTTCTTGTACCTGCTAGCTTTGGATAGCTATTGTGATCAGGGGGAACAGTTTGATTCAGGTATTTGTTCTGTGACTCGATATCTGCCTTTCTGATTAGTTGCTGATACTCATCAGCCATTTTCCCGTCATATATCTGTGCTAACATATATCTTCAATATCCACCCTTTAAAGCTAGTGTTTTGTTTGCTTTGAATAAAGCAGATAAGGGGAAGCGGTTGTTTTCCCACTAATAACAAGATAGAAGTTGTATCAAGAGGACAAGATGGCAGGACAATCGCAGCGCTCAACACTTAAACGCGGTTTAAAAAACCGGCATATTCAACTTATTGCTTTGGGGGGGTCGGTCGGGACTGGGTTGTTTCTCGGTATTGCACAAACTATAAAAATGGCAGGTCCCTCCGTAATTTTAGGCTACGCTATCGCAGGCTTTATTGCATTTCTGATTATGCGTCAGCTAGGTGAGATGGTAGTCGAGGAGCCTGTAGCGGGGTCGTTTAGCCATTTTGCATATAAATATTGGGGCGATTTTCCCGGGTTTTTATCAGGCTGGAATTATTGGGCGATGTTTACTCTGGTCGGAATGGCTGAACTAACGGCTGTGGGCATGTATATCCACTATTGGTGGCCTGATATTCCAACCTGGGTTTCTGCAACCATCTTCTTTGTTTTAATCAATACGGTAAATTTAATTAATGTCCGGTTATATGGTGAAACAGAATTTTGGTTTTCCATCATTAAAGTGACCGCAATTATCTGTATGATTGTTTTTGGCTCTTACCTGTTAGTCAGCGGAAATGGCGGGCCTCAGGCCAGCATTACTAACCTTTGGCAGCATGGTGGCTTTATGCCTAATGGGATCTCCAGCCTTATTATGGCAATGGCTGTCATCATGTTCTCTTTTGGTGGATTGGAACTGGTGGGTATTACCGCAGCAGAAGCGGAAAATCCACGTATCAGCATTCCTAAGGCCACCAATCAGGTGGTATACAGAATATTGATTTTCTATATTGGTTCTCTGACGGTGTTATTGTCGCTTTATCCGTGGGGCAATGTCGTTGAAGGTGAAAGCCCATTTGTGATGATTTTTCATAACCTGGATAGTTTCTGGGTGGCTAACATTCTGAATATTGTTGTCCTAACAGCGGCATTGTCCGTTTATAACAGCGGTGTGTATTGCAACAGTCGGATGCTGTACGGTTTAGCAAAACAAGGTAATGCTCCTGAAATGCTGACAAAAGTTAATGAAAGTGGTGTGCCTATCAGAGCTATTGTCATGTCTGCTTTAGCAACGTCCATTGGCGTATTGATTAATTATGTGATGCCGGGCAAAGCATTTGAGTTATTAATGGCGTTGGTGGTAACAACGTTGGTGATTAATTGGGTCATGATCTGTATGGCGCATTTAAAATTCCGGGCAGAAAAAGTTAAACAGGGGATAGCGCCGTCATTTAAGGCATTTTGGTATCCGTTCGGTAATTATCTGTGTCTGGTTTTCCTTGCTTTTATACTTGTCATTATTTTAATGATGGATAGCATCCGTATTTCAGTCATCCTGATGCCATTCTGGGTGGGGGTGTTATGGCTCGGGTTTTTAATGTCCCATTCTCGCCGTGATAAAATGAAAACAGAGGAGCTGGGATAATATCTATACCCTATGGATTTCAAGATGGATCGCGACGGCAAGGGAGCGAATCCCCGGGAGCATGGATAATGATGTGACCGGGGTGAGTGAGCGCAGCCAACAAAGAGGCAACTTGAAGGATAACGGGTATACCTGGATTATCTCTATTAAAGATACCAGGCTGATATGATATATACCCTATGGATTTCAAGATGGATCGCGGCGGCAAGGGAGCGAATCCCCGGGAGCATAGATAACTATGTGACCGGGGTGAGTGAGTGCAGCCAACAAAGAAGCAACTTGAAAGATAACGGGTATAGCCTGGTATTTTTTATCCGATTACCATTGCCAGCGTAACCAAGCGAAGAATACATTACCGTTGTTATATGTGCCGGGAATGTACGTTCCTTGAAACGATAACCGATCATATTCTATGGAGAATAACGGTAATGGGAGTGGAATAGGGACATAATAATAATCATGACGAGCTGTAACGCTCAGAGTGAAACCAATTCCCATTCGGAAACCCTCTAAATCACCGGGTATCCACATCTTCTGAAAGCCATAGCCAACGATGGGTTCCAAACGGTTATGAGAATCCATAAAAACCATTGCATAAAGGGAATGCCAATCGTTGTCTTCGTCGTAACGATATTTACCATAGCCGAAACCCCAAGGCCGCTCATTATATCTATCGGTTTTCTCTTTATCGTAGGTATGTCTGTTATGCCAAGTAATTACCGGCAGATAAAGTTCATTGTTGGGTGCATCCCAAGTAAGAGCGACATTATTATTGAATTTTTCCCATAAACTGCTCGAATTGTTGCCATAACTGATCGGTGTGTGAGATTCAGTGGTTGTTAATGATTTGTTAGCAGTATTTGCTGTTGTTGCAAATACTGTCCCAGATGAGACTAAAAGCGTGGCTGATAGGGTACAGGCTGCGGTTAAATCAAACTTCATTATTTATTGCTCCAATTTCCCGACGGCATAAATTGGGGAGATCCTTTGTATCACGTAAAATATGACAAACATCTAAATTCAGGAATTCTACTCTTGCTATTTTCAATAAAAGTTAAACGAAAAATTAATATTAAGATGTGATAGGTATTAACTGGGTATATAAAATACTGATATTTTAGTTGACTAATATGGGGAATGTGTTGATTTTTTCTTTCACTCAAACAGTAGAGATGGGTCTCTATGACCATACTATAGATATAGAAAATCTAATAATAAGACAGGCAAAATAAATTAGAGTTATTTATGTTATCTGGGGTTTTGTTGAGTGGATAAACTGTAAGCTAATTAGGATAACCTTGGGTTTTCAAATTTTTGCAGCTATGTTAAACAATAATTGTTGTTAAGAATTTTAAATATGTGCGTTAGCTCCATAGCTGATAAAAAATGGCTTGCCATCATATTAAGAATATGTGATAAATCGTTCGGGTAAACGAGGTATGGTTCTGTTATACAACTCTGTTAATAGCAGCAACTTGCTCTAGTTTTTATGTTGCGCCGAACGGCGAATTAGAATTAAGTGATCCAAAGGAAATTCTTAAAATGGCAAAAATCACTGGTACTGTAAAGTGGTTCAACGAATCTAAAGGTTTTGGTTTTATTACTCCAGCTGATGGTAGCAAAGATGTGTTTGTACATTTTAGCGCTATTCAGAGCGAGGGTTTTAAAACTTTGGCCGAAGGTCAAAAAGTTGAGTTTGAAATTCAGGACGGTCAGAAAGGTCCTTCAGCAGCAAACGTTACAGCAGCATAACTTCTTTTTGTCAATCATTTTGGATTGACGAAGTAAATTTGTTGTCTGTTTGATTTTTTATTGGCAACAATGACATACCGATATCACCCTGTTAGTTATCTGATAGGGTGTTTTTGTTTTGACTTGGGGTGCTTTTCACAGAGTATGGATTTCAAGATGGATCGCGACGGCAAGGGAGTGAGTCCCCGGGAGCATAGGTAACGATGTGGCCGGGGTGAGCGAGTGCAGCCAACAAAGAGGCAACTTGAAAGATAACGGATATACTTGCTTTTCTTTTGCTGGTTGGAAGGGTAGCTATAATGAGAATCAATTCACTGACAATTGCCGGTACTGATCCTAGTGGCGGTGCTGGCATTCAAGCCGACCTAAAAACTTTCTCCGCACTTGGTGCTTATGGCACAACAGTAATGACCGCGCTTGTGGCGCAAAACACCTGTGGTGTGCAATCTGTTTATGATATTGATCCTACTTTTGTTGCGGCACAGCTTGAATCTGTGCTGTCAGATATCAGAATTGATAGCGCTAAGATAGGCATGTTATCCAATGCGGCCAATGTTGTTGTCGTTGCCGATGCAATAAGCCGTTATGCCGTTCCTTATGTTGTATTGGATACGGTAATGATTGCGAAGAGTGGCGATCCGTTGTTGACACCGGAAGCGGTTTCCGAGGTTGTTGAACGATTATTACCGAAGGTTTCGTTGATTACCCCAAATTTGCCGGAAGCCGCCGTGATATTGCAATGCTCTGTAGCAGAAACTGAAACGGACATGCAAAAACAAGGGCGTGAACTATTATCGCTAGGATGCGAAGCCGTTTTACTGAAAGGCGGGCACCTTACAGAACATGAGAGCCCTGATTGGCTATTTACTGCTGAGGGAGAATGGCGTTTTACTGCGCCGAGAATCAATACTCGTCATACTCATGGTACAGGATGTACGCTCTCCGCTGCACTGGCTGCTCTGCGTCCGCGTTATTCGAATTGGCAAACAACCCTGCCTGTTGCCAAATCATACCTCCAGGCGGCGTTAGAACAGGCGGACTCGTTAGAGGTAGGAAAAGGAATCGGGCCTGTGCACCATTTTCATCAGTGGTGGTGAGAGTAGCTGATTGGCGTTTTTGGGATTTGATGAGAAAGTGATAATGAATTAAGAAGAGTAAGGTGTTTATGCTGTGAGAGTAGTATATACCCTATGGATTTCAAGATGGATCGCGGCGGCAAGGGAGCGAATCCCCGGGAGCATAGATAACTATGTGGCCGGGGTGAGTGAGTGCAGCCAACAAAGAAGCAACTTGAAAGATAACGGGTATAACTCAACATTGGTAGCGACTTACTATCTATTCATTATCACCGGCGACAAGTTTGATTTACGCTGACAAGCTTGGTGCTTGGTTTACGCGATAGTCACTTGCTTATCCAGATAGACATCTTGAACCGCATTAATCAGTTCAATACCCTCTTTCATGGATTTTTTGAAAGCCTTACGGCCGAGGATTAACCCCATACCGCCTGCGCGTTTATTAATGACGGCGGTACGAACGGAGTCACTTAAATCATTATTACCGGATGCACCACCTGAGTTAATCATACCGGCGCGACCCATGTAGCAGTTAGCTATCTGATAACGGACCAGATCGATAGGATGATCGGTAGTCAAATCAGTGTAAACACGTTTATCGGTATGACCAAAGCCAATCGCCGTATAGCCGCCGTTATTTTCGGCCATTTTTTGTTTAACGATATCGGCACCGATAGTGGCTGCTAAATGGTTAGCCTGGCCTGTGAGGTCTGCACTGGCGTGATAATCTACCCCCTCTTTCTTGAAGGCAGAATTACGCAGGTAGGCCCACAATACTGTTACCATGCCCAATTCATGCGCCCGTTTAAAGGCGGCTGAAATTTCCTCAATTTGACGCCGTGATTCAATAGAGCCAAAGTAAATTGTTGCTCCAACGGCGACAGCACCCATCTCGAATGCTTGTTCAACACTAGCATATAAAGTTTGATCATATTGAGCGGGATAGCTCAGTGCTTCATTGTGGTTCAGTTTAACCAGAAATGGGATCTTATGAGCATAACGACGAGAAACCGCGGATAACACGCCATAAGTAGAGGCAACACAGTTACAGCCGGCTTCAATAGCCAGTTCAACGATATTTTTTGGATCGAAATAGAGTGGGTTTGCTGCAAAAGAAGCGGCAGCAGAATGTTCTACACCTTGATCCACCGGCAAAATAGACAAATAACCCGTACCTGCAAGGCGACCATGATTTAACAATGTTTGCATGGAGCGCAGAACTGTATTAGGTCGGTTATTGTCGATCATTACGCGGTCAACAAAATCGGCACCGGGCAGATAAAGATTTTCACTTAGAATGGTATTACAACGATGTTGCAATAAACTGTCCGCATCTTTGCCTAACAACTTAGCGATATCAGTCATGTTTTACTCCAGTTATGAAAAGATACTATCGATTGTCATTTATCCTTTTTAGGATAACAAGTTATATTGGGGGGGAAGTGGTAGTGGATCGCTTCAGGTCGGACTTTAAAGAGTATTTTATTATCTGGAAAGTGGCTATTTAGCGAAAAAGTGACATTACCATTCCTTTAAGGAGTATGGAGGCGAAAGCGTAAGATCTTTATGTGCTGGATTATATGTTCTCATCATTCTTATCGTTTGCTAACAAACAATTTTCTAGGATAAGATAAATAGGTGTATGAGATTTAATACTGATAAAGAATAAATTATTCACTGTATTTATAATATCGATATTAATTTGGCATTGATAAATTGAAATATCAATATAGTTAAATATAGTTAAATATAGTTAAATATAGTTAAATATAGTTAAATATGGTTAAACTGCTCGTCTTTATTGAACTTGTTAATATTTTATTGGCTTTTATTATTCAACAATTAAATGTTTTTATCATATATTTGAGATATGTTATTGTTTCTATGGAATTTTTTCATTGTTATTTTTTTGTTAATTTATACCTTATGGATTTCAAGATGGATCGCGACGGCAAGGGAGCGAATCCCCGGGAGCATAGATAACGATGTGACCGGGGTGAGCGAGTACAGCCAACAAAGAAACAACTTGAAAGATGACGGGTATATAGCATTACAATGTTGTTAGGTGGAATTGATAATAATACTGAGTGTTTTTAGAGTAAAAACTAATATGGATTTATCATTTTAATAAATAACTCATTGATTAATATTGAATTATTTTCCTAGTTCAATTAACCGGATAATAAAGTCAGTCTTTATATTTTTCTCTTTTTATAGCTAAACTGATTATTTATTATATGGATTTTCCACAAAGACATAATGTGTTTTTCTATTATTTTTATGAATTTTATAAAATTATTTTTCATATTTCTTTCTCTCTATTGATATGAATTTAATTGATTTTAATTATTCATATGAATGATTTTTTATTTTGTCAATTTATTGATAACCAAGTTGCGGTATTATATATGATAAATAACCATTTTTGACGTCAATGTTTTTTAATCTACATAATCCTGTAAGCAACAGTCAATATGGTTATTTATTCTTTCGTAAAAATGATAATAGTATAAAATAATAATTATACTAAATTTTTAGTTTTGCCTTGTATTCATCAATTAATTAATTGATTAGAAAATATATCAATATAATTTGATGTTATCACAGATGGAAAATTTCTCATGTTTTTATTGTTAATAGTGACATTTCGGTTTCTTCCATTTACCAAGAGTAATTTCTTATTACATTTCTTCTGTAGTAACTTGTTTGCAAACGATATTTTATAAAGTTATTGGATCTATTGATACAGGGTGAGAGCTTGATAGATGAAGGTTGAATGCTTATCGCGGTTACTTGCTAGTCTGATTTTTCCTGATGTTATTGTTAGATGGTATTTTTCATGCTTGCTCCGGTGTAAAAATGCGTTTCTATTGTTTTTAGGTTTAGCTTTTAGGTTTAGTTTTTTGGTTTACTGAGTGGCTCCTATTGTGGGATTAAATTTCATCTTTATGGAAGGGTAACATGTACTGCATTGTTGTTTATCAGCTCTGGGGTGGTTTGGCTATTTTTCCCTTTCTCATATTGTGGGTATATAAAACAGAATCCATTTTGGGTTGTTAAGTGGGTATAGTCAGGTAAATGTTGAACTAATAGTTTTAACAATAAGTAAATTGTAATTATCTGTTTTCATAATCTTCACCTGATTAATTCTATCAAATTGTATAATATTTGGTCTAAATATGATGGATTTCCTGAATGATTAAACAGTGGAAAATTTTAATTACATTTCTTTAGATAGTGTGATATTTCAATAGGTAGAAATATTTTCTTATTAATATGTAGGGTATCAGAAACACATGAATATAAGTATTCATTGATTTAATAGTTAAATTTCTCTATGTAATTAATCATGTAAATGAATTCTGTAACTTGTTGATTTTATTTCCCAGAGCAAAAAAGAAAAGGCCAGCTCAAGGGAGATTGAGCCGGCCAAGGAGGTGGTTCCTAGTCTTACTGTAAAACTTTTTTAATTTTTTATTTTTCACCAACAATACTACGGTAAATAAAATAGTATTGATGTGATCTGTTTCTAAAAAAAGAAATATATCATCGTCAGGAGGGGATATTGATGATTATTTGTCTGAGTTTCGGTTCGTTTGAGGATATTGAGAATTAATACCATTTAGATTACGTATTAATAAGGCGTAATTAATATCAATTTGTTTAGGAATTGGTAAATAGACAATATACCCATCCCCAGGCGCAACTTCCATTGGTTGGCCTTTTTTATCCTGCATTGTTTCCAGTGTAAACTGGATATTGCCTGATGGTGTCATTAATTCGAGACGGTCTCCGATCATGAATTTATTCTTGACAGCCACTTCAGCCAATCCGTTGACTCGCTCACCCGTAAATTCACCAACAAATTGTTGGGTATCGGATATCGAGTAACCGTATTCATAAGTCTGATAGGCATCATGGGTATGACGGCGCAAAAATCCTTCGGTATAGCCGCGATGAGCAAGTCCTTCTAATGTTGTTAGCAGCGTTGGATCAAAAGGTTTCCCTGCAACGGCATCATCAATGGCTCGGCGGTAAACTTGTGCTGTGCGAGCGCAGTAATAGAAGGATTTTGTTCGTCCTTCGATTTTCAGAGAGTGAACGCCCATTTTAGTTAATCGCTCAACATGCTCAACTGCACGTAAGTCTTTGGAATTCATGATGTAAGTACCATGTTCATCTTCGAAAGCTGACATATATTCACCAGGGCGTTTTGCTTCTTCGAAGGTAAATACTTTATCTGTTGGTGTGCCTTTTCCCAATGTTGGCTCGATACTTTTTGTCGGTATCGGTTCATGCATATGCACAATATTACCGATATCATCTTCTTTGCCTTCTTGGACATGATATTCCCAACGGCAGGCATTAGTGCAGGTTCCCTGATTGGGATCGCGTTTATTAATATAGCCGGATAATAGGCAACGACCGGAATAGGCCATACACAATGCCCCATGTACGAAAATTTCCAGTTCCATATCGGGAACCTGCTGGCGAATCTCGTTAATTTCATCCAGAGAAAGTTCACGGGAAAGAATAACCCGCGTTAGTCCCATTTGTTGCCAGAATTTTACTGTCGCCCAGTTAACCGCGTTAGCTTGAACGGAAAGATGAATTTCCATTTCAGGAAAAGCTTCACGAACCATCATAATCAGCCCGGGATCAGACATAATGAGGGCATCAGGTCCCATATCAATGACAGGCTTTAGATCACGGATAAAAGTTTTCAATTTGGCATTGTGAGGAGCAATATTGACCACGACGTAAAAGCGTTTACCAAGCTCATGAGCCTCTTTAATGCCGAGTGCCAGATTTTCGTGATTAAATTCATTATTGCGAACACGCAGGCTGTAACGTGGTTGACCAGCATATACGGCATCTGCGCCATAGGCAAAAGCATAGCGCATATTTTTTAGCGAACCGGCCGGGGAAAGTAATTCTGGAGTAAACATGGTTAAAAAATTCTCGGTTTGAGTTGAGATGAGTTTTCACTATAAAAAGTAAGGATAAGGCCGGGGATTCTAACGCGTATTTTGTTGCGGATACAAATTTATTAGTATGAAACGTTCGGTTCTCTTGATCGATGAAGAGCGCCTTATCAATTGACAATGACTTTCAACTGATAAGGTGCGGTTTATCATGAAAAAATATTATTCTGACTTTGTTAGATCTCGAACATTGACGCTAGAGCCATGTTTAATCGCAGATTGAATGCCTTTTTTGACCGCGACTTCATTATCGTAAGACTCGCTGATGCCGATAACTTGATAGTTTCTCGCTTTCAGCACGAAATAGGACTTGCCAGATTTGTTTTCTCTGATTTCGAAGTTTTTTTCTGCCGGTGAATTTGCTTGGACAGAACGAATTCCTTTATTCGCTGCTGCCTTGGTCGTATACATTTCACTGGTAAGGATAACTTCACCGTTCGATGCTTTTAAATTGAAGTAATACTGCTTGTTTTTTGTTCTCTTAAGATCATAATGACCTACAGCCATAAGAAATTCCTCCAATTACAGGTAAGTATTTTTAATATAGCTGAATTTCTGACCGGTGAAAGGTTGAGAGAAATTTAATTCAGTTAAAGTGTGACAGTTATAACAAACGGCATATATCTGCTTCCCATCGGTAACCAAGTCCATAAATAGAACGAATGAATGTTTTACTGTTATCCAATTGTTCCAGTTTACGGCGTAAATTTTTAATGTGGCTATCAATGGTACGGTCTGTCACGATTCGGTGATCATCATATAGATTATTCAATAACTTATCGCGGGAAAATACTTGCCCAGGGCGACTTGCCATCGTTTTTAATAACCGGAATTCAACCGGGGTCAAATCCAGTATTTTATCGCGGTAACGCGCCTGGAAACAGGCTTCATCAATGTGTAAATCGCTTTGTTTGACAATATCTTGTGGTCGGTAACAGCGACGAAGAATCGTTTTAACTCGCGCGACAATTTCACGTGGGCTGTAAGGTTTACAAATATAATCATCTGCCCCGATTTCCAATCCAAGTAAACGGTCAATTTCTTCCGTTTTGGCGGTGACCATAATAATCGGTACATCAGAGAAGCGGCGAATTTCCCGACAAATAGTGATGCCATCACAGCCTGGAAGCATCAAATCCAGCAAAATAATATCTGGATTATGTTGCTGTACATGGGAGACAGCTTCATCACCTCGCAGTAGCCACTGGGTTTCGTAATCAGCCGCCTGCAAGTAATCAACCAGCAATTGCCCAAGTTTTGGCTCATCTTCAACAATCAAAACAGTATAATGCTCAAATTCTGTACTCATAACGTTTCGCCGTCGAGGGATTCAGTGAGCGACAATTCTACGATAATTCTCAGGCCACCTAAAGGTGAGGGTTCGGCATGGATCGTACCGTTATGGGCTTCAACGATGTTATAGCAAATGGCTAACCCAAGTCCTGAGCCACCACTGGCGCGGTTTCGTGAGGATTCACTGCGGTAGAATCGTTCAAAAACCCGTTGGCATTGCTCTGGTGACAAACCGGGCTTGCTGTCCTCCCAATTCAGAATGAAGTGGTTATCGTCAGAACAACCTTTAATGATCAATTTTCCATTATCAGCGGTATAGCGAAGACTATTTTCCAGTAAATTATGAAATAGCTGAGTCAATCTGCTTGGGTCAGCAAACAGCGTAATCGTTTCAGGAAGTTTAACATCCACTTGGATTTGTTTATCAAGGAAACGGCCATGATAAGATGCGATAGCAACCTGAATTAACTCACTGATGTTGATAAATTCTTTCCGGTATGCCAGCGCCCCGCGATCGGATAGAGATAGTTGATGTAAATCATCAACCAGTTTGGTCAATGTGGTAATTTCAGCCAATAACGAATTGAGAGTTTCTGGCGTTGGTTTGTGAACACCATCCTGTAACGCTTCCAATTCACCACGCAATATGGAAAGGGGAGTGCGCAGTTCATGAGAAATATCGGCCATATAATCGCGACGCATCTGCTCGTTTTTTTCCAGGGTACTGGCGAGTTGGTTAAAATTGTGGGCAAGCTGACCAATTTCATCTTTACTTGATGGTGTGACGCGGACACTAAAATCACCGGCTGCCAGTTTATGTGTTCCTTCAACCAAACGTTTAACGGGTTTTAACATACCGCGGGATAATAATAGCGTGGCTATCATTGCCAGCAAGGTAGATAAACCGGCAATTATCCAGCTTGTCAGTTGTTGCTGGCGATCAAAACTGATATCAGCTTGACGGGTAATTTTATCTGATGTGCTAACAATGACCCAACCAACGACTTGATGATGATAGATAATCGGTTTGCGATAAGTCTCTGACGGGATTTTACCTTCATGACCGACCAGCAGTTTCATGTCACTGTCCACCACCCAAAATTGAGTTCGCCAACCGCGAGGTGGTGGACCTTGACGGCTTTCACTGGTTTGTTCAATGGAGCGGATGATTTGAAAAATTGCCCGGTCATTCCTCTTTAAGAATTTCCAGTTGCCATGTTGTTGATATTGTTCAGCCAGTGCTTCGGCTAACATGGCAGTACGTAGCTGGATATTTTGTTTTATATAACCAATAAAACCATGCTGGAAGCTGCTTCTTACGCCCCAGTGCATGGTGATGAGTACTAGCATGCAAGTGGCGAAAATGGCCATAAACAGTTTACCACTGATGCCGAGTTTCATGATGGCTCCATAATTTGCTTGGCGGTACGCCGTTGCTGCCATTTTTCCCTTAGTCGATCAAAACAGAGATAGACAACCGGTGTGGTATATAGTGTTAAAAGCTGGCTCATAACCAAACCACCCACAATGGTGATTCCTAAAGGTTGGCGTAATTCCGTACCGTCGCCACTACTCAAAACCAGTGGCAGGGAACCAAACAAGGCGGCCAGTGTGGTCATCAGAATCGGACGGAAACGTAATAGGCTGGCTTGGAATATCGCATCACGGGCGCAGATATTACCGTTACGTTGAGCTTCAATCGCAAAGTCCACCATAATAATGGCATTCTTTTTCACGATACCAATCAATAACATGATGCCGATTAATGCTATCAGGCTGAATGGTGTGTCAAACAGTTCTAATGCCAGCAGGGCACCAATACCGGCGGAAGGCAGGGTAGAGAGAATAGTCAATGGATGGATATAACTTTCATACAGTATCCCTAGCACCAGATAGACGGTAATAATGGCCGCCAGAATCAAGAATAATTGTGATTTCAGGGTTTCCTGAAAAATCTGGGCGGTGCCTGCAAAAGTGCCACGAACCGTTGAAGGTACCCCAAGTTCGGTTGTGGTTCTTTCAATCGCATTGATAGCATCAGAGAGGGTATAGCCTTCCGGTACATTGAAAGCAATGGTTGAAGCAGCAGAAAGCCCTTGATGATTGACACTTAGCGGCGCGTTAGCCGGTTGCCAGTGAGCAAAATAGGAGAGCGGAATGGCTTTTCCTTGATTATTAATCACAAACATTTTTTCCAGTGCGCTGACATCCTGTGTATATTCTGGTGCAACTTCCATCACCACCTTGTACTGATTAAGTGGTTGATAAATGGTGGATATTTGTCGCTGACCAAAAGCATTATTCAGCAAATTATTGGCTTCACTGACATTAATGCCCAGACGAGACATGGTATCGCGGTCATAGATTATTGCCATTTCAGCGCCTTTATCCTCCTTATCTGAATTCACGTCAGTCAGTTGCGGCAATTGCCCTAATGCTTTACGGATAACAGGCTCCCATTTGCGAAGATCATTCAGATCATCTGCCAGCAATGTGAATTGATAGCTGGCATTAGCCTGGCGACCGCCAGCCCTGATATCTTGTACCGGAATGAGAAATAGATTTGCTCCCGGTTCATTGGCAAGTTTAATTCTCAGGCGCGAGATAATCTGTTCAGCGTTTTCTGAACGCTCTTTCAATGGCTTTAGAGAGATAAACATAAAGCCATTATTTACCCGCCCACCACCGGTAAAACCGATAACGCTGTCTACCGTAGGATCTGCATTGATTGTCTGCATGAAATTTTTCATTTTTTCACGCATAGACTGGAAAGAGATACTTTGATCTGCCCGAACAAACCCTAGCAACCGACCGGTATCCTGCTCTGGGAAGAAAGTTTTGGGGATATTGATATAGAGCCAAACATTTAGGGCAATGATGCCGGCCAAAATTAACAATACCCAACGGCTATGATTAAGAACCCACATCAGGGAGCGCCCGTAAACTTGCTGAATTTTCAGTAGAACTTTACCGAATCCTCGTATTTTCTTCTGTGCTTTGGAATGCTGAGATTTTAGTAAATGAGCGCACATCATTGGCGTTAGTGTTAGAGAAACCAATAATGAGATGCTGATTGATGTGGTTAGGGTAATGGCAAATTCACGGAACAGCCGACCAACCAATCCATCCATGAGCAGAAGCGGGATAAAGACGGCTACCAGTGAAATACTCATTGAGAGGACCGTAAAACCCACTTCCCGGACACCCTGTAGGGCCGCTTGCATGGGTTTTATGCCAGCTTCAAGGTGGCGGGAAATATTCTCCAGTACCACAATCGCATCATCTACCACAAATCCTGTGGCAACCGTCAGCGCCATTAAGGAAAGATTGTTCAAACTGAAACCGCACAGATACATAGCGGTAAAGGTGCCAATGAGTGAAACCGGTACAGCAATGGCAGGGATCAATGTTGCGCGACCAGAACGCAAGAACAGGAATACCACCAGAATGACCAGCCCGATAGCAATCACCAATGCTCGTTCTACTTCCACTATTGAAGCACGAATAGTGGGTGTGCGGTCTTGAGCAACTTTAAGTTGAATACTGGCAGGAATAGATTCACGTAATGCAGGTAATTGTTCACGGATACGGTTTACTGTGGCGATAATATTCGCGCCAGCCTCACGGCGAATGATCAACAAAATAGCCGGCTCACCGCCAGACATTCCGGCTGCTCTGACATTCTGAACAGAATCTTTTACATTTGCTACATCCTGCAATCGCACCGGTGAATTGTTGTTGTAGTGAACGATGATCGGGCGATAGTTTTCGGCTGTTTTTAACTCATCATTCGTTTGAATTTGCCAGTGTTGCTGATCGGAATCCACATATCCTTGTGGGCGGCGAACATTGGCATTGCTGATAGCTTTGCGTACCGCATCTAGCGAAACCCCCTGATGAAACAGGGCGCCAGGATTCAATTCAACTCTGACTGCGGGTAATGAACTGCCGCCAACAGAGACTTCACTGACGCCTTCAACTTGGGCGATTTTCTGAGCCAGTTGAGTAGAGGCAAAATCATAAAGTTGCCCTTGATTATAGGTATCAGAAGTCAATGTGAGGATCATAATTGGGGCGTCAGTCGGGTTGACTTTGTAATATTGCGGTCGGCTAGGCATACCGGAAGGCAACAGGCTTTGAGCGGCATTCAGCGCTGCCTGTACATCCCGTGCTGCACTGTTAATATCACGATTGAGATCAAATTCAAGCGTGATATTGGTACTACCAAGGGAGCTACTGGAGGTCATTTCATTGACTCCGGCAATTCGGCCTAGGGCGTGCTCCAGCGGAGTCGCGACAGATGAGGCCATTGTTTCCGGTGAAGCGCCCGGTAATGAGGCATAAACCGAGATCACCGGGAAATCCACTTGTGGTAAAGGAGAAACCGGCAACAGGGTAAATCCCAATACCCCACATAGGGTTATGGCTAAACTCAATAGCGTGGTGGCAACAGGGCGTTGGATAAATAAGGCAAAAAATTTCACCGCGGCTCCTGATGATCAATAGATGACGAGTTTGAAACTGAGAGCTGGCGATTGCGGCGATAGTGGGCCAGACGATCAAACAGCAAATAGATCACTGGTGTAGTAAACAGTGTCAGGATCTGGCTCATAATCAATCCACCTACCATACAGATACCCAAAGGACGACGTAATTCAGCACCGACACCGGTGCTGAGCATCAAGGGGAGTGCCCCAAGCAACGCCGCCATTGTGGTCATCAGAATCGGACGGAAGCGCAATAAGCACGCTTGATAAATGGCTTCGTAAGGCGATAATCCTTGTTCACGCTCCGCTGCCAACGCAAAATCGATCATCATGATGGCGTTTTTCTTCACAATACCTATCAACAAGATAATGCCGATGATCGCAATGACATCCAGTTCATGACCTGCCATCATCAGCGCTAATAGTGCACCTACTCCTGCTGTCGGCAATGTGGAGAGAATGGTCACCGGATGGATGAAGCTTTCATACAGTATGCCTAGCACGATATACATGGCGATAATGGCAGCCGCGATTAGCCACAATGTATTACCCAGTGCGCTTTCAAATGCCAGTGTTGTTCCTTGGAATTGGGTGGAAATGTCTTTGGGCATGTTGATCAATTGCGCGGCATCACGAACAGCATTGACCGCCTGTTCGAGAGAAGCATCCTCGGCAACGTTGAAAGAAAATGTTGCTGAGGGAAATTGAGCTAGGTGATTGATTGCCAGTGGGCCAAATTTTTGTTCAATAGTTGCAATAGTTCTGAGAGGTACGACATGGCCATCAGTTCCGTTAAGGCGGATGTTATCAAATGCTGCCAGCCCCGGAGTCGATGTCACATCATGTTCCAAGATGATCCGATACTGATTAGCTTGCGTATAAATGGTTGAAATTAGCCGCTGGCCGAATGCGTTATAGAGTGCGTTATCTATAGCAGCCATTGAGATGCCCAATCGGCTGGCAATGTCTCGGTCTACTTTAACGTAGGCGATCAGCCCCTGATCTTGCCAGTCACTGCTGATATCAACTAGCTCTGCTCTCTGCTTTAGTTCAGCCAGCAATTTTGGCACCCAGATACTCAGTTCATCCAGAGAGGTTGCCTGCAAAGTGAATTGGTATTGGGTACGGGTAACCTGAGTGTCAATCGTCAAATCCTGCATCGGTTGCAGATAGAGCTTTATGCCGGGTATAGCGGCAACTTTTTCCTGCAAACGCGGAATAATGTCAACGATTCTGTCATCACGCTGATTGAGTGGTTTTAGTGTGATTTGCAGTCGCCCGTTATTCAATGTTGGGTTACTGCCATCAACGCCCACAAAAGTGGTGATATTTTCTACTGCCGGGTCTTGCAGCAATAAGGATGAAACCTGTTGTTGTTTATTCACCATTGCGGTGAAGGAAATGGATTGTGGCGCTTCCAGTGTTCCCTGAATCAGCCCATTATCCTGTGATGGAAAAAATCCTTTTGGAATCATCAGATAGAGCAGGGCAGTTAGCGCCAATGTACTTAGGGCGATGCCAAAGGTGATCCACGGGTGATTCAGTGCTCTTTTTAGCCATACAGCATAACCGGCAATCATTTGTTCAAAAAATCGTCCACTGGCTTGTTCAAAACGATTGTGTTTTATCTGTGATTCCGGTTTCAGGATTCGAGCGCACATCATGGGGGTTAATGTCAGTGAGACAACGGCTGAAATCAGAATTGCCACGGCCAGGGTAATTGCAAACTCACGAAACAGGCGGCCAACGATATCGCCCATAAAAAGCAGCGGGATCAGCACCGCAATCAAAGAGAAAGTCAGGGAGATAATGGTAAAACCGATTTCACCCGCGCCTTTCAATGCGGCTGTCATCGGTTTCTCGCCTTGTTCTATATAACGAGAGATATTTTCAATGACCACAATGGCATCGTCTACGACAAAACCGGTAGCAATGGTGAGCGCCATTAGCGTCAGATTATTGACGGAGAAACCGCAGAAATACATCACTGCGAATGTGCCGATCAGTGAAAGGGGAACGGCGATACTGGGGATAAGTGTTGCGATACCGTTACGTAAAAACAGATAAATCACCATAACAACCAGTGCAATTGCCAGTAATAGCTCAAACTGAACATCTTTCACTGAGGCGCGAATGGTTGTTGTGCGGTCAGTCAGGATTTTCATATCGACGGATTTTGGCAAGCTGCTGATGAGTTCCGGCAACATCTGGCGAATATTATCTGTAGTTTCAATCACATTGGCACCTGGCTGGCGCTGAACATTAATCACAATCGCTTGTGTGTTATTGGACCATGCACCTAGTTTGGTATTTTCAGCGCCTTGTTCAATGGTTGCGACATCTTGTAACCGTACCGGTGAGCCATTTTTATAGGCGATGATCAAGTTGCGGTAATCATTTACTGACTTCATTTGATCGTTGGCCGAAAGCGTGACAGAGCGAGTCGGACCATCAAGGCTACCTTTGGCGGAATTAACGTTAGCATTGTTGATAGCGGTGCGGATGGTTTCGCTATCCAATCCCTGTGCAGCGACCGCTTGGGCATTTAGCTTCACTCTGACGGCTGGTCGCTGGCCGCCGGCGAGTGTCACCAATCCTACACCGTTGACCTGTGAAATTTTCTGCGCAATACGGGTTTCCACCATATCTTGAATCTGTGTCATTGGCATTGCATCGGAGGTGACTGCTAGCATTAGAATCGGTGGATCAGCGGGATTAACTTTGCTGTAGATAGGGGGATAAGGCAGGTCATTCGGCAATAAATTACTGGCTGCATTGATAGCCGCCTGCACTTCCTGCTCGGCGACATCTAGCGGCAAAGTTAGCTGGAATTGTAATGTGATAACGGAAGCCCCGCCGGAACTTTGAGAGGCCATCTGTTTAAGGCCAGACATCTGTCCGAGTTGGCGCTCAAGTGGTGCGGTGACTGCCGAAGTCATCACATCGGGGCTTGCACCGGGGTAGAGTGTGACAACCTGAATGGTGGGATAGTCCACTTCCGGTAATGCAGACACGGGCAACATGCGATAGCCGATAATACCTGCTAGCAGGATTGCTGCCATAAACAGCGTGGTGGCAACAGGTCGCAAGATGAACAGGCGTGATGGTCCGCCACCTGGGATTGGGGAGCCTGCCTGCATCAGGAATTCTCCGTTTGATCGTGTTTTTGTGGTTGAGGCTTATTTACCATCGGTGTGACAATATCCACCTTAGCGCCATCTGTCAGGCGATCGATACCATCAGTGACCACTTTATCACCTGCTGCTAAGCCGGCACTGATAACAACACGTTTTGTATCCTGCAATTTGACCGTGACCAGATGCTTGCTGACTTTATTCTCTTTACCTAACATCCAGACAAAATTCCCTTCATTACCCATTTGCAGGGCAGCATTTGGGATCACCACTGCATTTTCCAGTGTATCGACTTTAATACGGACATTAACAAACTGATTTGGGAATAAGATGCTTTCTTGATTGGAAAAACGGGCTTTTAGCTTAATTGTGCCGGTAGTGGCATCAATTTGATTATCAATGCTCAACAGCTTGCCTGCGGCAAGTTGTTGCTGGTTATTGCGATCCCAGGCACTAACAACGACGTCATGATTCGTTTTCTGAGCTTGTAAAACAGCATTGATATCGTTTTCAGGGAGTGAAAACAGCACATCTACCGGATCGGTTTGGGTAATAACCACGATAGAGGAGCTGTTACCACTGGAAATAAAATTTCCTACATCGATCTGTTTCAAGCCCACTTTACCGGAAATGGGAGCTGTAATACGGCTGTAAGTGAGTTGAAGTTTTGCACTATCAATTGCGGCTTGATCAACTTTCAGACTGGCTTCGTGTTGGCGGACAAGTGCACGTTGATTATCCATTTCTTGTTGGGAAATCAGGTGAGTGTTTGCCAATTTCTGGTAGCGATTGAGATCCTGACGAGCATTCGCCAATATTGCTTCATCTTTAGCAAGCTGGCCTTTGGCTTGCGCTAGTTGAACCTGAAAAGGGCGTGGATCAATTTCTGCCAGTAAATCCCCTTGTTTAATTTGTTGGCCTTCTTGAAAGTGCAAAGCGATAAGCTGACCTTCAACCCGGCTGGTTACCGTGGCGGTATTGGCGGCCTGAATGGTGCCAAGCCCGGCCAGAAAGCGAGGGACTGCCTGCTCTTTTGCTGTGGCAACCTGTACAGGGGGTAAAGGGGAATGTCTTAAACCAGAGGATTGATCCGATGGGCTCGATTGTTGAGGGGTTTTAAGTTGGTACCAGAAAAATATAGCGGCAGCAATGGCAATAGCGGCCAGTGCTGCACGAAAAAGGAGGGTACGGTGTTTATTATTTTGATTCATTTCTTCGACATTCTCTCAAACGCAAGGCTAAGATGTTGCTTGATTATGTCCGACTGAAATATCGGTTTAATCTCATGCTATTAGTTTAGACAGTGAGGATAGGCTAAAAAATGGAGAAAATGTGGAAAATATGTCAAGGAAGCGCTTTTTAAGGCAAATTAAGGCGTTTTTTGTCAGTTTTTTCGAGTCGGCTCCAGAAATTATGCAAATGAGGCTGCTTCTGTTACCTTCGTTTTCTTTACGGTTGTGAGATTATATCGCTTAATTTTCAAGAGAATTTAAACGGGTGATAAAATGCAAAAAAATATAGTCCATAGGGTATAGAACATATTCCTGCGAATTGTTTATTGATGGTAAATTGTGAAATAGATCACATATTGGTTATCTATCTCTGCGCACATTATTTCTTAATTCTGGAAAAAGGTCATGTGACTTTTTTTGGGCGGAATTTATAGATTAATGTAAGGAATATGATAAAGGGAAATAGTCTATGAGACATTTCATTATTGATACAGATACGGCTTCCGATGATGCAGTTGCATTATTGATGGCGCTCCGTGAACCCTCAGTTTTTATTGAAGGTATTACTATTGTTGCTGGTAATTGTGCTGTTGCGCAGTGCAGGAAAAATGCATTAGTTAGTATTGAAAAAGCAGGGACATATATTCCTCCGGTATATGAAGGGATGAGTAAACCATTATTTAGAGAGCATTATGCTTCATATCATATTCATGGAAAAGATGGTATGGGTAATATGAATTTACCAGAGTCTTCGTTAATAGTAGAAGATAAACATGCAGTAGATGCCATTATTGATATCGTGAAAAAATTCCCTGGTGAGATAGAGATAATCACTTTGGGACCATTGACAAATATAGCAATGGCTGTCTTAAAAGAGCCGGATTTATATAAATCTGTCAAAGTGATATATATTATGGGTGGCTCTGGGTTGAAATCAGGTAATATTACGCCATTGGCTGAATTCAATCTCTATTCTGATGCTGAAGCAGCACATATAGTATTGAATTCTGGATTACCTCTTATATTTTGTGGATGGGAGTTAGGTATGGAGGAGGCTTTTATTAATGAATTCGATATGGATAAATTAAATTCTTTAGGTGATCTTGGTCAGTTTACAGTGAGCTGTAATAGAACATTGATTGAATTCAATGCGGGAAGAACGAATAGAAAAGGATTTGATCTGCCTGATCCTATAACAATGGCTATTGCTTTATATCCGAATGAAATGATAGAGGATAAATTAGCGGTGTATGGTTATGTTGAATATCAAAGCGCACGTTCATATGGGCATTTAGTGATTGATTCAACCGATCTTCTCAATCATCCCCATAATATGAGTGTGGTGACTAAAATCAAGGGTGAGGTATTTAAGAATAAACTATTTACATTATTATCGTAATTTTAGTCATATAGGAGAATAAAAGATGAATTTTAATCCTGATTTACTGAGAAAGGTAGAATTACATACACATCTTGATTGTGGGTTGAGTTATCATTTCGTTAAAAAATTCATTCCTGATATTACCCATAAGTCATTTTGTGAAAAATATATTGCCGCTGAAAAATGTCATGATTTAGGTGATTTTTTAAATAAGATCATTCCTTCACTGGATTTACTACAAAAAAGGGACGTAATCGCTGATGCTGTAGAAGATCTTTTCATACAATTAAAAAGCGATAATGTAGTTTATGCTGAAATTAGATTTGCACCTTTACTTCATCTTCGCTTAGGATTAAATGAACGCGATATTGTAGAAATTGTTTTGGAAGCAATGAAAAATTATTCAATCAAATATGGTATAGCAGCAGGTTTAATATTATGTACATTGCGGCATTTTTCAGAAGATCAAAGTTTGAGAACCGCATATCTTGTCAATGAATATTCTAATTACGGCGTTGTTGCTCTCGATCTTGCTGCCGATGAGGCAAGATATCCACTTAGTGCACATTTGAATGCGTTTAGAATGGTGTTGGAAAATGGTGGAAATATTATTGCGCATGCAGGAGAAGCGAAAGGGGCTGAAAGTGTGCGCGAGACTATTAATAAATTAAATATTTCTCGTATAGGTCATGGTGTTAGAAGTATTGAAGATCGAGATGTTATTGATCTCCTTATAGAGAGAAATATACATTTAGAAGTATGCCCGACGTGTAATATTATTTGTGATATTTATGATATCTATGAAAATCATCCAGTTAATTTTTTAAAAGAGGTTGGTGTAAATATTGGGATTAATACGGATGCCCGGACAGTTGCAAATATCACCTTATGTGAAGAATATCTGAGGATTAATCGATATTTTGGTTGGCAATATAGTGATTTTATTGAAACAAATTTGAATGCATTACATGCTTCATTTTCCAGTAATGAACTGAAAAGTCGATTGGAAAAGGAAATAATGAGATTTTCGTAGTGAAAAATTGCATTTTATTCATCTTTATGTATAATCGTAAAAAATTTATATTAAATCTGTAATCTGTAATCTGTAATCTGTAATCTGTAATCTGTAATCTGTAATCTGTAATCTGTAATCTGTAATCTGTAATCTGTAATCTGTAATCTGTAATCTGTAATCTGTAATCTGTAATCTGTATAAAGAGAATAAATTGAAAGATTATATTGATAAATATCATCTTGATAGTATTTTTCCAGCAGAATTTATGCCAAAGTTAGATGTGGTTGAAATTAAGAAAAATACCTATCTTACACATCAGTCATCAATTTTTACTCATCTCTATATTTTAGTTGAGGGTAAACTAAAGGTTGAGTTTTATAATGTTAATGGAAAATTTTCTGTTTTTGCCTTTGCTACGCCTCTTTTTCTTATTGGAGATTTAGAACTTTTTCATGCCCAAGGCGATAACATAATTAATACTGTCTTTGCTCAGGAGCGATCAGTTCTGCTATCAATTCCGTTAGAAACGGTAAGAATATTTGGATTAACAGATGTTGGATTTCTTCAATTTGTTTGTAAGCAACTCAGTAATAAGCTTTTTGAGTCTTCTTTGTTTCGAACGGGGATATTTTTAACTGTTGAGGATAAGCTAAAGCGATTTCTTTACTATCATTCGAAAAGAAATGGAACTGTGTTGGTATTAGAGAAAAGGGAAGATTTAGCATCTGTTTTAGGTGTTTCAGTCAGGCAATTAAATAGAGCTATTAAGAGTTTGAATGAAAAAGGAATAATTGTATCGAAGAATAAGAGAGTTGACATTATTGATTATGATTTCTTAAAAAAGGATATTGAGTTTCAATTTGACGCTAAGTGATGAAAATAAAAAATCCTATTTTTATCGCTAAATAGCTGCATTGTTAACAGAATATACCCTATGGATTTCGAGATGCTTCGCGGCGGCAAAGGAGCGAATCCCCGGGCGCATAGTAACTATGTGACCGGGGTGAGAGAGTGCAGCCAACAAAGAGGCAACTTGAAAGATGACGGGTATAATGGTTAAATTACGATATGAAATTAAAGTAACCCGATTCTGAAAAATCTTTGCCAGATTCTTTAAAACGTTCTTTCGGGAGTGGATAACCCAAAGAGAGATACTTTTCAGCGAAATATAATGAACTTTGATGGGTTAATCCGATAGAATTAAGGCTGTCAACCATGTTTCTCGGTAGATTGCATTTAATATCTTTAACGTAATCAATGATAGTATTTTTTACACCACTGCCATCTGGCATTCTTATTTTTGGTCTGTCAATGATATATTCGGGTATTTTTCCTCTGAATGCTTCGCGTAAAATATATTTTTCTATCCCATTATTGAGTTTGTAAGAAAAATCCAAGCTTAAAACATAAGGCACTAGTGCTGAATCCATAAAGGGAACTCTTGCTTCAACAGTATTTCTCATGCTTGCCCGATCAACTCTTTGTAAATCAGTCCTATGAAGATTATTTAATCGATATAGGGAGAGGTGATGGGGATCGGGGTATGTTTTAAATAGATCGTAACCAGCAAAAATTTCATCACTACCTTCTCCACATAAAGCAATTTTAAAGCCAAGACGGTTAGCAATATAATAGCCAAAGTGAGCAATAGTTGAATCAATCGCATCGATTTGTTCGAAAAATTCACCATAATAGATAGCATCTTGGATATTATTGATTAATTCTTCCTGAGTAAATGTATATATAATATGCTTTATATTATTCTCAGTACAATATCTTTGGGCAATTTCAATGTCTTTTGAACCCGGTAATCCAAATGAAATCGCCGTAATATCGTGGTGATATTTTTTTGCAAGATAAAGCACGATAGTACTGTCTATGCCGCCGCTAAACATAATTGACACTGGCAGGTCTGTGTCAACCCGCTTTCTGACGGCATTATCTAACAGTGAATAGATTTTTTCTTTTGCCTGTTCGACGTTATCGCTGCTTGCTGGGATAGTTGTGTCGTAGCTAATATATTTCTCACTAGTCAATCCGTCGAAAATTGAACCGGGTTCAACAGGTTTAATTTCTGAGTTAAATTCGATTAATGATTTTATTTCTGAGGCTACATACCAGTTACCCTCTTTTTGGGTGTAATAGAGCGGTTTTATACCGACGTGATCTCTGCCTAATAAGAATTTATTATTCTTATTATCAAATAGAATAAAACTAAACATGCCATCTAATTTTTTAATAAATGACTTGCCATAGCAAATGTAGGCAATTAGGGCAACTTCTGCATCGCCCCCATTTTTAAATTGATAACCTTGTTTAATTAATTCATTTCGAAGAGACTTGTAATTATAAATTTGACCATTCAGAACAAGATGAAGATCATGTTCCTGATTTGATATGGGTTGATAGGCTGAATCGCGTTCGACAATAGCAAGTCTGTTGGTTGCAATTGAAAAGTTATTTCTGACAACCTTCTCATTAAATCGAGATGGATCGCCACGATGTGCTATTTTTGACATTATAGTCTGTAGCTTATTTTCAATATCATCAATAAGCCTATTTTCTGTATTAAAAACACCACCAATTCCACACATAGGTAATTCCTTTGGTTAAGAGCTATCAATGATATTTAAACGTCTTCTAGTATAGGGGCAGAATATTTTAATTCGTTCACATTGGCACCTAATGTAGATATTTCGGCAAAATATTCTGGATAGGTTTGACCAACATGATATGGCTCACTGATAATCAGGGGCTCATCACAATGTAAACCTATTGTTGTAAGTGCCATGATTAATCCATGATCGTAATGACCATCAACAATAACACCGCCTTTATATCCATATGGATTGCCATAAATAATTAATTGGTCTAGTCTCTCTTCTGATCTAATTCCTATTTTGTCTAATTCCCGCCGAAAATCAGAAATTCTGTCTGATTCTTTATAGCGGATATGTTCAATGTTATAGAAAACGCTTTTACCGTTGGCAAACGCAGCTAATGCAGCCAGTGCAGGCACCGCATCTGGTGCCAGTGAACCATCGAAATCTTGCGCTTTTAGGGTGCCGCTAGATCGAATATTGAGACAATCATCCCTGATGAAGCTGATTTTCGTTCCACTGTTAATTAAATAGTTCACCACCGCGCCATTACCTAATTCTTCCTCAAAGAAACCGTTTAGGGTGACATCAGAATTCAGTGAGGCGCAAAGTGCAAGGATTGCCGCCGTGCTGGCTGGATCAGCGCCGACGCTAAATTCTGATGGAATAAATCGACTCTTTCCTGTCGTAAAGAAATTGCGGAATTTATCATCATATTCGATATTAATGCCCGCTTTGCGTAAATTATTAATTGTCGTGTGAACCATTGATGGTGCGGTAATTGTATCGATGACTTTTATTTGCAGATCTCGTTCACTAATGGCACCTAAGTAAAGTAGCCCACTTAGGAATTGAGAGCTCTTTCTGCATGAAATTTCAGTGTAATTACCAATGTTTTTATCTGATTTCATGCTTATCGGTAAAAGTGAATCAGGCCCAACTGCGGTGCACTGAATATTGAGTGATTTTAGTGCATTGACCATTTCCAATTGTGATCGTGTACCCAGGGAGTAACTGTATTCTGTAATAAATTCAGTATCCGGTAAATAACCGGCTACTCCCATTAATAGCCGTAATACAACGCCAGAATTACCTGGGTTAAAGATGATTTTTTTATCAATTTGTCTGATATCTATGCCTTCTACGATTGTCCCTGTAATATCACTATTAAATGATGCCCCTAAACGGGAACAGTTTAATTTCATTGCTGTTGTATTGTTCCCTGATGCCATGTTATTTATTTTACTTGTACCTTCCGTTAATGATGCAGTCAGAATGGCGCGAGTTGAAGAACTTTTGGAGGCAGGTAAAGTTATTGAGCCATTTAATGATTTGGTTTTGTTTATTTCGATAAATGGCGGATGATTATTACCATAATAATTCATATTTTTTTCTCGCTTTTATACTGTTAGCTAACTTATTCTAGCGCCGAGAGAGTTTAAGGATTGGATAAATCCAGGAAAACCATCATCTAATTTATGTATATGATTAACTGTTGTTCGTTCTCTTGCCCCTAGTGATGCAATAATATTGGATGCGCAAATCCGATGATCATAGTAACTGAATATTTCGACGCCTCCATTTAATGGTCCGTTACTGTTGATCCTTATTTTGTTGAAAGCCCCAGTATCATTAAAAATTAAATAACTTTTTCCGCCCATCATGCGTATATTTTCGTTGATAATAAATGCGCGTTGACATTTATGATTATTTATAGCATTAAGACCGGAAAATGTGATATCTCCATTGCCATTAATCGCTGCCGCGATAATGTTAGTGGCAACGGAAGGAAGTTCATGTAAATAGATTTCATCGGTAATGGTGTTATGCTCCTCTTCCAGGCTGATATTAAGTTCATTCTTAATTGGGTTATAGTTTAAATTCATACCAAATTTTTTATATATGTCAAATAATACTCTTTCGTTAATGGTATTACCAAAATAATAATTTCTGATAGTGACTTTGCTTGGTCGATTAATACTTAATATTGACGAAGCAATATAGCTTAGTGATGTGAAATCAGAAGGGATGTTAATAGTAATATCCCTTGGTTGATATTCAGTTGAAATAAATGTGCTACCTGTTCGAGAGATTTTACTCCCCAATAATGCCATCATGGTAATTGTTATATCGACATATCCATTCTTAGTTTCACCGTTGTTGTTAATGATAATACTTTTCCCTTTCATAAATGGTGAAACAAGAAGAGAGAATGATAGGAATTGAGTACTCTTATTGAAGTTTAATGGTGATTGTGATGGATATATTCTTCTGGAAATAATGACAATATTTTCTTTTCGCTTTTCTGCAAATACATTCAGGTATGAAAAAAATGATTCATCATACAGACTTTCTCTGTTAAACAGTGAATCATTGCATTTTATATAAACTTCCTTTTCTGTTAGTGATGCTAAAGCGACACTGATTCTAAATAACATGCCAGAACCGTTAGCATTAATGATCCCATTACAATGATATATTGGATGTGCCCCTTTCAATATGATGTGGTTTTCACTTCTATCCAGAATTTGCAGACCAAATTGTTGTAAAGCAATAAGGAGATCTTCGGTTTCGGTACACCACGATATATTATTTACGGTTGTTGTTTCTTGATTCAATAGTGCTAATAGTAGCGCTCTTTGGATATGAGGCTTAGATGATGGTATGACTATTTCCCCGTTAAGAGTGGAACCGGGGAGCACGCTAATTTTATTCATGCCAAGCCTCCAGGTAGATCAATTACCATTGGTATTATTCTTTAATTTAACTATTTACTATCGATAGCAATAGTTGTAATTTCAACGTAATGTTCTGGCTTTACCATTGATTTAACGGCAATAGTCGTATTGACCGGGCGTATATCGCCAAATTTCTCATTAAAGGCTCGACAATAATCATCAAAATGTTGGAAATCTGTTAAATGTGTTACTGTGCTGACAACATCAGTCAGTTCTGCATCAAGCTCTTTTAAATATTTCTCAATTTTTTCTATGATAAATAGAGTTTGCTCGTAAGCATTTTCCCCCATAACATTTCCATCACCATCCGAAGCGACACATCCTGCAATAAAGATCTGATTACCAACTCTTTTCCCTCTTGAGTATCCCATTTTATTTTCCCACGGAGAGGGGCTAAATACTGTTTTTTTAATTTCATGAGATGGCATAAATACTCCTATAAATGAAAATATATATACCTGTTATCTTTCAAGTTGCCTCTTTGTTGGCTGCACTCACTCACCCCGGTCACATAGTTCTCTATGCTCCCGGGGATTGGTTCCCTTGCCGTCGCGATGCATCTCGAAATCCATAGGGTATAAGAAGATTTTGGAACAATAAATTAATTTAAACAGTTTATTCCGTTAACTAAAAAATATCCGTAAATCAATGTAGTATTAATAAAAGTATATAAAGCCTGATATGTCAAATAAAATTGATTATTAAAATAGAATAATTGGTTGTTTTTTTATTTTAAAAATGAATAAATATTTTTTCTTGGCGGAAAAATTATTTTTATGAAAAAATTCCTGTGATTATTTAATTGGTTATGTATTAAAGCGCTGAGTCTGGTTGTATTCTGACGGTTTTTTTATTTGAAAGTCATCTTAGTTGGAACTATACATGATGATTAGGTTGTCTTAATTTTAATGAAATTTTTTATTATTAAGTAAAGTTAGATAATTTCAGGAATGAAGAAAGCATCATAAATTAATAAATATCAACTAACGATGGGGTAGATATGAGTGTTTTTATTTTTATTGAAGCAAGACCGGTTGAATGCTCGGCAATTGATTATATTAGAGATTTGGGGTTTTCTCCCGTGTTATTGACTTCAATGGAATCAATGAATAAAGGATTATATGATGATTTAAGAAAGGAATTATTTGATAATATTTATTATGTTGATACGAGAAATAGTACCGATATTATTAATTTAATTAAAGATACCCGTATTCCTGTTGCTGCAATCCTAGGTTGCTATGATGATTTTATGATTGTGGCGTCTGAAGTAGCAGTAGAATTCGGTTTACCTCACCCGGATATAAATGGTTTGAGGAATGCATTTAGTAAGAAGAATGTCAGGGATATTCTGGCACAACATGGTTATGAGCAACCTGCTTACGCGGTTTTTTCTTATAATAATATTCCAGAAAATCCTAAGGTTCCTTTTCCGTTTGTGATTAAGCCACTTCGTGATGCGGGGGCTTATGGGGTATCACTTTGTAAATCTCAAGATGATTACCACCATGTGGTTTCAGAAATTTCATCTCATGGCACAATGTCAATGCTCGGTAAAGTCAATGAAGAGTTCTTGATAGAAGAGTTCTTGCAGGGAAATTTTTATGGGGCAGAATTAATTTATAGTCATGATGAATGGCATTTAATTGGTATCAATAGAATTTTCGTTTCTCCTGACGATGACCTGTGTATGATCGGTTTATCTCATCCTGCTGAACTGCCTGAATTTGAGTTTGCAATGGCTTGTAAGCTTGTTAAGGAGTGGCTAGCTGCTTTGGGATTACGGGGTGGTGCAATAAATGTAGAATTTATTTATACCTCTCGTGGGCCAATATTAGTTGAAATCAATTTGCGCATAGCAGGTGCCAGAGCGGCTCAACAGATATTCATGACCTCTGGGATTAATATGGTCAAATACTTGGTCGATTTTGTTTGTGGTATCGAAAGTTCTATATTACCAGCGTCGGAAATAGTTTATCCATTTGTCGCTGATGCATTTGTTTTTTATCGTGGTGAGGGGGTTGTCAATGATATCAGAATAGATGCTGATATCCCTTATTTCATCTCCGCAGGGTTTAAAAAAACGCCTTTTGCTATTTCATTAAAAAGTAAAAGTTCATCGAAAAATAAAAACTTTGGTTCTATTGTCGGTTATGTTCTGGCTTATGGTGATAGCTGTGAGGAAGCGATGGAAAATGCGACACGTATTGCTAATAGCGTTCAGTTAATAACGAATTAATGAGAGATTATCACTATGGCGATTCTGATGGGGTTGATTTCAGCATTATGTTGGGGAAGTACGGATTTTTTGGCAGGGCAAGTCGCAAGAAAAGTCGGCGTTGCTAAATCTTTATTCTATAGTCAGCTATTTGGTTTTTTTGTTTTATCGTTGTTGCTGTTTTTTTATTTTGAGATGTCGTTTGTTAATGCAAGCTTTTTTCAATTGACCCTCTGTGTTGTTGCTTCGGTTTGTAATTTAATGGCAATGGTGTTTCTGCTTAAAGCATTATCAATCGGTAAAGCTTCGATTGTCGCGCCGATTGTTTCGCTTTATGGTGCGGTTACCACGATTTTGTCACTGATAAATGGGAAACCAATGACCGTTTTGGTTTTGTTTAGTCTATTTATTTGTGTTGCTGGTGCCTGTCTAACCAGTATTCCGAAATCAAAAGATGGACAACGAGAATCATCTGGTTCAATTTTCTTTGCACTTTTGTCTTCACTGATGTTTGGGTTAGGCTTCTGGCTGCAAGGAGAATTTGCTGTTAGAGATCTGGGGGTTATCAATGCATTATGGGTTTACTATTTAACCGCTGTGGTGGTTTTATTTCTCACGCTATTAAAAAAAGGAAATTTATCATTACCGCCGATTTCAATTATTGCTCTGGTTTTTTCAATTAGTTTCTTTAGTCTGATTGGGTTTGCTTCATTAGCTTACGGTTCTGCCACGGGACATGTTGCCGTTGTTACCGTTCTGAGTTCATTGGCAAGTGGCGTCACCGCGTTATTAGGTTTTTTTATTCGTGGAGAGCGGTTGAGCCGCATTCAGTGGATGGGTATTGTGATAATTATAGCCGGTGTCATTCTTTTGAAATTATGACATTTATACCCGTCATCTTTCAAGTTGCTTCTTTGTTGGCTGCACTCACTCACCCCGGTCACATAGTTATCTATGCTCCCGGGGATTCGCTCCCTTGCCGCCGCGATGCATCTTGAAATCCATAGGGTATATAATAGCTTGTTTCCCCGAAGAATTCGGGGGAACAGTGAGGTAATGACATTGATTAATGATAATCTGCATTAAGTTGATTATTTCATTTGATGATTTTCACCTTTCTCTATTATGACCTTTTTATTTTGCTGATGATGCTCTAATGCCGCTATGGATGAGTAAATGAAACGGCCAAATAAAATCAGAAAATGGTTTGGCATCTTTATATTGATTCCTCGGCTATTTCTAATTGCCAACCCGTAACGTTATGCCAGTAACCTTGCTCTTTTTCCAGATCAAGCTGCATCAGGGTGTTTGCTGATAAATAGTTGTAAGGCAGGTAGAGCGCCCAATGACTATCATCAGTAACTAGTCTGAGTGATTCAGGGATGGTTGTGGATTGGCGTTGATTATTGAGTAAAGTTGCCAGACGTAGGATTTGAATTAATGGCAGATACTGTTTTTTCTTGAATAAATTGAATCTTGGCAAATCATCCAGTTTTATGGTTTTACGATGACAGCGAACTAAGGTTGCCAGCAGTAATTGCTGTTCCTGATTAAAGCCGGGTAAGTTGGTGTTTTGCAGAATATAGGCAGAGTGTCGCTGTAATCCGCTTAAGTTAATACTTAATCCAACTTCGTGTAACATTGCCGCCCAGTGTAAAATCGCTTCGAGTTGTGGTTGCACTAGTTTAGGGTTCTGGATTGCCCACTGTTGGTAAAGTGTTTCAGTCGTATTAAGTACACGCTTTGCCTGTTCTCGGTCGATATTATAGTGCTCAGCCAGGCTTCTTGCGGTTCTCTGGCGGATATCTTGATGACGGAAACGGCCTTCCATTTCATATAAAACGCCTTCACGTAGCGCACCATCTGAGAGTTGTAATGCTTTTATATGCAGGGTATCGAATATACCGCATAAGATAGCCAAACCAGGAATAAAAAAGTGTTTACGATCATCCGCTAGTCCGGGTAAGTCGAGGGTTTTTAATTTCTTGAATTTGAGTATTTCTTTGACCAACATCTCCAGCCGTTCAGGGGTGATTAATCCGTCCTTTTCCCCCATGGCGACCAGCACTTCATACACCGCTTTAATGGTCCCGGATGCCCCAAGCGCTGAATTCCAGCCAGTGATGCGGTACTGCCATGAGAGATTTTCCAGTTTTTGTGCAGCTTCAAGCCGCGCTCGGCGGAATTTTTCTGCGCTAATTTCGTCATCAGGAAAGAATTGGTGGGCGAAACTAATGCATCCCATTCGGCGGCTTTCTACCAATAATGGTTCAAAATTTTCACCAATGACCAGTTCAGTGGAGCCGCCGCCAATATCAATCACCAGTTTACGGTTTTTTTCTGGTTGTGTATGTTCTACCCCCATATAGATCAGACGAGCTTCTTCATGGCCGGAAATAATTTCAATCGGGTAGGGGATAACCTCTTTAGCGCGTTTAATAAATTCTTTGGCATTGCTGGCTTCACGTAAGCTGTGAGTGCCCACCAGACAAACGTTATCAGCAGGAAAGCCTTGTAACCGTTCAGCAAATAAAGCCAGACAGGCAAGACCGCGTGTTATTGCTTCTTCGCTTAATTGATTGTTGTTATCAAGACCGTCGGCCAGATGGACCCGTTGTTTTAAGCGACCTAAAATCTGAAATGCATCGTTGACAATTCGTGCGATAATCATATGAAAACTATTTGAACCTAGATCAATAGCCGCAATTTCTATTGGTCTGGGCGTCGGCTTGTCATGTGTTAGCGGCATAAATTAAGCTCTTGGTTCAGGTTGTTCGAGGGCTTTTAGATAGTCATAAATAGCCAGTTGTGCCCGGATTTTCCGCTTATTGCCCCGTAGCACATAACTATTGCTCAGCTCTTTATCGACGTAACGGGCTTTTACTGTATCGTTGAATTGTAATTCGAGAATATCCAGTACCCGTTGTTTCAATTGTGGATCAAGCAGGCAAACCGCAACTTCAATTCGGTAGTCGATATTACGGGTCATCCAATCAGCAGACGAGAGAAAGACTTTTTCGTCTCCGTCATTAGTGAATACGTAAACCCGATCATGTTCGAGGAAACGGTCAACGATACTGGTGATCTGAATATTTTCGCTAAATCCTGGCTGGCTGGGCACCAGTGAACACATACCACGTATCAGTAGGCGTATTTTTACCCCTGCTTCCGAAGCGTCGTATAGGCGGTCCACCAGCTCTTTATCAACCAGATTATTAATCTTTAACATAATACCTGCGGGCTTATTCGCGCTGGCGTTGGCGATTTCCTGTGAAATAAGCTGGTTGAGCATTGCGCGGGAATTTTGCGGCGAAACCATCAGGTTTTCAAATTTGACCGGGCGGTAGGGATTTTCAATAAAGTTGAATACCCGGCGCACTTCGTTAGTAATTTTGGGATTTGCGGTCAACAAGGAGTAGTCGGTGTAGAGGCGAGCGGTTTTTTCATTAAAATTACCGGTACCAATATGGGCATAGCGAACAATTTCTTCACCTTCCAGACGGGAAATAACAAACAGTTTTGCGTGAATTTTTAGTCCCGGTGCTGAGAAAATAACATGTACACCCGCTTCGGTGAGCCGTTTGGCCCAATGAATATTGGCTTCTTCATCAAATCGAGCCTGTAATTCAACCACGACGGTCACTTTTTTACCGTTATGGGCAGCATGGATCATGGAATCAATAATGCGGGAGTCTTTTGCTACTCGATAAATATTAATTTTGATGGAGAGTACACTCGGGTCGAAAGACGCCTGACGTAATAATTCCAATACGTGTTCAAAGGTGTGATAGGGATAATAGAGCAGCACATCTTGTTCACGAATCGCATCAAAACCATTGCGGAAATTATCAAACCAAGTGTGTCGTAATCTTGGCAAAGGTTTATTGAGTAGGTTTCTCTTCCCCTCATTGGGGAATTTAATGAAATCTTTAAAATTGTGATAGCGTCCGCCAGCAATCACCGAGTCATTGTTTGACAAGCCAAGTTTGCTACGCAGTAATTCTACCATTTCATCTGGCATTTCTCGTTGATAAACGAATCTTACGGGTTCCGCTGTCAGCCGCTGTTTCAGCGTGGATGACATGAGTTCGAGCAAGCTTGATTCCATCTCTGTTGCTAAATCATATTCAGAATCACGGGTCATTTTCATTGAATAGGCGTTCAGTGAATCATAATCGAAAAAGCCTTTGAAAATTTCATCAAGGCAATAACGCATAATATTGTCTAACAGGATCATTGATTTGCGGCGGTGTGGCATTTCGGGCGGCAAGTTAACAAAACGTGGCACCTTATCTGACGGAATTTCCAATAGTGCATATTGAATATTCTGGCTGTGGACAATTTCAACTGCCAGATAAGTGTAGTCATCTTTTAGAAATTCAACCAGGTTGGTTTCTGGATTGATCAGAATTGGTGTAATGTGTGGCCGCAGATGTTGACGAAAATATTGGCGTAACCAGATTTGTTGATTGGGGGAAATTTGTCGTTCATTGATGAGAAAAATTTGATTGCGAGCAATTTCTAATAACAGTTCATTATAGAGCACATCAAATTCTTGATCGGTTTTAGCCACTTTAGCTTGAATTTTTTTCAATACATTTCGGGCGCTGGTGGCTGATCCTCGTTCTTCATTAATTAATATTCGTCGTTTTACATCAGCAAAACGGACTTTGTAAAATTCATCCAGATTATTGGAGTAAATACCAAGGAACCGCATCCGTTCTATTAGTGGATTGCTCTTATCCGCCGCTTCTTGAAGCACACGTTCGTTGAATGATAACCAACTAAGTTCTTTATCGGTATAGAGCCTGTCTTGGGACATTGTTACTCCAGGTGTTGAGGTAAAAGTATTGAAACTTTGAATACGACGGGGCGTCGTTTATCGCTATCTTCTCGTCAGTAGTTGCTGACTCATTTTTTCATCTTCCTTGGAGGCAAAATATTGATGTTGGAAAACGCACATGCGAATGGCGGTGCGGTAACTGCCATTAATAAAGAATTCGTCTATTAATTCGCCCTCAGTATAGAAACCTAGCTTATTATAGATGTGAATGGCCTTGACATTCTCTTTATCAACAATCAGGTAGAGTTTATACAGATTAAGTACGGAAAATGCATATTCCATTGCCAGTTTTGCCGCTTTGGTTGCATGGCCTTGGCCCTGATAGGTGGGATCGATAATAATCTGAAATTCTGACCGGCGATGGATATAGTCGATTTCGACTAATTCAACCAAACCCACTTTGGCGTCAGAACTGGCGATAATAAACCGGCGCTCGCTTTGGTCGTGAATATGTTTGTCATAGAGATCGCACAGTTCAACGAAAGCTTCATAAGGTTCTTCGAACCAGTAACGCATGACGCTAGCATTGTTATCTAATTGATGGACAAAAGGGAGATCTTCCCGCTCAAGGGGACGTAACCTAACAGGTGAGGTATGAGAACCACCAGACATTTGACACCTCAGTGTTTTTAATAAAAAAGGAACATAATTAATCATAGTTCGCAGTGCCGGGTATGTTACCACAGCACTGTAATTAGCCGTTAATATACCCGTTATCTTTCAAGTTGCCTCTTTGTTGGCTGCACTCCCTTGCCGCCGCGATCCATCTTGAAATCCATAGGGTATAAATAGATTATTCTGCGGCATAGCCTTCTGGAGGGAGGATCTTTCCATCCAGATACGCTTTGCCATTAACCATACTTAGGCGCCCTTCGATAAACCAGTTGATAACTAATGGATAAATGTTGTGTTCCTGAGTCTGAACCCGTTTAACAACCTCATTCTCCTGATCCCCGGCAAAAATAGGAACTTTAGCTTGTAAGATTACCGGGCCGCCATCCAACTCTTCTGTTACAAAATGGACGGAAGTGCCGTGTTCTGTATCTCCATTTGTTATTGCTTTGCGGTGAGTATGCAGACCAGGATATTTGGGTAACAGAGAAGGATGAATGTTTAACAGGCGGCCAAGATAATGTTGCACAAAATCTGGCGTCAGAATACGCATATAACCCGCGAGGACCAGCAAATCTGGTTGATACTGATCAATCGTGTGTTTTAGCGCTTCATCATAAGTCTGACGATCTGTATAGTTTTTCGGGCTAATAACATGGGTGGGAATATCCGCCTGTTTAGCGCGTAACAGACCGTAAGCATTTGCTGTATTACTCAATACCGCGCAAACCTGCCCATTGATTCTGTTCTGCTGGCAGGCATCAATCACCGCTTGGAGATTGCTGCCGCTGCCAGAGATGAGTACAACGATATTTTTCATTGAATGACAACCTGTTGTTCACCCTCTTTCAGTGTCGCGATAGTGCCGATTTGCCAGGCTTTCTCACCGGCAGCAGTGAGTAATTCAATCGCCTGTTCAACGGCTGTTGGTGGTAAGGCAATCACCATTCCAACACCACAGTTGAATGTACGGTACATTTCATGACGGCTGACATTGCCTGTCTGTTGCAGCCAGTTAAATATGGCCGGCCATTGCCAACTGGATTCGTTAATCTGTGCTTGGGTATTTTCAGGCAGGACACGCGGAATATTTTCCCAGAAACCGCCACCGGTTAGATGAGCAATAGCGTGAATATCAACCTGTTCAATCAAGGATAAAAGGGATTTCACATAAATTTTTGTCGGGGCGAGTAGGTGATCTGCCAATGATTTACTTTCAAGCTCGGTTGCTTCTGGATCGGTGTTGCTGACGGCCAGAATTTTGCGTATCAGAGAATAGCCGTTTGAGTGAGGGCCACTGGCGGCGAGGGCAATCAAGGCATCACCCGCCTGAACTTTACTGCCATCAATGATTTCTGATTTTTCAACCACGCCAACGCAGAAACCGGCAACATCATAATCTTCACCGTGGTACATTCCCGGCATTTCTGCGGTTTCGCCGCCAACCAGAGCACAGCCGGATAATTGACAGCCTTCTGCGATACCGCTGATAACGCTGGCAGCCGTATCAACATCCAGTTTCCCGGTTGCATAGTAATCAAGGAAAAACAGGGGTTCCGCACCTTGAACAACCAGGTCATTGACGCACATTGCAACTAAGTCAATGCCGATAGTGTCATGGCGTTTGAGATCCATTGCCAGACGCAACTTGGTGCCGACACCATCAGTACCAGAAACCAGAATTGGCTCGCGGTATTTTTGTGGTAATGCACATAAAGCGCCAAACCCACCTAAACCGCCCATTACTTCTGGGCGACGGGTCTGTTTTACAACACCTTTAATACGGTTGACTAAGGCATTACCGGCGTCGATATCGACACCGGCATCTTTATAACTGAGAGAGGTTTTGTTGGTCACTCGAAGCCCCCAAGGCGGTTGCGTTTGATAAATTAAGACAGAATAGTAGCAATTCTAACAGTCTAAGCAAACGTTTGCGAGACTCTTGTTTAGGATCTCGGTTCTCGGCAATTAGGGCTATGTTTGATGAAAATCAACGGATTGGTAGTGGTGTTATGGGTAAAAGACGGTATAATCTCGCCGTTTTTTTGTCTGCTGGCGACATGACATACAGTAGGAGAGGTCCATGAAGATCGTTGAGGTGAATCACCCACTTGTTAAACATAAACTCGGTCTGATGCGAGCGCATGATATCAGCACCAAACGCTTTCGTGAACTGGCCGCAGAAATTGGAAGCCTTTTGACTTATGAAGCAACTGCTGATTTAGAAACAGAAAAAGTCACTATTGATGGCTGGTGTGGTCCGGTGGTAGTTGAGCAGATTAAAGGTAAAAAAATAACTGTCGTACCTATTTTGCGTGCGGGATTGGGGATGATGGATGGCGTATTAGAGAATGTTCCCAGTGCCCGGATTAGCGTCGTAGGGGTTTATCGTAATGAAGAAACCTTAGAACCTGTCCCTTATTTTCAGAAGTTGGCTTCCAATATTGATGAACGTATGGCGCTGTTGGTTGACCCGATGTTGGCAACCGGTGGTTCCATGATTGCAACTATCGATTTATTGAAAAAAGCAGGCTGTCAGTCGATTAAAGTGCTAGTTTTGGTGGCTGCTCCTGAAGGTATTGCCGCGTTGGAAAAAGCCCATCCTGATGTGGAACTGTATACAGCTTCTATTGATGAGAGACTCAATGAACAGGGATACATTGTGCCCGGCCTGGGGGATGCAGGCGATAAGATATTTGGTACGAAATAATAAGTTAGCCGACTGTTGAGTCGGCTTTTTTTGGTCCTGACGCGATAATATTAAGAGGATAAATAAGATGACCCGTCGCACGATTGGGGTAGATGAGCGGCCTCCTTTTTTACAGACCATTCCACTCAGCTTCCAACATCTTTTTGCTATGTTTGGTGCGACGGTATTGGTGCCGATTTTGTTTAAAATCAACCCGGCGACAGTTCTGCTATTTAATGGTATCGGTACATTGTTATATCTGGTGATTTGTAAAGGAAAGGTTCCGGCGTATTTGGGATCGAGCTTTGCTTTTATTTCTCCGGTCTTATTGTTGTTGCCTCTAGGATATGAATTAGCCTTGGGCGGTTTTATTTTATGTGGCGTACTGTTTTGTCTGGTTTCACTGATTGTTAAGGTAGCAGGGCGAAGTTGGATTAATGTGCTGTTTCCACCTGCGGCAATGGGGGCGATTGTTGCGGTTATCGGTCTGGAACTTGCCGGTGTTGCTGCAGATATGGCGGGTTTGCGTCCGGCGGAAGGTGCCGATATTGATTCAACAACATTGACTATTTCTCTGGTAACGCTGGCGGTAACCATTCTTGGTTCAGTGATGTTCCGTGGATTCCTGGCTATTATCCCGATTCTTATTGGCGTATTGGTAGGTTATGCGTTGGCGTTCCTGATGGGGGTAGTTGACCTGACGCCGGTACGTGAAGCACCGTGGTTTGCATTGCCAACTTTTTATACACCACGTTTTGAATGGTTCGCTATTATGACGATCTTGCCTGCGGCGCTGGTGGTTATCGCTGAGCATGTTGGTCATTTAGTTGTAACGGCGAATATTGTGAAGAAAGATTTGCTAAAAGAGCCGGGTTTGCACCGTTCTATGTTCGCAAATGGTTTTTCAACCGTGATTTCCGGTTTTTTTGGTTCAACGCCAAATACGACTTATGGCGAGAATATTGGTGTCATGGCAATTACCAAAGTTTACAGTACCTGGGTTATTGGCGGCGCTGCGGTATTGGCGATTCTGCTCTCCTGTGTCGGTAAATTGGCGGCGGCCATTCAGGCCGTACCGGTTCCGGTCATGGGCGGTGTTTCTCTGTTGCTTTATGGGGTGATTGGTGCATCAGGTATTCGGGTGCTGATTGATTCCAAAGTAGATTACAACAAAGCACAAAATCTTATTCTGACTTCCGTTATTCTTATCATCGGTGTCAGTGGGGCGAAAATTAATATCGGTGTTGCTGAACTTAAAGGTATGGCGCTGGCAACGATTGTTGGTATCGGTATGAGTTTGATTTTCCGCTTGGTCACGGTTTTCCGTCCCGAAGAACGGTATATTGAATCTTCTGTTGGGTCTGTTAAGCAAAATAATTAATTGAAGCAATAAATTCGATTCATTTCCCCGCTTTGAATGATTTAATCAGGGCGGGGATGGGTTGAGTAATTAATCTTATTCCGTGGAGGAGATCAGGAAAGCAAATACCACCACGTTTAGGTACGAACATCAGTAATTAAGTTCCTTGTGATTCGGAGCTGCCAGTTCATCAGCATGCGCAGTGTAAGCGGATAAGCCATTTAATAAATCAGACTCGGTCAACCGTTTCTTGACGGCTTTTTGAATAACTAATCCTTCTTCACTGATGTTAATGTTTACGATATCACCCGCTTCAAAATTAGGTATCGTTTTCAGATTTCCCGATAATCGCAGAGCAATACTGTTTCCCCATTTTTGCAAAACTGCTTGAGTGCGCATATCTATGCCTCCATAAATGCTTCTTCATGTCTAGTAAATATATACCCGTCATCTTTCAAGTTGCTTCTTTGTTGGCTGCACTCACTCACCCCGGTCACATAGTTATCTATGCTCCCGGGGATTCGCTCCCTTGCCATCGCGATGCATCTTGAAATCCATAGGGTATACATTATAACCGTATGAGTATCTACTAAGTAGATACAAAAGAAAGCCATTATCTAGGGTATCAGATTTGTTTAGTGTGGGGTCTTTTAGTATATCAAGATACCCATTTTCCAGTTTCTCTATTAGATCAAAGAATTGGTCCCGATAGCTAGACTTTTATCATTAATCCGATGGGGCTATTAAGGCCCTACATAATGTTTACTGACTTCATTTTCTAGCGCTTGATTCACGAAAGCGTTAATCGTCACATCTTCTTCAAGTGCTAGTTCTGCAATTTTTCTATGCAATTCTGGATTAACTCTAACATTAAAAATCCCTTTATATGGTATATCAGGATTCTTATTTAATTCCTTGCAGTCTTGCAAATACAAATCAACCGAGATTTTAAATTCATTTTCCAATTCTGCAATTGTTTTTGCTTCATAAGTCACTAAATCGCGGATATATTCCAATTTACCAAAAAGAGTATTGTTTTCCAGGTCAAATTCAATTGTACCTAAATAACCTTTATATTTTAAATATTTCATATCAACCCCACTTCTTTTAAAGTCTGTTTCACGGCTTTTAGTGTACCACCTTTAATGTAATTTTCAGGATGAGGGCGGTGCATTAAAATCGTGTGATTCAATGATTCATTGAAGAATCGTACCCTCGAACCTTGCTTTTCTTGTTTCTCATAGTTTAATAGGCTTAATAACACAACAAGTTCAGACCATTCAAAAGTTTTTTGGCTATTAAGAAACTTTTCTATCAGTTTCTCTGCTTTGCTCATGTACTCTTCCTTTCCCTCAATAATGTAACTAACAGTAGTTACAAATATCAAATAAGTCAAGTTTCTTGTGCATTAATGTGAAAGATAAATGCGTACGGCGCCGCAAAAAAAAGAGGTTACAAAGTCAGTTAGCGATATCTATTAGTCAGAAGTAACAGATATCGCTTTAATTTTATGTTTGTTCTGATTTCAAATTAACTGATCAGGTACCGCTTATTCATTGAAATTGTGGCAGATAATCACGGTTTATCGTTAATACGTCATCCAATAGTGGTGAAGCAATGTCTATATCGGCAACCAGCGGGTTGGTGATCAGTGCCAACAGTGCAGCATTGCGATCGCCATGAATCGCTGCTTTGATCGTTAAGCGTTCATAGGTTTTTATCTGTTGTGTTAGAGCATACATACTGTCAGGCAGGCGGCCGAACGTCAGCGGGTGGGCACCTTCTGCATTAATAATACAATTAGTTTCAATGACAGCATCGTCCGGTAAACCTCGAATAGCGCCGTGGTTTGTGGTATTGACCACCAATTGACTATTGAGATTGTTATGGATGGCGCAAATCAGATCCAGTGCAACCTCAGAATAGAATGCACCACCGCGGAAACTGAGTTGTTCTGGCTTGTGATCGAGTTCTGGATCCGCATACAGTTCAAATAGTTCCTGTTCTACTTTCATGACCTGTTCTGCTCGTGTGCCTTGCTCGAACGCAGCCTCGCGCTCCTCCTGTAACATATTGCGGGTTTGGTAGAAGTAGCGATGATAAGGGCAGGGGATGGCGCCTAGTGCCTTGAGTAGCGGCGGGGGCCAGGGTGCTTCTTGAATATTATTCATGGTTAAGATTGCACCATTGCATAGCATATCAAGTACCTGTTGAGTTTTATCCTGACCTGAAACCAGTACTTGATGTACCCAGACCATATGATTCAGCCCGGCAAAGTGTAACTGCACGTCCTGATAAGGGCGTTGTAGCATATTCGCTATCATGTGATGCATGGTAACCGGGACATTACATAGGCCGATAATTTTTGCTTTGCTATAGCGGGAAATCGCTTCGGTAACGATCCCGGCTGGATTGGTGAAGTTAATAATCCATGCGTCGGGTGCAAGTTGCTCAACTTTATGGGCAATATCTAGCAATACGGGGATGGTGCGTAATGCTTTGGCAAAGCCACCTACGCCAGTAGTTTCCTGACCGATCAAGCCATATTTTAGCCCCAGACGCTCGTCCGCAACGCGAGCCGGAAGCTGACCGACCCGTAGTTGAGTTAAAATAAAATTGGCACCGCGAATGGCGTTATCTGGTGTGAAATGGACGCTGACAATAACGTGTTCCATGCCGTAACGAGCTAACATACGGCGAGTAAGCGCGGCGATAATTTCTACTTTCTGTTTTCCACTGTCAATGTCAACTAGTGCCAGTTCAGATAGTGGAATCTCTTTTTTATGTTGAATAAGCCCTTCGACTAATTCAGGTGTGTAGCTGCTACCGCCACCAATAATGGCTATTTTGATTTGTTTCATGTTTTTTCCTCTTGTGATGACATTCGGCGATAGAGTTCAATCATATCGCTGGCAAGATCTTGAATAACCATTGCGTTCATTAAATGATCTTGCGCATGGACGGTGATGAGATTGACAGGTAATTTACCGCAGCCTTCATCTAATCCAATTAGGGTAGTCTGAATGGTGTGTGCTTCTTTGATCGCCTGTTGAGATTCAGCCATCAGTGTTTGTGCTGTTTGAAAATCACCGTTTCTGGCATGTTGTAATGCCATTAGTGCATGACTGCGTGCGCTTCCGGCATAAACCAGCAGTTCTACAATAGTTTTTTCTAAATCAATAGTTTTTTCTAAATCAATAGTTTTTTCTAAATCAATAGCTTGTTCTAAATCCATGTGTAAATCCTCCGAAAATTAGGGTTGGGATTGAGTTTCTACACCTGTGGATGCTGTGTTTTCTTGCTGTTTATTTTCTTCGTCGATCAATTGTTTTTCATAAATTTTGAAGAAGGGATACCAGATAAAGAGATCGATTATCGTGAGTATGATAACTAGCACTGCCGCCCGATAATCCCAAGCGGCGGAAATCATTGCGCCGATGGGTGCCGGCGTAGTCCAGGGCGAAATGGCGACCATTTTATGCACCAGATCAAGATGCAGGACGCTGTAGGACAATACTGCATTGACCAGTGGCACAACCAATAGTGGAATAAATAAGGTCGGATTCATCACAATCGGTGAACCAAACAGCAGTGGTTCGTTAATATTGAATATGGATGGAACCACGCTCAATTTTCCGATAGTACGCAAATGTATAGAGCGGCTGCGCAGATACAGAATCGCCAGAACCAACGTAGAACCAGAGCCGCCAATACAGATATAAAACGCCCAGTAAGGATCGGTGAGAATTTGTGTTGCAGCAGTACCGTGGGCCATTAATGTTGCATTGGTAGCAATATTTGCCATAAAAATAGGGGCCATCAAGCCAGTGACAATGTTGGCGCCATGAATACCGGCAAACCACAGTAAGTTAGCAATGAGTAGCGCCAGTATAATGGCAGGCAGAGTATCACCGACGGAAATGAGGGGTTGGAACATCTGCATTATGGCTGCGGGAATAAGTAGATTGAATTCACTCTGTAATAGCAAGCTGGCAGGATAAACGGTTAACAAGATACCTATGACTGGATATAGAAGTTCAAAAGAACGGGCAATGGCTGGTGGCACTTGTGTTGGCATTCGGATGGTGATGTTATATTTTTTTAGTAAACGTGTTAGTTCAACTGACCAGATAGCGCAAATTAATGCGGTAAATACACCTGCGCCACCGAGGAAATCGAGTGCTATTTTGTTTTCTATTTGTGGTGCTGCTGCTAGCAAAAACGCCATGAGTGATAGTAAAGCCGAAGTTAACCCGTCCAGACCGTAGGATTTAGCTAAACTGTAGGCGGTACCGACCGAAACAAAGACACTCATTAATCCCATCGTCATAAAGTAAGGCATTGTGATGGTGTCCCAGTGAGTTTTGGCAAAGGATAACCAAGCCTGGCCGAATGAGGATGTAGTCTGTAAATCGAAGGGGGGATTTGCCACAATTAACATCATGCTGCCGATGATCAAAAATGGCATGGCTGAGATAAAGCCGTCACGCATTGCTGTAATATGCCGCTGGTTACCGATTCGCCCGGCAAACGGGATAATGTGGTTTTCTAAGACACGCATAAAAGAGGTATAGAGACTCATGAGGGTACTCCGCGTGATGATGAAATTGTTTATTCCAACAGGCTTAATGCCTTATCGAGAACCTTATCACCACGAAGAGTGCCATAATCCATCATGTCAATAACGTCTATTGGTTTACCGAGTGGTTTGGCAATAGCGGAAAAATGGGCCAATTGATATCTCACCTGTGGGCCGAGTAAAATAACGTCAGCGTCGGCTATCAGGTGTTCTAATTCAACCGTGGGAACAGCCTTGATCTCAATGTCCAATGCCCGTTTTATCACTTCTGCCTGCATGCGTTGTACTAGCATGCTGGTGGACATACCGGCCGCACAACACAATAGGATTTTTTTCATTGTTCAGTCTCCAGTTTGTTATATCGTTTCTTATGGGATAAGTGGTTGATGAGAACTTTCACTGTTTATTAAGACTAGCAACTTATGTTAAATATGTTGCGATTTTGTTCGCATATTAATCAAGAATAGTTTAAGGAATAGCGATAGAGTGTGATCTTCGTTTGTATTGTACAGAGTGTGAAAATTTTAGGTTGTATAGGATGTTGCAGCGAGATTTTTCACTGATGGAATAAGGGTGAATGTTTGGATACAGTAAGTATTGGCAACTAGTGATGAAGCAATGCTAAAGTTAATCTCTGAATCAGATTTCGATATCAAACTTAACATGACAGAGAAAAATGTAGAACACACCCAAGCTTTCATTGAACGCGGGGTGCAAGACTTTTCTCTGCCTGGATTTGTTACGCCATATGGTTACCGTTTGCTGGCATCTGTTTCTGGCAATCAATATAGATTGGTGACTGATGCAGATATGCCGGAGACGGTTTACGTGGTAAAGCTCGAATTCATGGAACATATTGTTCCATCGAAGAAAACATGCACACAGATACTGGTGTGGTGTACAGTTCTTCCTCAACATGACGGGGCAGTGAGAGGTTTGCCACAAGAGTTTTTTAGGTTTTTCCTTGAAAGATACTCCATCATTGTGTCTGACAGTGAGCAAACGCTAGATGGACGTAGGTTTTGGGAACGTATGATTGCTTGGGCTATCAGTATTAATGGCTATCATGTGTATGTTTCTGATGGCACCAAAGAGGAGCGTCCACTGAGCCTGATTACCTCATGGGATGACTTCTATGTAACCTGGGCTAACTATTGCTGGGGCCATGACAAGGATTATCACTATCATCGCCTTTTTGTTATCAGTAAAGAGCGATTACATTGATCTCTGCTAAGAATGAATAAAACTCACTATCTGATAGCTTTTTCTTAAATAACATAGGACTGAAAACTTAAATTTTTCATGTTGTTACATGTAGAATATTTTATAGGCGTTTGCGGTCTGTTCTGTGCTATGACGAGATATTATGCGCTTCTGAGCCTGAAAAGGATTTAACTTATTGAATCCTAAAAATAGTTTTTTTATTATTTACCTATACAGTTCATTTACAACTATTTTCTGTGATAAACTTGTTGGCGTTTATTACCAGCTCTGTTTGAGGTGCTTCTGAACACACCATCGCAGCTTTCGTTACCTTTGTATCTTCCCGATGATGAAACTTTTGCCAGTTTCTTTCCGGGGGAAAATGCCACCCTGTTAGCTGCAATCAAATTGGCCATTAATCAGCCGCATGGCAGCTATATTTATTTCTGGTCCCGTGATAGTGGGGGCCGAAGTCATTTGTTGCATGCCGCCTGTGCTGAATTGTCCCTGAAAGATGAAGCTGTGGGTTATGTTCCGCTGGATAAACGTGCCTATTTTATCCCTGAGGTGCTTGATGGCATGGAACACTTATCACTGGTTTGTATCGATAATATTGAGAGTATTGCTGGTGATGAAGAGTGGGAAATGGCGATTTTTAATCTTTATAATCGCATTCTGGAGATTGGCCGCACTTGTTTGCTTATTAGCGGCGATCGGCCACCTCGCCAGATTAATCTTAAGTTACCTGATTTGGCTTCTCGTCTGGATTGGGGGCAAATTTATAAATTACAACCGCTTTCCGATGATGAGAAATTACAAGCCTTGCAATTGCGAGCGAAGTTACGCGGTTTTGAATTGCCGGAAGATGTAGGGCGCTTTTTACTGAAAAGATTAGACAGAGAAATGCGGACCCTGTTTATGGCATTGAATCAGTTAGATCACGCTTCGATAGTGGCCCAGCGCAAGCTGACGATTCCATTTGTGAAGGATATTTTGCACCTTTAAAGGTGATGGTGATATCACATCTATACCCGTCATCTTTTAAGTTGCCTCTTTGTTGACTGCATTCGCTCACCCCGGCCACATAGTTATCTATGCTCCCGGGGATTCGCTCCCTTGCCGCCGCGATCCATCTTGAAATCCATTGGGTATATTCTTATCAATCAAGAATTTCTTTTACTTTTTCCGGTGGGCGTCCAAGTCTGGCTTTATCACCGCAAACCACGATTGGGCGCTCAATCAGTTTAGGATTGACAATCATCGCTTTCAGTAAATCATGCTGAGTGAGTTTTTCATCAGCCAGATTCAACTCCTTGTATAGATCTTCTTTCGTTCTCATCAATTGGCGTGCATCATGAAAACCAAGCTGTTCTAGCAGAATGGATAATTGCTCTACCGTGAGAGGAGCCTCCAGATAGAGAATAATCTGTGGCTTAATTGCCCGTTCTTCAATAAGTGTCAAAGTTTCACGGCTTTTTGAGCAGCGGGGATTATGATAAATCGTCACCTGTTGCATGAGAATTCCTTAACGTTTGTATTGACTGTAACGCTGTTGTAGCTGGCGTAATTGATCGATACGAGCATCATAACGTGCTTGATCGTAACTACCTAATTTTACGAGTGCACTGGCACTGCTGAGGTATTTGATAGCATTGTCAAACTGACCGCGAAGTGCCATTTCTTCAGCTTGTGCTGATAATTCTTCATGGCGTTTACCTTGTTTGGCGGCGGCTTCGGCTATCAGGTGCCAACCGTTGGGATCATCTGGATTATTGAATGTATAGCGATGAAGTAGTTTTAAAGCCTGTTGATATTGTTTTGCGTGAATAAGTGCATTAGCGAGATTGATTTGCAATACCAAATTGTCCTTTTGTTTCTGCAAAGCGTTCTGTAACCGGGTGATAGCCTGAGCAATTCGGTTCTGTTCAATGTCGATATCAGTCATTGTGTCAATGAACCAGACATTATCCGGTTGTTTTGCTAACAGTGGTTCTAAAATAGCCCGTGCCTCAGGGTATTTTTTATCTTGAGAAAGCAAGATTGCCCGGCCATAAGCAGCGGCAAGTTGCTCTTTAGCTGTGCCTCTACGGTAGTTTTCTAAAATTTGCTCAAGATAGCCGCGTTGCTCGGTGGTGTACATGCCCATAACACGAACTCTGGCGAACAGAAAATCTTGAGATTGTGGAATGTTTTGGGCCGGGTATTGATTAGCACGGTTACGTGCATCAGCAAGGCGGCTGTCCGGTAACGGGTGAGTGAGTAACATTTCTGGTGGCTTAGAACTGTAACGGGTTTGATCTACCATGATCTGCATAAAATCTGGCATACCTTGAGGATCAAAGCCAGCTCTACGTAATGTCTGCATGCCAATACGATCAGCTTCTTGTTCATTGGATTGAGTAAAACTGATCATGCCTTGTTGTATACCGGCAATAGTGCCGCTGAGGGCTGCCATCCCTGCTTGTGGGCTCGCCATTAGCAAAAGAATAGAACCCAACGTACCCGCCCAGGCTAGCGGTGCTGTACGTTGCTGATCTTCCATCATTCGTGCCAGGTGGCGTTGAGTAACGTGGGAAATTTCGTGAGCCATTACCGAGGCAAGCTCGCTTTCATTACGACTATAACGAAAAAGTGCAGCATGGAGTACGACATTACCGCCAAAGAAAGCATAAGCGTTGATATTCGGGTTATCAATCAGATAGAAATGGAAAGGCGTTTTAACTGAGTCTGCATGAGCTACTAGCCTTTGTCCAAGGGCATTAATGTATTGTGTCAATAATGGGTCATAAATCAGCGGAGCGTTGTTACGTATCTGGCGAACGTAGAAATCGCCCATTGCCAGTTCCTGATTGATGCTCAGGATTGAACCTGCCGTGGTACCGATATCCGGCAGTGAATCTTCAATAGAGGCGCTGAGAACAGGGGAGCTTGTTAGCAATAATGTGCTGATTAATATTGCTGTCAGAGATTGATTAGACATTATTTTCATGAAACAAAAATGCTCTCATTTGACCATCGTTTTAGATAATGCGTGTATGATAAACAAGGGTACCTTAAAATTAATCAATTAGTACAATTTTTAAGAAAAATAGAAATATGAATATTGCTATCAAGGAGCCTGGTCAATGCTGGATATGATTATACAGTGGTATCGCCGTCGGTTTACTGATCCGCAAGTTATTGCGTTATTTGTCATCCTGTTGGCAGGGTTTTGCATTATTTATTTCTTACATGGCATTTTGACACCTTTGCTGGTGGCGATTGTTCTTGCCTATTTGTTGGAATGGCCAACGGCTAAACTTGAAAAACTGGGGTGTTCGCGCACAGTGGCTGTTTGTATTGTGCTGATTATTTTTTCCAGTATTAGTTTGTTGGTCATCTTGATTGTGGCGCCAACTGTATGGCAGCAGGGAATTAATCTGTTGTCAGATATACCCAATATGCTTAATCGGTTTAATGAATATGCTCAGACATTACCAGCCCGTTATCCGGCGTTGGTTGATGCTGGCATTATTGATATGATGGCCGAAAATTTGCGCAGTAAGATTTCAATTGCCGGAGAGTCTGTAGTGAAATTTTCGGTGGCTTCGCTGATTGGTCTGTTAACGCTGGCTATCTATCTGATTCTTGTGCCACTGATGGCCTTCTTCTTGCTAAAAGATAAAAACCAGATGTTGCAAGCATTGCAACGGGTCCTGCCACGTAACCGCATTTTGGCCGGGCAGGTATGGCGCGAGATGAACCAGCAAATCACTAACTATATTCGGGGTAAAGTCACCGAGATGGTGATCGTCGGTATTTGTACCTACGCGGTGTTTGCATTTCTTGGATTGGATTATTCATTGCTGCTTTCTGTTTTGGTTGGGCTATCAGTGTTAATTCCTTATGTGGGTGCGTTGATTGTCACGATTCCTGTTGTACTGGTTGCGCTATTTCAATGGGGAGTCGGAACAGATTTCTGGACTTTGATTATTGCTTATTTGGTTGTTCAGGGGCTGGATGGTAACTTGCTGGTGCCGATTTTATTCTCTGAAGCCGTAAACTTACACCCGTTGGTCATCATTCTCTCTGTGATTACTTTTGGTGGTTTGTGGGGGTTTTGGGGCGTATTTTTTGCTATTCCGCTGGCGACGCTGATTAAAGCGGTGATCCAAGCCTGGCCGGAAGAGATCGTTATAATAGGAGACGATGAAATAAAAGAGTAAATTTATTTTTAATGATGCTGGTACCCGTTATTAGAGGAAGCACGGGTGGTGATATCCCTCCCGTACTTGCCCCTGGCATCTTGAGCTGTTAAATGAGCGTGATTAAGTTTTGAGTCATTTTCTATTTAAGGGTGCAGTTTCAGATAATCCACCACGATTTGGTGATGATCACTGGTCTTAAATTTATCAAAAACGTGCTCAATATTACCGTTGGTATCAATCAGGAAACTGATACGGTGGATACCATCGTAGGTTTTTCCCATAAATTGTTTCTTGCCCCAGACACCAAACTGTTCAGCAACTTGGTGATCCTCGTCGGACAATAATGTGAAGTTCAGCATTTCTTTCTCCACAAAGCGTGACAATTTACTTGGGCTATCTGTGCTAATGCCTAGCACTTCTACACCTGAATCCTTTAATGTATCCATTTCATCGCGCAGACCACAGGCTTGTACAGTACAACCAGGAGTCATTGCTTTAGGGTAAAAATAGACTAAAACACGCTGGCCTTCGAAATCAGATAAATTGATTGTTTCTCCATCTTGGTCAGGAAGGCTGAACTGAGGGGCCTTATCACCGGCTTTCAATGGGTTCATCCCGTATTCTCCGTTTAATCTTTCAACTAAAGTGGTTCAAGAATACTAATACTGCCTTGTGCATTTAGATCTGTACATAACTTATTAAACGCCTGCTTAATAATTATGCCATCATCCTCTAATAGGCTGTGGGCGGTAATTTGGATTTGCAATCGAGCAGGGATATTGCCTTCTGGTGGATGTGTTTTTGATACCAGTTCAGCAATATTAAAATCCTGTGTAGTAAACAGATTAGTAAACTGCTCAACAATACCGGATGAATCATCAACATCAACCTTAACGGAAACCGTAGCAGGAAATGTTGTGTGGGTATCGCACTTTGTGCGTTTCATGACGATAAGAAGATCGAGCTCGGCCCCTTTCTGTGGCAGTGAGGATTCAATCATTGTGATAGCGTTCCAGCTACCGGAAAGTAGCATAATGAAGGTGAATTCCTCGCCAAACATGGCTAAGCGGCTGTCTTCAATGTTACAACCACACTCACTCACAAGACGAGTAATGGTGTTGACGATACCAGAACGGTCAGCACCTAAAGCGGTTATAACGAGAAAATGTTGTTCTGATTGTGGCAAAGTCACTTTTCCTTCTCTACTGTGGTTTCGTTAAGGTAAACATAAAAAGGCTATGCTGCCAAGGTCAATTGCATCAAAGTTGCTCTATACCCGTTATCCTTCAAGTTGCCTCTTTGTTGGCTGCACTCGCTCACCCCGGTCACATCGTTTGCTATGCTCCCGGGGATTCACTCCCTTGCCGTCGCGATGCATCTTGAAATCCATAGGGTATATGGTATTCCCATTCTCTATCATTGAATTTCAATAAATTACTTTGGTTATCACATCTTTTTAACAGAGGTTATCTGGTATTAACAAAATTCATTGAAATCCTGTGTTAAATAGTTTCCTTCTGAATGACTAAAAAGTACCATGGAGCTCTTGTTTGTATAGGGGGTTATGTAATGTCTAGCGGGAGATTTGAATTTACAGGTAGCATTGTTGCGCTGGTAACACCAATGGATGCGAGTGGTCAGGTTGATAAGGCCAGTTTGAAAAAGTTAATCGATTACCATGTTGCTAGTGGGACATCAGCGATAGTCTCGGTAGGGACAACCGGAGAATCTGCCACATTGAGTCATGATGAGCACGGTGATGTTGTTTTGACAACCATAGAATTGGCTGATGGGCGTATTCCGGTTATTGCCGGAACAGGTGCAAATGCGACTGCTGAGGCAATATCCCTAACGAAACGTTTTGAAAACAGTGGCGTTGTTGGTTGCCTAACGGTAACGCCTTATTATAATAAGCCGTCGCAGGAAGGTTTATATCAGCATTTTAAAACGATTGCTGAAAATACGGATTTACCACAAATTTTGTATAATGTGCCTTCTCGTACCGGGTGTGATCTGCTGCCATTAACTGTAGCGCGTTTGGCGAAGATTAAAAATATTGTCGCAATTAAAGAAGCTACAGGGAACTTAAATCGTGTTAGTCAAATCCAAGAATTGGTTAATGATGATAGTTTCATCTTATTAAGTGGTGATGATGCAAGTGGGTTGGATTTTATTCAGCTCGGTGGTAAAGGGGTTATTTCTGTTACTGCAAACATTGCAGCGCCTGACGTTGCTAAGTTTTGTGAATTGGCATTAAACGGCCAGTTTGCAGAGGCGCGTAAGTTAAATAATCGCCTGATGGATTTACACCGTCAGCTATTTGTTGAACCTAATCCGATTCCAGTTAAATGGGGATGTCAAAAATTGGGTTTGATTGCTGATGACACCGTGCGTCTGCCGATGACGCCATTGACGGATGCAGGAAAAGTCTCAGTTGAAAAAGCCTTGAAAATGGCCGGATTATTGTAAAATTTAGGGAATTTTAATGGCAATATTGTTGCAAAAATCGAAGGTGATGACGGTTGCTGGTATGTCACTTGTCATGTTATTGGCAGCTTGTTCCAGCGACCAGAGCTATAAGCGCCAAATCAATGATGATGAGACATATCTTGAAGCACCTCCCCGAAAGGCGTTGAAAGTTCCTGCGGGTATGGTATTGCCATTGCAGAATGGTGAATATGATATTCCAGCAATAGCCTCTCAAGGGCAGGTTGGGAAAGCGCTTGATATTCGCCCGCCATCTCAGGCACTAGCCCTATTGAGTGGTTCCCGTACTGAAAACAGTGCAAAGAGCAGTAAGTTGCTACTTGAAAGCACTCCTGAGAATAGTCATCTGTGGTCACAGATTAACAATGTGCTATTGAAAAAAGGTTTCCAAGTTAGCCAACGTGATGATGCTAGCCAGACATTGACAACTGATTGGATCGATTGGCTGCGTGCAGATGAAAATGTTCCATATCAGGCTCGTCATCGTATTAGTGTTGCACGCCAGAGCTATCAGATTGAATTATCCGTTACTAATGAAGGGCTGAGACAAGGTGATCATCAGATAACTGATCCTCTTGAAATCCAACGTTATAACACACTGATGCTCAATGAATTAATTGAAGGTGTGAACCAGCAGCGTGAACGTATTAGCGATGACTCTGTAGCGCGTAATCTAGGTTCATTGGATGTACAGAGTGGTGGTGATACATCTGGATTACCTCAGATGATTGTTCGGGCACCCTATAATATTGTTTGGGATAGATTACCGGCAGCACTGGAAAAAGTCGGTATGAAAGTGGGTAGCCGCAGTCGTTCAACGGGCTCTATTACTGTAACTTATAAAAGTCTCAGTTCATCTAGTTGGAAATCAATGGGTGTTAATGAACCATCCATTAGTGAAGGTGATTACAAATTACAGGTTGGTGATTTGAATAACCGGAGCAGCTTACAGTTTATTAGTGATAAAGGTAAGCCGTTGACCCAATCACAAAATGATGAATTGGTTGCAGCGTTGAAGGCGGCTTTCAGCCAGACCACAGGATCATAGATCTAGGAAAGCCCCTCATATTATTGACAAAGCGCTGGCTGTTTAGTGAGCGCTTTGATTTCATTAAAAATTCGTACGAAAAATGAGCCCGGCGCAAGGTTAAGAAGACTTCCTACAGCGCAACTCCTTCCCAAAAGGTATCCCCTGAAAAGGGGGCGCTTTTAATATCGGCTGTTAATATACAAAAGACAGACTAGATCTGACAGCCAGCATATTACTGAAAGCTTAAAATCCAACCATCAAAATCATTGGATTTTCTTTCCCACTATGAATGATTATCTCACTAATATATTAATGACCGAACTGGCAGCCAAATTGGGTATGGATGGACTCTCTTTTGATGAAGAGGGAAATTGCTTCTTACTCATCGATAACGCTATGCCTGTTATTTTGCGTCGTCAGGAAGACTATTTAGTCATTATTGGCCAGATAGATATGGTACTTCCAGATTCAGCCGATGCTGACACTCTTCGTTATTTGCTCAATATAGCACTTAATCCATTAAATAATCAGTTACCTGGTGTTGGTTGGCATCAAGAGCTTGGGGTCGTTGCGTATAGAATATTACCCTTGCTACATCTAACGGCCAATAAGTTGGAGCATGAATTGTCTGAGTTTATTACTTGGGCAAATACATTTCCATCATCACTATCACAGAAAAATACCTTGCCGTCGTCTTATGACAGGAGAATAATTTATGATCGAATTTAAAAATCTTACCGCATTACAACATGCCTCATCACAAATACAAGAGCAGGTTCGTAACGAAGGTAAATTGCAAATTGCAGGCCATGAATACCATATTAATGCAGATCTGCAACAAGTTTTGCGTACGCATCCAAAAAGCAATCAACTTGCCCGTTTCTTTGAGGGGGTAAGTAAATTTTTCTTGCATGGCAGTAGTGCCTCAGTGGCTAAAGAGGTGACTAAAACTCTCTTTTCTACCGAAGGGGCGCAACAGCAGCGTCTACAGAGCACAGATTCGGTTAGCCATGCTCGTATGTTGTTTAAGGATGGTAGTTTGCAGACTCCAGAACAGGTACTAGAGAAATTAAGGACAGTAGACACACATAAAATGACAGAAGCCATGTTGGCTGAACATACGCTTTTGCTACAGCGAACTATGTCAGAGTCGCTACAAAATACAGAAACCGGTAAAAAATTACAGGATCTGATGGGACATCAGGCAACAGCTCAATTGACCGACAAATTGGTTGCCCCTAAACAGGAGTTTGTCAGTCTTGAACAATTGCGTAAGCAACCTTCGGCTGCTAATGCTGTTGCCAGCCTTGAGCCAGTTTTGATGATGGAAGAGAAGAACTTGCTGGCAGCTCAACATCATCAAGAAGTAATAAGAGGGCAAGATCTTAATCAGGGCATTTATGCAGAAATTCTTTCTGAAGAGTCTTATAACCCAAATAAGCTAACTGATAATGCTGACCGCGCTGCCGCTTGGATCCTTAAGGCATCCAGTTCAAAGGGGAATGAATGGAGTAACTTCACCGCACTACTCAAGGAGTATACCCATAATGGAAAAGATCTCACTGATAGCCAAGTCCTTAAGGAGCTTCATCATAGATTGGTTCCAAATATAGAGCGTGATTATCGTGGTCCAGCAATTAGCGGTGGGAGCCTTCCTTCCAGTATAGGCGGTGCAGCAATGCTGGCACATCATTTAGAGACATTGGATAAGGCAGATCCTCAGATTGGGAAACAGCTCTTTGCTGCTGTCGTCGGTTTTCACGGTTTCACTGATGGTAATGGCAGGATGGGACGTCTCCTCTATGCGCTGACAGAACTGAGAGCGGGTCAATTTTCGCCCCTTTCTCTCCAGACAGAAAATGCTTTGCATGGAATCAAGTGAAAAGAGGCCTGCGTATGCAGGCCAACTTATTGATAGGGCGCTTTTTTTTAAATCAGTGTTTGATCGCTAAAATCTCGGATAAAAAAACAAACTAGCGTAGTGTGAAGAATATCCTCTCCACATCATTTCTTTTCGATATAGAAAAAATCGGCCCTTTGGGCAGGATTTTGTCAGCAATCTGTTTTATTATTTATCTTTGGTATTTGTATAGTAGTAATATCTCTGGAGTATATAAAATGCAAAAAAAAGCTGAGTTGTATCGTGGAAAGGCAAAAACGGTGTACACCACGGATGATCCTGATTTGCTAGTGCTGGAGTTCCGTAATGATACATCAGCATTGGATGGCGAACGTATTGAGCAGTTTGATCGTAAAGGGATGGTGAATAATAAATTTAACCATTTCATTATGAGCAAATTGGCAGAAGCAGGGATTCCGACGCAAATGGAACGACTATTATCGGACACTGAGGTATTAGTTAAAAAGTTGGATATGGTGCCGGTTGAATGTGTTGTGCGTAATCGGGCTGCGGGTTCATTGGTCAGACGCCTTGGTATTGAGGAAGGTTTGGTATTGAATCCACCGCTGTTCGATCTGTTTCTGAAAAATGATGCTAAGCACGATCCAATGGTGAATGAATCTTATTGTGAAACTTTTGGTTGGGTTAGCAAAGAACATTTGGCTGAGATGAAAGAATTGAGCCTCAAGGCCAATGAAGTATTGAGCAAATTGTTTGATGATGCGGGTTTGATTTTGGTTGACTTTAAACTGGAATTTGGTTTGTTCAAAGGGCAGATAGTTCTAGGGGATGAATTCTCTCCTGATGGTAGCCGTTTGTGGGATAAAGAGACATTGGACAAAATGGATAAAGATCGCTTCCGCCAAAGTCTTGGTGGCCTGATTGAAGCGTATGAAGAGGTAGCACGCCGTATCGGTGTTATTTTGGACTAATTACGCAAACGATTACCTGGGCCGAAAGGCCCTTTTATTTGCACGAGCTATTTGAGATGCGTTAATATTGAATAGGAATTCATTTATATAGTCGCGATATATTTGTGAAAATCATTATAATTCGGTGGAATTATTGCTATTTTTTACTCCATTTATGATTCATTGATTGGAATAAGTTATTTATTGTTCATTATACCCTATGGATTTCAAGATGCATCGCGGCGGCAAGGGAACGAATCCCCGGGAGCATAGACAACTATGTGACCGGGGTGAGTGAGTGCAGCCAACAAAGAAGTAACTTGAAAGATAACGGGTATATTCATATTGAGAATGTTTTTGATGATAGGTTGTTAAATGACCTAATAAAGGGATTGACATGGTAGAATAAGCTATTAATTTTATTTTTTGGCTATTTTCTTGTGATAGCGTTTATAAACATTTCAATCAGATCGTGATAAATGCGGGTATTCTGCGATAATTGCACATTCGCTAAATGTGAACCAGATCTTGCTGTTGTGAACGATCTGTTATTAATAACTTTGATGTTGGCTGCATATACTGATGTTGCAAATAACATTTTTAATTTGAATGAGGTGCCATAACCTAAAAATGAAAAGCGTCATGTCAAAGAATTTAACTGTATGGCGGATACTGCTACAGAGTGCCGTACCATTTAAGGGGACAGTTGTATGTGCGTTTTTGGCCTTAACCGTTACATTATCGTGCGATCTAAGCGGCCCTTATATTATCAGGAATTATGTTGATAAGGCGACATCAGGAACGACTGTTGATCAGCTTATCATGTTGGCAATCATTTATGTTTTTATTGCGTCGATTGGTGTTATCGGTAGTCTGGTAACCAGTTACATGAGCACCAAGGCTGGTTGGGGTATTGCTGATACCATTAGATATAAGCTCTTTCACCATGTGATGACAGTTTTACCTGTATTGGAAATAGAACGGCGATCACAGGGAGAATTGCTGGAAAATATCGAAGGTAATGCTGATATTATAGGAAAAACGATTTCTAAAGCAGGCTTTAAGGCTATTGCTAATGTAGCGCTGACATTAGGGACATTGGTCATTATATTCAGCGTCATGCCTCAGGCTGGTATTGCCATAGCAATCGTCGTCATACTCGTGGCGTATGTGTTGATTCAATTAACCAGACTTTCTGTTCGTCGCTGGCTAATTGCACGAAATGAAAAAGCCCGAATCTTTGGTTTTGTCGGTGATTCATTACATGCAATGGATGATTTACAGCCATTGTCGCAGGCGCATTGGCCTGCCATTGCATTTCGTAAAATGTTGTCAATGTTGCTCAAATTTGAACGCAGTGCTTATATTGGTGGCCGGGCTTTTTGGCCAATTACCCAGATCTTCTTTGCACTCTGTTTCGGTATAGGTTTTGGTTTTGGGCTTCAATTACTTGGTGAGAACAGCTTAAGCATCGGCACATTAACGATGGTTTATCTTTACGTTGATAAACTGCGGGAGCCGGTGGAGGATATGTCATCAGAAATAGAGCTAATACAGAAATTATTTGCTGCTTTATCACTTTCAGCAAAAATGTTAAATGAAGGCACCCCAGATAAATCATCGGATAATTTATTGCCTGATGGTCCTCTCTCTATCCATTTCGATAATGTTGATTTCAGTTATAACGGAGAAGAAACGCAGGTTTTGCACGGTGTTAATTTTTACGTCGCTCCGGGGAGTAAAATTGGCATTATTGGTAGAACGGGGGCGGGGAAAAGTACCATTCTTAATTTGATGTGTGGATTTGCGCGACCCGATTCAGGAAGAGTGACCATTGGCAATGTCGATGTTTCAACGATTAAGCCGGAAGAGTTTGCGAAAAAGATTGCTGTTCTTAGTCAACGGTCTCATCTGTTTTCCGCAACATTGCGGGAGAATTTAACGCTTTTCAGTAATGAAATATCTGACGATCAAATTTGGGAGGTTCTTCAAGAATTAGATGCGCTTGAATGGGTTAGAGCACTGCCAGATGGCCTTGATACACAGGTTGGTACTAATGGTCTGATGCTATCAGCAGGAGAAATTCAAATGATAGCGGGAGCCAGAGTGATGTTACAGCATTGCTCGTTGGTGATTATTGATGAGGGAACTTCTCAACTTGATCCCCGAACAGAAGAGAGTTGGCTGAAATTGCTTGAAAAGTTAAGTCACAATTGCACGGTTGTGATGGTCGCACATCGCCTTCACACACTTTCGGTCGTTGATGAAATTATCATTATCGATGATGGGCGGATTCAACAGCGAATCCCTGAAACAGAAATCGCAATGTTAACGAGTAATCATGGGCTCATGGTATGACTATATCCAATGTATCAACTAAAGTTAAAATGTTACCGGCCTTGACTGAGCTGATAAAAAAGTTTGCTCCTCTCTATTTCATTACCATGTTTGTGTGGACATTGATGCATGGTTTTCCTCTGTTGATTGGTTACCAAATCAGCAAATTACTCGATAGGGCGATGAATGAGCCAACTAACCCTGTGGTCTGGTGGTTGCTTGCCTCTGCGATTGCTACAATGGTCTTGCGATCACTATTTCTGTTCTTGGGGTTAACCTTTGATTTTACGTTAATCTTCAAAGTCAGCGCTTACCTGAAAGAGCGGGTTTTATGGGGAGTAAGCCACTGTTCCCGCAATCAGAGACAGACTTTTTCTCAAGGCGATATTCTGAACCGTATTCGTGATGATAGTGATGAAATTGCGGAGTTTCTAAGTTGGACCTCTGATTTTATTTACCGCGCATTACTTTTAATTATCGCATTGGTTGTGCTTATCAACACTGACATAATAACCACACTTGCTCTTATGCCTATGATTGTGGGCCTTTGGGTTGGAGCGATACTTAAACGCAAGGTAGGGAATTTACAGAAGAGTAAACGTCAATCGCAAGGGGATATTGCCGGCAAGATTACTGACGTCTTAACGGGTATACGCGACTTGCGCCTTGGCAACAAAATGGAAGGGCAGATTGAGCGATTATCGCAGAAATTTGTCAGTCGACGGGCGATTCAAGCCAAACATCAGGTATTTACTGACCTTCTTTCTGGGCTGTTCAAAAATATTGTCATACTTGGGACGTCGGCTGTTTTATTGATAGTGAGTAAACGGATCGTTGATGGCAGTTTTACTGTAGGGAATCTGGCACTATTTTTGACCTATATCGGTTGGATCAGTGAACAGATACTCTTCTTTGGTCGGTCAGTTGCCTATTATAAAAATGCTGATGTGTGTTATGGGCGAATCAGACAGTTTCTGGCAAATAATAAAGTAGATAAAAAAGAGACCAAAGAATATGAGCCAGATGAAATTCTGCATAAGTTAAGTGTTAATCATCTCGCTTACTCAAAAACTCAGCCCCCAGTTTCGTTTGAGGCAACGGCTAATCAGGTTATTGGCATTGTCGGTGATATTGGTTCGGGTAAAACCACTTTTTTGCGTTACTTGATTGGTCTGGAAAAATCAAGTTCCGGCAGTGTACTGTGGAATAATCGAGAGGTTTTGGGCAATGAAAACTGGTGGCGGAATCCACGTATTGGATATGCCAGACAGAAAGCCGGTTTTTTTGGTGGAACTGTAAGGCAAAACCTCGCGTTGGGTGATAAGGATATCGATGATGATGTCATGGTACGGGCGCTGGAGGCGGTAGGTTTGACGCCCGGCTCATATGAATTGCCAGACGGGCTCGATACTGTCATTAATTCTGGCCGTGCCGGTCAATTATCTGGCGGTCAGCGTCAACGTTTGGCATTGGCCCGGATGTTATGCCGTCCCGCTGACGTTTATATTGTTGATAACTGCGATTCGTCATTAGATACGGATACGGCCCGTCGTTTATGGACTGTTTTACCTGAGCATTGGCCTGGTTTGTGGATTGTTGTCTCGCATAATGCCGATCTTCTCGCTAAAGCGGATCATATTGTTACCGTTCAACAGCGGAGAGAATTAGCATAATCCATTGGATATCCACTCCTGGCTAAGTCGGTAGGAGTGGATGTCAATAATGAAATGGTATATATTTTTTTATATCAAACGAGGAGGGACTATGGGTAAACAAGCTGTTTTTACTATGAAACTTGAATCAGATCTGCGTGATCACTTTATGGCTGCTACGGCAGCAGAACACCGCCCAGCTTCTCAAGTTGTCCGTGAACTGATGCATGAATATGTCCAGCGTCATAAATATCGTGCTTTCCTTCAGGAAAAGGTTGATATCGCACGCCAATCTGTAAAAGAGGGTAATGGTGTTGAACATAGCGACGTAAAAGCGATTTTTGCGGCTCGAAGAGAACAGGTTAAGGCTCGTAAGTGAACGTAATTTGGACACCTCAGGCGCTTTGCGATAGCGAGGCAATATGGGAGAGTACCTTATTGTAAGAAATCCGGACGCTGTACTCAAAATGGACGAACTGTTTGAGTTAGCGGCTGATTGATTAGCAGATTTCCCTTATATCGGTCATGCCGGAGAGATCTCTGGTACTTTGGAGTTTTTTCCACACGAACACTATCGACTGGTTTATGAGATTAGTAGTGAAACTGTCTGGATTTTAGCTTTAGTGCATACATCACGGTTGTGGCCGTAGGAAGTTGAGTAATTACATGCTTATTAAGAAATTAATTGCCACATTGGAAGGTGAAATACAGATATTAATAACCACATTGCTTAATGAGCAATGGGAAGCCGCTAGGGAATTAATGAATGAATCATTGCGTATGGCGGCTGATGATTTAGCTTTAACTGTATTGGCAGACAGTTTGTGTAACTCAGATATCGATATTATTTATCAGCAGCAAGGTGCTTGTCATCTGCGGCTAAATACTCTCAATGGAAAGTTCAATCTTTATATTGGGATTAAAGATCGGCAAATTGATTCGCTCACGTTATCTCGATGCCCAATACCTGATGCATATACAAAACAGGGTATTTTTATCGAAAAAACGTTAAAGACGTTTGGTCTTAGAGATGTCCCGGATGGTTTGGTCTGTTTGCCATCACCACATAATGATGCCAAAGCACTTGTACTATTGCTTGCAGGTTCTGGTCCTCATTCGATGGATTATGATGTTGGGCCTAATTCACTGTTTCGTATGCTGGCACATGAATTAAGTCAATATGGAATTGCGAGTGTACGTTTTGACAAACGCTATTACCGTATCCGGCAGAGAAATATGGACCCTGAGGTTGTCGATCTCAATACGGAAATTGTTGACGATGCTTGTAATATACTGACCGGTTTAATGGGACATATTGAATTTCACGATGTGCCAGTATTTCTGGTTGGGCACAGTTTCGGCGGATATGTCAGCCCATTAATTGCAGAGAACTTACAGCAAAAATCGGGTTTAAATGTTACGGGTATTGCGATGTTAGCGGCGCCTTTCCGTAATTTACTCCGGGTGATTTTATCCCAATTACCCAGTGGGAAAGAGCAAGATACGATATCTCTTGCGAGCTTTTTATCAGTGCCGGATAGTTATCTCAAACAGATTGAGAATTATCATGCATTTGACTGCTTAAACAGCTTGCCTGCCATGCCGTTATTTTTTGCTCAGGGAGATCAGGATTTCCAGATTTTGCATGATGTTGATTTCACGATGTGGAAAACTGCACTGCAAAATAATAGGCAGGCAGAGTTCAAACTCTACACTGGATTGAATCATATTTTATTGCCCACAATGGGGTGCGATGGTGGAGAGGATTATCTGCACCCAGGTCAGATCCCGGTGCAGGTAATTGCAGATTTGACTGCATGGATCATCCACCATTCGTCATGAAATAGGCAGCGCTATTCATTTTTTGCGAGCAGCTTGACCCAATCATTGATTGTCGGCCAGCGGGCTAAATCTGCAAAGTTAATTGGATACCCCACATCATTTAGCCGATCAACCAGCATCAGCATTTTTACCGAATCGAAACCGATATCAAAAAGGTTTTCATCCTCCGGTATTGTCTCTGCTTCTGGATGAAGCGCTTTGATTTCTCGATGTAAAATTTCATAGATAAGCTGATTTTTCATTGTGCCTCCAAAAAGTTTTATGAAACAAAACAAACTACAATTCTCTGATACCTTCGATTGGCGCTGATGCGGCTGCACGATGTGATGGATATACACCAAACACGACGGTAATAAAGCAGGCTGCAAGGGAAGCGAGTAAAAAGGAATAGAAAGAGAAGCCAACCGTAATATCAAATAGTAATAAAATTCTGAAACCGATAAATGAAAATAACAATCCTAATAATGTTCCCAATAATGAAATCAAAAATGCTTCGGTAAGAAACTGGTAAAAAATGTCGGAATAACTGGCTCCTACGGCAAGCCGTATACCAATCTCTCTTCTACGTTCTCTAACACTAATGAGAATGGTATTCATGACACTGACACCCGCAACAAAGAGAGTCACTGATGATATTGATAAGAGGAAAAGGTTAATTTTTGATTGGGTTTCATGCAAGGTTTTCAACAATTCGGTGGTATTACGTATCTCGTAACTTTGTTGATGTTTAAACCGTGACAACCGTTGTTCAATAGCGTATTTAACCGGTTCAATATGAGAGGCATCTTTGGCTTTCAACACCATGCCACTAGGCGGCGTATGACCGAACAGCCGTACCAGATAGCTGTTGCTTGGCAAAAATGCGGCATCATCTACCCCTGCGTCCATACCTTCGCCTTTCTGTGTCAGGATACCGATAACTTGCATCGAGATGTCGTTAATCTTGATGCTCTGCCCAAATGCGGTTTCTTTTTGCGGAAAAAGTCTCTCGGCCAGAGATGCTCCCAAGACAACGACATTTGCTAGGGCAGTATTGTCTTGTGGTGTGTAAAAACGTCCACGATCAATCACCAGATTACGGATAATCGCGATATCTGCATTGGCACCAATTAATTGAACATCAGCAGAGCCTTGTGGAGAAACGATTGTTCCTGGCGCAGTATAAAATAGAGTGCTGTGGCTAATATGGGGATTACCTGAAAGTGACGTTATATCCTCTTGTGTCAGATAATCATGATGGGAATCGAAAGCGCCGTTTTCTTGTCCCTTATATTTTACTGAAATGATATTACTTCCCATTGAGGAGACCATCTTAACAATATGATGCTTGGTTTCTTCGCCGATTGCTTGCATGATCACAATCGAAGCTACGCCGATGGCAATGCATAATAGCGTCAGGAAGACTCGTGTTTTATGGGCGGCAAGAGAGCGTACTGTCATCTTGAGATTAAATAGGATGACGGTTGAATAAATATTAAATTTTAAAGTTATTTTACTCATGCTCATTGAGCCACCAAAGAACCACTGTCCAGATATAGTCGGCGTTTGGAATATTCGGCAACAACTTGGTCATGTGTTACTAGAATGATGCCGCATCCATTATGATGTAACTCAGTAAAAAGTTGCATGAGGTTGGTCGCATTAGTGGTATCTAATGCGCCGGTAGGTTCATCGGCAATAATAAACTTTGGATTGTTGATCAAAGCGCGAGCGACAGCAACGCGCTGCTGTTCTCCTCCTGATAGATGGCGCGGGTATTTATCTAATAAATTGTCAAGCTGGAGACGATCGATTAAGTAACGGAAATGTTCTCTGTCATAATCGAAGTTTCTTTTTAAGTAGTACATGGGCATCAAGATATTTTCATCAATGCGGTAGTTTTCCAGCAGGTTATAATTTTGAAAGACAAAGCCAAAATATTTTCGCCGTAAAAGCGCCAATGAGTGAATCTTTTGCTGAGTTACCGTGAGATCATTAATAAGATATTCTCCCGCACTGGCGATATCCAAAAGTCCTATTATATTCAATAAGGTACTTTTCCCTGAACCGGAGCGACCAAGAATAGCAACATAATCATTTTGGTCTATGGTTAAGCAAATATCTTTCAGGACAAGATGTTGTTTACCCTCATTACCATAGGTTTTGCAGATATTATTTAGCGTTATCATTTTGGATCTTCCCAAGATTATCTTGTTTGGAAAGTACAACGATCTGCTCGTTATTCTGCAATCCGCTGACAACGACTGAACGCCTTCCATTGTTATGACCGATCAATAATTGTCTTACTACGATGTTTCCATCTTTCATCTCACGTAAAAAATAGGTAGTTAGATCATCGTTCAAAGGTTGATGCCGTTTATTATTCAGTATATCACTGGGTATAGTCACTACTCCGGTGCTTTCGTGGGTCACAATAGTGACATCCGCACTCATACTGGGTTTAAGCAGGAAATTATCATTAGGGACATCAAATAGCACAGTATAATAAACAGCATTATTAATGAGATCGGGTTTATACATAATCTTCTTAACATTACCGTGCCATATATGCTGATTTGTACTATAGATCTTGAAGGAAGCTTTTTGCCCTGTCACGATTTGGTTAATATCTGCTTCGGAAACCTTTGCATAAACCGTCATATTTTTGAGGTCGGCAATTTGCATGAGAACCGGTGTCTGTTGATTGACATTTAGTGTTTGCCCGGGGTCAACATGAATTGCGGTCACGACGCCAGCAATAGGCGAATAGATTTGGCTATAACTGAGGCTGACTTCTTCACTGTGCAAAATATGTTCATTTTGCCTGATGTCTGCTTTGAGACTTTCAATTCTTGCCTGACTTTTTTTGACGCCAAAAGCAGCCTCATCCAGCAGTTGCTGGCTGGTTGCGGAACGCAGGTTAAGCTCTCTTTGGCGTTTTTCCGTGATGACCAGAAGTTGATAAGCGTATTGTTCTTCTTGCAACATGGCTCGCAATTTTTCCAGTCGCGCTCGGCTTGCCTCAACTTTAGTACGATAAAAAGTATCATCAATGCTAGCGACCAGCTTACCTGTTTCAACAATATCCCCGACTTCAACATATAACTTGGTTAACTGGCCTGAAATTTGGCTACCAACATTGACTTGACTGGTTGGTTGTACAATACCGGCAGCATTAACCGTAGTAATAACATCACCTAACGTTCCGGTGACGATTTGTTCTGTCATCACCGTAGATGTCTCTTTTTGGCTAAAGTGGTTATAAGCCACGGCAAGAAAAGCGATCATGATGATGGTGATAACAACCCATTTCTTTTTTTTGACCAGCACAATCAGCACCCATTTTACGATTTGTTATCGTTCCGTATCGCCAGGCATCAAGTCATGCTGAGCGCCTATGCAATCCAATAAATCAATCAAAAACAGCCCCATGTCGCTGATGATATCTTCAGAGAAAATATCATCATCGTAGAGCCATTCCAGACCTATTCCAGTTGGCAAATTGATTAGTTCGAGCGCAATATCTCCTTTAGGCTTAAGCCCCTTGATTTTTTCTTTGGTGCAACGGGTTTCACCAAGATATAAACCGGTTTCAAACCCTATTTGAGAAGAAAAATAATAAGTGACTTCTGGCAATTGCATACCGTGATGGTGATGAAGATGTTGTTTTAAATAGGCCAGTGAGATATTGGAATGAGTATTCGCGTCGGCCAGAAATTCGCGGACATATATGGATAGGTTAATCAGCGAAGTTTCCGCAGTAACGTAGGGCAGCAGTAGTGTGGTTGCGAAGCTACCAACACTGTCAAACGATATGGGAGGAGCTCGGTTGGCACAAGGAATACCGACGATAATCTCATCTTTATTGAGTAATGAATTAATGGTCATCAGAAATGCGCCAATCATAATATGTTCCAGAGTCACCGCATATTTTTTCTGCGTGCTGGATAGTTCGGCCATTAATTGTGGAGGCAACGGCATTGAATAACGTCGGCCTCGGACCCTAAGATGAGTTTCCGATGACTCATTATTCTGTCCGACAACCGAAAGGACGTTGAATAATTTTTCTGTCCAAAAATTTAATGTTTCGTCTGACATGCGCTGATTAATGACATTAATGCCTGTTTCCGTCGCAGCTTCAATCTTCGGTACATTATCTGCGTAAGCGGAAGATAATTTTTGCAACACATGAGCAATCGACATCCCGTCACAAAACGCATGATGGAAATTTAATAAAAGGTAGTGCTCATGTTCTGCTATTTTTAATAACTTAAAATATACCGGTGGATTATCCTGTAACGCCATCGGCTTAAATGCCATATCATTTAAGATTTTGCGGAATGAAATTTCAATATTAATGCCGGTAGCATGAGTTAAATCAATATATTCGAAAGGCAGGTTCTCTTCAATAGCAGGCGAGAAGGTTAAAGAGAGCTGCCCATCTATTATGGTGACTCTTTGGCAGAGAGCAGGGAAATATTGCATGATATACAGCAAAGCGTAACGTAATTTCTTTAAATCAATCTCGCCGATCAGATGATAATATAGCGGGATATTATGAGCGCCGGAACGATTAGAGATAGTATCGATGATCCAATAATATTGGTCGTGTTGTTCTGTCAGGCAAGTACTATTTTTATCGATTAAAACCGGTATTTGCCCTTGTTGAATGACAGATTGTAATAGATAACCTAATCTAGGGGCGTGATAGAAATCTTCCAGGTGAATAGAACAATTAAAACGTTGCTGGATCTTGTTAATTAATAATAATGCCTTAAGCGAAGTACCGCCGGCATCAAAGAAATTAGTCTCTTCATCAACAATGCCGTCGCTATCGCCAAAAACTTCCCGCCATAAAGTAAAAAATATTTCTCGTTTTTCTCCTTTAATCTGCGAAATATTATCTTCTTTATTCAATTCTGATATTGGAGCAGAATTGTTGGATGATGATAATTCGACAATAAAAGGTACCTGCAATTTTGGATAACATCCACGCAAGAATGAGACGATTTCGTGACGTGTAATTGAGCATGATCTATCAGGTATAAATATATTAATATATTGGTAGCCAGTTTCATTTTCTTTTATCGCTAAATGAATGTCATCAATATTAATCGCCGCCGTAAGTAATTTTTGCATTTCATCCAGATCGACACGTTTCCCGTCAATTTTATGTTCTTTATCCAGACGGCCAATGAAATTTAAATTCCCTTGGGCATCATAAAATCCACGGTCTCCGGTTAAATAATAGATTTCTCCATCGTTCAACTGTAAGAACCTACGTGAAGTTGACTGATTATCGTTAATATATCCGCTACAGATAGAATCGCCACGGATGCATATTTCTCCATTACTGCCATTAATGATCTTATTAGTTCCATATTCCCGAATAACGATATTGGTATTGGCTAGTGCTTTACCAATGATATTACCGGGTTGAAATTTATCAGCTATTTTGTGACTGCTAGCCACAACGCAACATTCTGTTGGGCCATAAGAGTTAATCAGAGAAATACCACATCCGACTTTTTCCAACCAATGATGAATGGCTTTATCCATTGCCAGATCGCCACCGATAATTGTCATTCTAATTGAAGGTGCGAGTTCTTTAATGGCTGCATGTAGGAAAAAGACAATTTGATGCCAATAATTGGTAGGAAAATTAACTATAGTGACCGATTGTGCATGGCAAAATGAAAACAGTGTCTCAAGTTCAACGATCATATTATCGTTGGCAATGGCTAATGTGGCACCTTGATAAAAACATCCGAACACTTCTTCAATATAAGCATCGAAAACGGGTGTGCTGAAATTGAGAATAACGTCATCTTGTTTAATATCATACTGCTCTGTCATTGCAGCCAAATAGGCATAAAGCCCCTTAAACGTTATTGGTACTGCTTTCGGTACACCTGTGGTGCCTGATGTGAAAAAGATATAGGCTTCGTCTTCTTGAGTCGCCGGACGTTTTATATCATGCCCCAGAAATATCTCGGAAGGGCGAGTTTCTATATCTTCAATAAAGAGAATATGCGTATTATTAACACCGTTTATTTTTTCATGGTAATGACGAGCAGTGATTAATAAAGAAATATTCAGACTATTTAATATGTTATTTATCTCTTCTTGACCAAATGTCATATTGATTGGGACAAAACATAATCCCGCAGTATGGATTGATAATATAGATAATAAGGAATCCATCCCTCTGGGTAATAATACGGCTACCCTTCGATTTTGTAGTGGGCAGGATAATAGCAATTGACTGAAAGTGAATAATTTGTGGTAAAGTTCACCGTAATTAAGGCAATGCACGGTGTTTATTTCTGTTTGATCTCCATGAATGACTGATTTTTTATCCGGCGATACTGCAACGATTTGTGCTATTCGGGCAATAATATTCTCTTTGATAGGGTGATTAATAACAATATTTTTTGGGTTATCCAGGCTAGATATAATATTATCCGTTGGTTCAATTTCTTTATATTTCACCCAATATGCCTCAACGGTTTCATTAATATTTTCTGCAATCGTACTATAAATATGTAAATAATCGTCGATCAGAGTATGGGCGGCAAAATGACTATACAGGCGGCTCCCCACATCCAATTCAACTAATGCTGATATCCCATCAGGAGAAAACCGGATGTTAATACCATAATTATTGACCGCGCCAGAAGTCATACAACCGCGTATAGCGCGATTATCTTTCATAAGATCATGTTCAAGCTCATGCAGCAAATTAACATAGGGGGCGGCAATGAATTGATCTGCCCGATTGATTGCTTCATCATTCAAATCATTTATATCAATACGGCTATGCTTGCTATGCAGACTAATTTGCGACTGCATTGCTACGAGGATCTGTTTTATGGTTGCCTGTGGGGCCAAAGAAACCATCAGAGGTAACGTGTTCATTGCCGGACGATAATAGCGGTATTCTCCTTTATCACGTCGGTTAGAGAAAGGTAAATTGATGATATTTGTTGATACGCGGCCTCGTTTGCTCATTTGCAGACATAAAGCCAACATCATCATTAATTTATCATTGAAAGTAAAACTATGGTTGTTTGCGGTGAGCGGCCGGCTTACTTTAATTGCTTTTGAGGGAAATAGACGTTTACGGGTATAATCCTCTAATTTGGGCAGTTGGTTGAGGTAATTATTCCAATACTCTTTGTTGTTAGCATAATGCACGTTTGCTTTATATTTAACCTCGTCAAGATAAGCCTGATAGGTAAAGATCGGTGCTGATGTTGGGTGGAATGTTTGTTGTTCATAGCAAGACAAAACATCATGAATCAACTGACCTATGCCCCAATAATCTGTGGCAATATGGTGAGCGATGATTCCCCAGAAACAGCACCCAACATCATTAAAGTAAAGATAATGCCTTATCGTCACACCCTTTTCAGGCGCTAGCGGTTGAGTTGTTCTCTTTGCAAAATCCGCTTTTGCCGCTGGTTCTACTGCTGGATCTGACAGTTTTATTGGTATAACGTCGACCGGCGTAGAGCTCTTTTCCTGAAAAATATTGTGTTCGGCAATACGGTAACGTAAGGAAAAACCATCATTGAATTGATGAATGGTAATAATGGCCTGCTTCAATCTTGCCAGACTAATATTATCACTGAAGCTGACGAATTCACCGACATTGAAGACAGACTTATCGTCAGCAACAGTATTAGCAATAGCTAAGCGGAGCTGTGTATAATTCAACGGCCAATAGTTGTTATTATATTCCATTATTGTGCGGCTCCACGCTATATTTTATCTTGCAACTCGCCCTTTATTTTTTCAAAAATAGATTCATCTATGCATAATCCAATATTACCTTCTGAATTAAAGCAGATCAGAGGGCGTTTGCTTACACGTAGAATGAAATATTTATTTTTTCCCTTGTGATAGTATCCAGACGAATAATGGATAATATGTATACCATTGCTTCGGCTAAAATCTTCCAAGGAAACGCCTGCTTCCCGGCGTAATGAGGAAATAACCCATTCGTGTGAATATACCCCGGACTTCATCAATAATTTTCCTTCCTTGGCCACGGCTTTATTTGATAACAGTTGATAGCCTACAAATAAGGCAATGATGATAAAGAGAGTCGTCGCAATACTTGCCGCCAGCTTGTTGGGATTGCTGTTACTGAGCCAGTATGGCACAGGCAGAAAAACTAAAGCGATCAGGACGAGCATAGCGGCATTCATTAATATGACTTTGAAGTCTGGATTTAATCCCACGATATTATTCATGCTGCTGCCATTCCTAAAGATAATTCGGTAAAGAGATGAATCACTTCTTTACGTTCTTCACGTGTTGCGGGCAGATTGATATAACCACACTTTTGCGCCGCAAACAGGCAAGCGGTGATTTCCCTTCTGACAGCTTCTTTAACCAGTGTATCGACCATTTCTTGGTTGTTATAGAGTCTGGCAAGATGAAGAGAAGCCGTGCCGGCTGAAAGGTCGCTATGATCAAGTTTGGGTAAATAATTTGCCATACATACAGTCACCGCTGTTTGTACCGCGAGGCTTAAGTAGGCTACTACGTTAACTGCCGCCGCCGCATTCACTGCTGCGACAACTCGGGTGCCGACAGCCACGTTGACCGCAGCAACGACATTGGCCCCTACGGCAAGGCGAGCAATCTCAATACTGGTATCATCTTCACTGTTTAAGGGCTCCAGAATTTCTTTCAGCCGGAGAAGAGGAGGACTGTTTGTATCTTGGAGCTGATAGGATTCGATGTTTTCTTTAAAATGTGCGAACAGGCTGGCATCTTGATTGAGATGGTGATTGATTCGGCTTCTCAGACTTGAGCCCCTTTCGTTTAAACCATAGGTTTTTAGGCGGGAAAAGAGCGCTTCATAGTCGTTGATTTTTACCGCATTCATTAAGTCTTTATCATAAGTGATGAATAACAGTAATTCCTCTGCGGAACCGGGGCTAACGATATCTTTGTCTATGCCAAATTCAGCTAACACTTTTTCCGGTGACTCCCGGTATTCTAATGCTAAATTGGGCTGTTGTTGTAGGGTTTCCCAGAATCGGTTATAGGTGATGATCTCTTCCCAAACTTCAACCGGGAGTTTGGCGTTTGACATTGACAACCTTAGCTTATTTTCTTCAACCTCTCCCGGAGAGAGTAATGAACGTGGCACGCCAAACAGGCGGTTGCTATCAGTGCTAGCATTGACGGTGGGTATGACACTGCCAATAGCTGCACCGGCAGCCACGCCAATAAATGTACGTCTTTTCATCATTCGTTCCTTTATAAGTTAACGGAATTCTTTTTTTATTGAGCTTTATACCCGTCATCTTTCAAGTTGCTTCTTTGTTGGCTGCACTCACTCACCCCGGTCACATCGTTATCTATGCTCCCGGGGATTCGTTCCCTTGCCGTCGCGATGCATCCATAGGGTATATATAAGATAATATGTAACCTTTCCTTATTAAGCTTCTTCATTACTGAGATAATTTCATGAAATAATTATCTAACTGATATTTCTTACCTGCTATATTAATTGTAAGTGTATATTGTGATGACCATAACAGTATTTGGGTATATACCCGTCATCTTTCAAGTTGCCTCTTTGTTGGCTGCACTCGCTCACCCCGGTCACATCGTTATCCATGCTCCCGAGGATTCACTCCCTTGCCGTCGCGATGCATCTTGAAATCCATAGGGTATAGAATAATTTACCCTCCGTTCGATTAAAGGTTAGATGGTACTAACTATTAGCTGGATGGTGACATTTTGCAATAGGTTAGTTGATTAAATTTATATTTTGAGCGTTTAGACTAAATATATTTTTCGACAAAATATCCTTATTTAGAGTCCGATCACAAAATAACAAGTAAAAATATTCATAAAGAAGAATAAAATATTTCTTTTCCTTGATTACCACTTCATTCAATAAAAAATTACTAGCCGGAAAAGAGTTATTTTGGCGATATTTGTTAGTAATAACGTTAAAATATGGATTCGATTCTGTTATATTTTCATTCTTCAATTAAGTTAACGGCATTTTTTTCTGCTGAGTAGTAGATGAGATCCAGCCGTTCTTTAGCGTTAAATTTCTTTATTACCGGAATAATTTCTTTGTGATAATTATCTAACAGATTCCGGCGTGTCCTTTCGTCTTTATGCAAATGAGCACAGGCTTGGCAGGGATGAACGATTTTTTCCAGATTAATATTGCTATCCTGCGGGCGATATTTTTTTAGGATGTTGTATGGTCCCTCAGTTCTTAACCAGACTTTCATAAAGTCTTCTTCCTGACCTTTAAAAAGCTGAGATACATCGCCTCCTTGTAAACGGCCAAGTTTCATTTCGGGGATATGTTCTAATGTCAGCCCACAGCAAGCGGAAATTTCACCGTGTGGTGTCAGTACAATATTTTCAAAGACCTGATCGCACCCTTTTGCCAGTTGCTGATCCCGGTTTGGAATATCTTTTCGTTCTTCGCTGGTGTCATAAAACGGCATCCAGGTATTTCGCTGTAAATTAATCTTGTTTTGCTCTTTCAGTCGCTTAATAACGGGATTCTGGGTGATCTGCGTTGCAATGGCGGAATCAAAGGTATCCTGTTCTACTGTAATCAGTGTTGTAATATTTTGTTCGGCCAATGCTTCTGCCGCTGTCACTACGCTATCAAGGGGAATCCATTCACTGTGATCTTTCCCTGTACTGATATTCATCTCTGTGATGCCCGCATTTATTAAATCTTGAGCGATTTTTTGCGCCTTTTCTCTATTTTTCCCCCAATAACCGTTAGTCACGCAACGAGTTAATAAGCCGTGATCTGAGGCAAAGCGAATGGCTTCAATCAGATCTTTACCTAGCAGGAAACACTCCCCGCCACTGAAAACAACTAACTTTAGCCCTGGAAAATTAGCTTTTGAGTGTGCAATAAATTGTTTAATTTCATCCAGGCTTAAACGCGCTTTTACCGAGGGGTTACATTCAAAACAACATTCTTTGCAAGCAGCATTGCAAGTATAGGTTGTGATCACGGTGGCGGTGTTTGGATATTGTTCCCAATATCCAGGAGGGAAGCATGGCATAATTTACCCCTGTTGGATTAAAGGTGATACCCGTCATCTTTCAAGTTGCCTCTTTGTTGGCTGCACTCACTCACCCCGGTCACATAGTTTTCTATGCTCCCGGGGATTCGCTCCCTTGCCGTCGCGATGCATCTTGAAATCCATAGGGCATATACGTTACTAACTATTAGCAATATGATTTTATTTTGCAATGTATTAGGTAATTAAATTTGTATTTTGAGCGTTTGCTCGAAGTATGATTTGTTACGAAATGAATTTATTTAGAAGCAGCTCACAAAATAAGAGTCGAAATATTTCTGATGGGAGATAAAGTAAATATGTATAAACAGTAATCGACGATTGTTCAAGGTATTGAATATTATTGTAAGGAATAAAATCATGTCTATTGAATTTACACCCTGGCCGGTTGAGTTAGCAGAGCGTTATCGTGAAAAGGGTTATTGGCTGGGTAAACCCTTAACTGACATACTTTATAAACAATGTCAGCGACAACCTGAAGCAATAGCTATTATCTGTGGTAACCGTAAATTTAGTTATCATCAACTTGATCAACAATCATCTGCATTAGCCTCAAATTTAACTTTAGCGGGAATAAAGAGAGGTGATACTGCTATCGTACAATTGCCAAATATAGCTGAATTTTATATTACATTTTTTGCGCTACTGAAAATGGGGGTAGTACCTATTAATGCATTGTTTAGCCATAATAAATTAGAGTTACTTTCTTATGCACAACAAATTGATCCAAGTCTGATTGTACTTTCGTCAGAGCATTCACTTTTACAGAATAATGATTTCCTGGAGCAATTAAAAATACATTGCCCACGGTTAAGGAATATCGTCGTTGATGGTCGAAAAATACAATATACCAATGAATTAAAATCGTGGTTAGAGTCAACAAATTTACCTTTGAATTTTGAGGCGACACGTTCAGATGAAGTCGCTTTTTTTCAACTTTCAGGCGGGAGTACAGGGACACCTAAATTAATTCCAAGGACGCATGACGATTACTATTATAGTGTGAGGCGCAGTGTCGAAATTTGTGAGTTGACACAACAGACCCGTTATCTTTGTGCTTTGCCGGCGCAACATAATTATTCTTTGAGTTCTCCGGGGGCGCTTGGCGTATTTTATGCTGGTGGTTGTCTTATATTAGCAACAGATCCTGGGCCTACGACCTGCTTTCCACTTATACGTGAACATAAAGTAACAATGACCTCATTGGTGCCATCGGCTGTTGCGTTATGGATTCAGACGATGAGGAAATACCAATATTCACTAGAAAGTCTTCGGCTATTACAAGTCGGTGGAGCAAAGTTAAGTGAAAGTGTGGCGCGAGTGATACCGAAACTTTTTTCATGTAAGTTGCAACAGGTTTTTGGTATGGCCGAAGGGTTGGTATGTTATACCCGGCTTAATGACGATGATGAGCGTATATTTACCACTCAGGGGTGCCCAATGAGTGAAGATGATGAGGTACGTATCGTTGATGATAACGGCAATATACAAGCGCCAGGTTCAGCGGGGATGTTAATCATTCGTGGGCCATATACATTCCGGGGATATTATAAAAGCCCAGCGCACAATGCGAAGGTATTCGACAAAGAAGGTTTTTATTATACCGGTGATTTAGCCTATATGACGAAAGAGGGTTATATATGTATTGTCGGGCGTGAGAAAGATCAAATTAATCGCGGTGGTGAAAAAATTGCTTCGGAAGAAATTGAATCTTTGCTACTCAAACATGAAGATGTTATCCATAGCGCTTTGGTTTCGATGCCTGATCCTTTGATGGGAGAAAAAAGCTGTGCTTTTATTGTGGTGGCTGATCCGAATATAAACACGTTGCAACTGCGGAAATATTTAAGGGGAATGGGGATTGCTGAATATAAATTGCCTGATCGTTTCGAGATTATTGATGTTATGCCGGTTACACCCGTCGGAAAGATTGATAAATTATTATTAAGAAAACTCATTCGAGACAAATTAGAAAATTAATTAATGACATGAAGGTATTAAAATGACCATTCCATCATTGAAAAATTATATGCTACCTCAGCCAAAAGATTTTCCAGGCAATAAAGCATCTTGGTTATTCGAACCCCATAGGGCAATTTTACTTATTCATGATATGCAGGACTATTTCTTACAGTTTTTCGGTGATAATAGCCCTCTAATCAATAAATTAATTGAAAATATCCATTTGTTGAGAGTCTTTTGTAAAGAAAAAGAGATCCCCATTATATATACAGCACAACCTAAAATGCAAAGTGATGAAGAACGCGCATTACTTAATGATATATGGGGGGCCGGCTTGAATAGATCACCCCATTTACAAAATATTAACCCTGCTTTGGCCCCTAATAACGATGATATTGTGATAGTTAAGTGGCGTTATAGTGCATTTCAACGCTCTTCGTTAGAAAAAAATATAAAAGACTTAGGCCGGGATCAATTAATTATTTGCGGGGTGTATGGACATATTGGTTGTATGATTACTGCGGTTGACGCATTCATGAGAGATATAAAGCCTTTTTTAGTGGGTGATGCGATAGCGGATTTTACGCTGGAAGATCACCTCATGGCTTTAAAATATGTTGCTGAAAAATCAGGAATGGTCATGAGTACTAAAGAAATAATTTCATCGGTAAATTTCGATAAACTGAATTTATAAAAAATGCATAATAAATCGCTATTAAAATTAAAGAAGAAATAAGATGAAAAATAAACAAAATTTACAAATGGATTTTAGCCATAAAACCGTCTGGGTAACTGGGGCGGCACGTGGTATTGGTGAACAAATTGCCCGTGATTTTACCGCGCTGGGCGCTAACGTAATAGGTTTCGATCGCGTATTTGAGCAAGATAATTTGCCTTATAAATGTATACAACTCGATATCAGTGATCCAGAAAAGGTCGAAATGATCTGTTCCCAACAACTGTCTGTCTCAGCCGAATTAGATATTCTGGTTAATGCTGCCGGTATATTGCAATTGGGAAATATTGATGAGCTAAATATTAGTGACTGGCATCGTTGTATTAATGTGAATGCTTCTGGGGCTTTTTATCTATTTCGTAGCGTGATTCCCCATTTTAAACGTCAGCGCGGTGGCACTATTATCAGCGTCAGCTCTAATGCGGCACGTGTTCCACGTATGCAAATGGCGGCTTATTGTGCATCAAAATCAGCACTGACAAGTTTAACGCATTGTGTTGGGTTAGAACTTGCGCCGTTTGGTGTACGTTGTAATGTTGTATCGCCGGGTTCGACGGATACATTTATGCAGCGTTCTATGTGGAAAACCGATGATGATGAAAAAAATACGATTAACGGGTATCCTGAGCGATATAAATTAGGTATTCCCCTCGGTAAAATTGCAAGTGTTAATGAAATTTCACATACCGTACTGTTCTTGTCTTCTGATTTGGCAAGCCATATAACGCTACAAGATATTGTGGTTGATGGTGGTGCGACGTTAGCTTGTTAATTGTTTGAATTAATACGAAAATACCTGTCATTTCTGTAACGTAAGGAAAAATTGCTCTAGCCTAATAGGATTAATACCCTATGGATTTCAAGATGCATCGCGGCGGCAAGGGAGTGAATCCCCGGGAGCATAGCAAACTATGTGACCGGGGTGAGCGAGTGCAGCCAACAAAGAAGCAACTTGAAAGATAACGGGTATAGGGTATTGAAATCTATGAGTCATCTCGATCCTACTTTACTGGTGCTGCTCGTGTTGGCAGCACTGGGTATCATCAGCCACAACATGACCGTCACTCTTGCAATGCTGCTGTTGTTGGTTATCCGCATAACGCCACTGAATCATTTTTTCCCGTGGGTGGAAAAATATGGGTTGACTATCGGTGTACTTATTTTGACCGTGGGAGTCATGGCGCCTATCGCCAGTGGAAAAATTACGGTACAAGCTGTCTTCAACTCGTTTATGAATTGGAAATCGTTGCTCGCGATAGTAATAGGTGTATTAGTGTCATGGCTGGGTAGCCGGGGTGTTTCACTCATGTCTAATCAGCCATCAACAGTTGCTGGTTTGCTGGTGGGGACGGTATTAGGTGTCGCTTTATTTAAAGGTGTTCCTGTGGGACCGCTGATTGCGGCAGGGATTTTGTCATTGTTGATTGGTAAATCATAGCCGTTATGTTGCCAGAATTGAGTGTGATACAGACCGAAATGCAGCAGCAAGGGTTACGTCGTTTGCTGGTGTTGAGTGGAGATGATCATTGGTGCTATTTACAGGCTAATGAATTACAGCGGAGATTTATCGGTGATTGGTTATGGATCTCTCATCGTAAACAGCACGCTGTGTTGCCAGAAAAGGCGGTCAGTTTATTAGGTCAGGAATATCTGCACGGAATATTTGATGCTACCGAAGGTTTTAATGCGGAAGCACTGGCGATATTGGCAGGTACATTGAAAGCTGGAAGTTGGTTGGTGATGATGGTTCCATCTTGGTACCAATGGCGTGATCAACCAGATAAGGATAGCGCGCGTTGGAACGAACAGTTAGAGGCGATTCCAACACCGCATTTTGTTCAGCATATTCAGCAGCAAATTGTTAGCGATCCCCAAGTTTTACTATGGCGGCAAAATGATCCCTTATGCATCCCTGCATTTCCACAATACAGCGCGTGGCAACTGCCTAATGGCAGCCCAACAGCCAGCCAGCATGCCATTTTGGCGCGACTTTTGCGGGCAAGTCAGGGGGTATGGGTCATTACTGCGCCAAGAGGGCGAGGTAAATCGACACTTGCAGGTATGTTAATGCAGCAATGGCAAGGAAATTGTTGGTTAACTGCACCGGCGAAGGCAACAACAGCAGTCATTAGGTGCTATGCGGGGGAAAAGGGAAAATTCTGGGCCGTAGATAATTTGCTCAAATATTGTAGACAAAATAGCGTGTCAGATATTGATTGGTTGCTTATCGATGAAGCCGCTGCTATTCCAATGCCTCAATTATCTGAATTAATCGACTATTTTCCCCGCATATTGTTGACCACAACGGTACAGGGATATGAAGGCACAGGGCGCGGATTTTTACTTAAATTTTGCGTTGGGCTTCCTGATCGTCATGTCCTGAACCTGACGGCTCCTGTGCGTTGGGCGGAAAATGATCCGCTGGAAAATTGGTTGGAAAGCGCTTTACTGTTTGAGGATGCAATTCCTGTCAACAATTCTGATCAGGCGATCAGTTATCAGGTCTATCATCAGCAGCAATGGATTAAACAACCTGAATTACTGAGGCAGTTTTACGGCATATTAACCAGTGCTCACTACAAAACTTCACCTTTGGATTTACGGCGTTTACTTGATGCTAAAGGCATGCAATTTGTTGCGGCTCTTGGAAATAATGCCTTGATGGGGGCTTTGTGGATGGTTGAAGAGGGTGGGTTGACGCTTGAGTTAGCCCATGAAATATGGGCAGGCAGGCGTCGTCCAAGAGGAAATTTGGTTGCTCAATCGTTAGCTGCCCATAGCGGTTTACCGCAGGCGGCGGTTTTGAAATCTCAACGGATCAGCAGAGTTGCTGTACAGGCTAATCATCGCAGGCAAGGTATTGCTCAGGGAATGATCGCGTATCAACGGGAAAGGGCAGAAAAACAGGGGGTGGATTTTATTTCTGTTAGCTTTGGTTATACCGCGGAGCTCTGGGCATTGTGGCAGAAATGTGGCTTCCAATTAGTGCGAATGGGAACTCATTTAGAAGCCAGCAGTGGTTGTTATGCGGCAATGGCTATTTTTCCCCTGAGTGAACAAGGGATTTTGCTGGGGATTCAAGCTCAGCAACAGCTTGCCCGTGATGCATATTGGCTGGAATTGCAGATTGGATTTAGCTTGCCTGTTGATTACCAAACTGACCATCATCTCAATCAACATGATTGGCAGGAACTGTCAGGTTTTGCATTTGCTCACCGACCATTTTCTGCTTCATTACCGTCCTTGCAACGGTTGTTGCTGAACAGTGATTTGCCGTTGATTGCGCTGAGAAATCATCTCCAGCAGGAAATGCGTGTTGAGCAATGCATCACCGTATTGCAGTTGAGTGGATATAAGGCATTAATGCGACTCTGGCGGCAAGAAACCGCACAGGCGTTATCAAGTCTGGATAAGAAACTTGCCAAAGATTGGCAAGAGTGGACTACGGCTTTTTTTGAGGCCAATCATCTTCATCATCCCACTTGCTATTAAGATCCCGATGAGGAGGCAGTTCCGGTTTATTGTCCAGAAATTTTTTAACATCCAGTCGGCGTAACTCTTTAATGGCATTGAGAACAACGCCAACCAATAAAATTAAAATAATCCACCAGTAATCAGCTAACCATTGCATTAGGTTGTCTCCTGCGCAACATGGAGGTAATTTTCAAATATATAGGGTAAGTTAGCAGATAACCAGTCAATGCCGGCGATGTCATGCTGCTGCCATACATCCAGTAACATTTGCTGGGTCAGCAATTTTTCCAATTGCTTGGCGACTGGTTGGTAGCTGATATGCCACGGTTCATCAGCGACACTGCCACGGTTACCGACAAAAGGACGGTAAAAACCGAAATGAGCCATATTCTCGGTCAACCAATGAGTTAATGGTGCGAAATAACCACCATTTTCATATTCCCAAGGTTCGAGTAATAACGTCTGGTTAGCCGGTAGCATTGTTGGATCATAGACATCCAGATCGGTTCCCCAGTGATGACGACTACCACCGGGCAGGGCAGACCAACGAAGAATTGCCTTACAGCGTTCTCCTTCTGATAACTGGGTGATATCCATTGGCTGGCTGTTTTCATCCAACACCGGGCGTTCACCACGGAATTTGCCATTCCAGATAGCTTGCTGACGTTGAAAATCACGGAACGTGCTGGCCGGTTGCAGATTAATTCCGGCCTTTTCAGCGGCTTGTTGCATGGAAAGAAAAGCATTGGCGGCTTCTGGTTGTAATCGGTGATTGCCAAAGAGAGCAATCAAGTGGCCAGTCGCCAGACCGGTTAACATATTTGCTGTGATCACTGGATTAACTGCTCCATAACACGTTGATAAATCCGGCTAAGTTGTTGCAGATCGGCGGCGCTGACGGACTCATTAACTTTATGAATTGTTGCGTTGAGTGGCCCCAGTTCGACAACTTGAGCGCCCATCTGAGCGATAAATCGTCCATCGGATGTACCACCACTGGTAGATAATTCAGGTTGATAGCCACAATATTGGTCTATTGACTGGATGACGGCATTGACTAACTCACCTTTGGCTGTTAGGAAAGGCTGACCTGCCAGTATCCACTCAATCGTGTAATTGAGATTGTGATTTTTGAGGATAGTTTCAACCTGTTCACGGATTTGGCTGTCAGTCAGTTCTGTACTGAAACGGAAATTGAATTGAACTTGCACATTCCCAGGGATCACATTGTGGCTGCCTGTTCCCGCGTGGATATTGGCAATTTGCATACTGGTCGCCGGGAAAAATTCGTTCCCTTCATCCCAATGTGTATTGACCAATGTCTGTAAAGCAGGAAGGACACGGTGGATAGGGTTATCAGCTAAATGCGGATAGGCAACGTGGCCTTGGATACCGTGAACAGTGAGATTCGCCGTCAGGGAACCTCGACGGCCATTTTTCACCATATCGCCAAGACGGTGCTGGCTAGAAGGTTCACCTATCAGGCAATAATCCAATCGTTCATTGCGGGACATCAAGGCTTCAACCACTTTAACGGTGCCGTGGGTGGCTTTCGCTTCCTCGTCTGAAGTAATAAGAAAGGCCAGACGTCCATTATGGTTGGGATGGGCGGCAACGAAACGTTCAGCCGCGACAATCATGGCAGCTAATGATCCTTTCATATCTGCCGCACCCCGACCATATAACATGCCATTACGGATAGTGGGCTCAAATGGGGGATATTCCCACTGAGATTCATCGCCCGCAGGGACGACATCAGTGTGTCCGGCAAAGGCTAACGTCGGGCCTATGCCGCGATAGGCCCAAAAATTGTTTGTATCGCCAAAGGGCATCCGTTCAATAGTAAAGCCAATTGTTTGCAAATGAGCGATCATAATAGCTTGGCAACCTTTATCGTCCGGGCTGATAGAGGGTTGTCTGATGAGTTGTTGTGCAAGTTCAATGACAGGGCAAGTCATTTCAGCGTGCCTCAGCAAAAAATTGCTGATATTCATCCACTTTATAACCTAATAGGTAATCACCTTTTGCAGAAATTAATAGTGGACGTTTGATAATAGCGGGTTGTTCCAACATCAACGCTTTTGCTGCGTCAGCATTATTAATTGTTGCTCGTTGTTGATCGGTCAGTTTACGCCAAGTTGTACCACGGGTGTTAATTAATGATTCCCAACCCAGTTTGTCAATAAATGACTGCAAAAGTGTGGCATTGAGTCCATCAACACGATAATCATGAAACAGATAAGTAATTTCTTGTTCCTCCAGCCAACGACGGGCTTTTTTTATCGTGTCACAATTCTTGATCCCATAGAGAGTAAAAGCGGGTTGAGAAGATTTATCCAATATCATTTAACAGATCCTTAAAAAAAATTTAAATACCTAAACATAATGCTGGAAAATGCCTGTTTTATCCAGATGATATCCTGATTTTTATTATCGGAGATACCAAAACAGGAGACTCAATTTTATTGGCCTGTTCTCATAGGGGGTATTTGCGACATAACATTGACTACATAACAACGATAAGTAAGAGCCGACCCTCGGTAATAAGCTCAAGGAGCGGCTCGGAAGAAATATTAGGCTACTCCATTTTTCCTATGTTGCAAATACATGATGGTTGCAGCCAGGCGGGAACGTACATTCAGTTTTTTTAACAAGTTTCTGATGTGTACCTTCACTGTCTCTTCAGAAATAAATAGGACATCAGCAACTTCCTTATTGGTCATGCCACTGGAAACTTCTTTTAATACATCTAACTCACGTTTGGTCAATTCAGATAAAGGATCAACATGTTTATGACGGTTAGCGAGATGTTGGTATATTTTTTCACTAAATACAGTTTGTCCACGAGCAGCATGGCGAATACTGCTTAATAACGAATCTAAGTCGCTATCTTTAAGTAAGTAGCCATTAGCTCCTGCGTCAATGGCTGCGTAAACATCATTTCGATCATCTGAAACGGATAATACCAGTACATAGGAATTGATCCCTTTTCTACGGATAGATTTAATCGTGTCCACGCCTGAAAGACCATTCATATTGAGATCTATCATAATGACATCAGGTTTCAGCTTGCATGCAATATTTATTGCTTCTTCACCATTGTCAGCTTCCGCTGTCACGGTAAGCGCCCGATCGAGCTCTACAATCTGTTTCAAGCCATGGCGAATGAGAGGGTGGTCATCAACTATCATCACTGAATGGTTATACATTTTCCTTCTCCCTTAAATAAGTAAAGCCACGAAATGCAGACTTTGAATTTGATTAAAAGGCAGTAATGAATGGGTCTGCCCTAAATTAAATTGCTATGAAAAAATTTTATCAAAACCGATTGATTTACAGAATTGATAGCTCTGTAAGTCCAGAAAGCACATCCTGATATAAAAATATAAATAGCGCAAATTAGTTTGATAAGTAAAAAAAGAAGATGAGTAATTTTCACAAAAAACACATAACTTCACTTCTTTTAATGATGTTAAAAATCAATATGTTAAGTTGGTTATTATTAGATTTGTTTTCTTTTATAAAATTTATTTTAATTGAATTTATATTGAGAGTTTTTCCGAGTTATAGTTATTTTGGTTACTATAACTTTAATGATATTGTATAAAGGATAATGTTTCTGTCTTTATTTTCCTAGATTAAGTGCCTATTTCAATAGGCGTAAATAGGCGTAATTGTTGCAGGTCGTTCTTATAAATAAAAGTGAGCACTTGCCTAGGTTCGCTTTTTTGTTCTTTATGGCAAAGAGTGGTATGAGTGGAGAAATTGGCTAGTGCTTTTTATGAGCAAAAAAGTGCTACTTTATTGATAAGATGCGGTCAATGTTATGATTTGACACACAGTACCTATTATACTGCTCCTGCTCTTACTCCAGATTGTATATAAAGGATCCGACGATGGATGAAAAATTAAAACAGAGTGCATTGGATTTTCACCAGTTTCCACAACCAGGGAAAATCACGATTACTCCCACTAAGCCTCTGATAACTCAGCGAGATTTGGCCTTAGCTTATTCACCAGGTGTTGCTGCGCCTTGCTTGGAAATTGCAGAAGATCCATTAGCAGCTTACAAATATACTGCGCGTGGCAATCTTGTGGCAGTGATATCTAATGGTAGTGCGGTTTTAGGATTGGGGAATATTGGTGCACTGGCAGGTAAGCCCGTGATGGAAGGAAAAGGTGTCCTGTTTAAAAAGTTCTCAGGTATTGATGTATTTGATATTGAAGTTGATGAGTCTGATCCTGACAAATTGATTGATATCATTGCGGCACTGGAGCCGACGTTTGGGGGGATTAACCTCGAAGATATTAAAGCACCGGAATGTTTCTATATTGAGAAAAAACTGCGGGAAAAAATGAACATTCCGGTATTCCATGATGACCAGCATGGCACAGCGATAATTTGTACCGCTGCTGTTTTGAATGGTTTGCGGATTATGAAAAAAGAGATTTCAGCGGTTCGCTTAGTTGTTTCTGGTGCCGGAGCTGCCTCAATTGCCTGTATGAACTTGCTGGTTGCGCTTGGGTTGCAACGCAAGAATATTGTGGTATGTGACTCTAAAGGGGTGATTTATCGTGGTCGCGATAAAAATATGGAAGAAACTAAAGCGGCCTATGCGATTGAAGACAATGGCAGCCGCACATTAGGTGATGTTATCCCTGGTGCCGATATTTTCCTCGGATGTTCCGGCCCTGGCGTGTTGACTCAAGACATGGTGAAAATGATGGCTAAAGATCCACTCATCATGGCATTGGCAAACCCTGAACCAGAAATTTTGCCACCCTTGGCAAAACAAGTTCGCCCTGACGCAATCATTTGTACTGGTCGTTCTGATTATCCGAATCAGGTTAATAATGTGCTCTGTTTCCCGTTTATTTTCCGTGGTGCGCTGGATGTTGGTGCAACAACCATTAACGAGGAGATGAAGCTCGCCTGTGTTCATGCGATTGCGGATTTAGCGCTAGCGGAACAGAGTGAAGAAGTGGCTTCCGCTTATGATGATCAGGATCTGTTTTTTGGCCCGGAGTATATTATTCCTAAACCATTTGATCCGCGCCTGATTGTGAAAATTGCCCCGGCAGTTGCCAAAGCAGCAATGGATTCCGGCGTGGCAACCCGCCCGATTAAAGACTTTGGCGCATATATTGAGAAGCTGAATGAGTTTGTCTATAAAACAAACTTGTTTATGAAACCTATTTTTTCTCAGGCTAAGAAAGCGAAAAAGCGTATCGTTTTGGCCGAAGGGGAAGAAGTACGTGTATTGCATGCGACTCAGGAGCTGATCTCTCTTGGGTTGGCTTACCCGATTCTAATTGGTCGCCCTAGTGTTATCGAAATGCGTATCCAGAAACTGGGATTGCATATTGAAGCGGGTAAAGATTTTGAAGTCGTCAATAATGAGAATGATCCGCGCTTCAAAAAATACTGGCAGGAATATCATCACATTATGAAACGTCGGGGTGTTTCTGCTGAACAAGCTCGCCGGGCAGTTATCGGTAATCCCACCCTGATTGGGGCGATTATGGTACTGCGTGGTGAGGCTGATGGCCTGATTTGTGGTACCGTTGGCAGTTACAGTGAACATTACGATGTCGTGAGAAATGTATTTGGTTTCCGTGATGGGGTTCATACTGCTGGTGCCATGAATGCATTGATGTTGCCAAGTGGTAATACTTTTATTGCGGATACTTATGTCAATAATGATCCAACGCCTGAACAATTGGCAGAGATTACCCTTATGGCTTCAGAGACTATCCGCCGTTTCGGTATTGAACCAAAAGTTGCGCTGCTTTCTCATTCAAGTTTTGGTTCCACAGATTGCCTCTCAGCACAGAAGATGCGCCAGACGCTGGAATTGGTGAATAAAATGTCACCTTCACTTGAAATTGATGGTGAAATGCATGGTGATGCCGCATTGGTTGAAAGTATTCGCCGTGACATCATGCCAGATAGCCCATTGAAAGGGGCTGCCAATCTGTTAATTATGCCGAATATGGAATCTGCCCGTATCAGTTATAACTTGCTACGTGTCACCAGTTCTGAAGGCGTTACCGTTGGTCCAGTTCTGATGGGGGTTGCCAAACCGATACACATTCTGACACCAATTTCTTCTGTACGTCGTATCGTTAATATGGTCGCTCTGGCGGCAGTTGAAGCACAAACTCATCCGCTGTAATACCCATCGCCCCTGTTTCCTGTAGGCAGGGGCGGTTTGTTGTAAACGATTCTTATTATCTACATGATGGGCAAAACATTAATAATATGGATATGGACATGATGAAATTTCTCACGACTGTAAAATCTTTTCTGATTATCTGTGGCTTACTGATCTTATCTGGATGTGTATCTGTACAACAAAAAACCGCTCTCCAGGCACTTTCACCGGAACTGACTCAACAAGGGGCTATTATCGATCTTAAAACCGGTCACGCCCTGACCCCTGATGAATTGATCAATCGGCTGGCATCACATCAACGGGTAATTGTGGGTGAAAAACATGATAATCCATATCATCATCAGATAGAGATTTGGTTGGTTCAGAAACTTCCGCTTAAAAGAGAACAGGGTTCGGTCCTGCTAGAGATGATTAATCCTGATCAGCAGCAAAAAGTGAATAAGGTTAAGAGTTGGTTGCAAACTCAGCCTATCGTACGTGAAAGCCGCATAAAAGAGCTTCTGGCATGGCAAGATGGGTGGCGGTGGGAGTTGTATGGTGGATTGGTCATGGAGCTTATGCATCAGTCTTATCCGTTGCTGTCTGCAAACTTAGATCGCAGTGAAATTAAAGCGGCTTATCGTAACCCTCCGGTCCTCCAGGGGAATATTTCTGTTGCTGAAAATGTCAAGGCTCAGATTAAAGAGGTGATCAAAGATGTTCACGGTGGTGAAATAACGGAGCAACAGTTATCTGCCATGACAACTATTCAGCAAATGCGGGATCGCAGAATGGCGGAACAGTTACTTAAAGCGCCGGCTCCTGCCACACTGATTGCGGGTGGATATCATGCAACAAAAGTAATAGGTGTTCCTCTGCATGTTAAAGAATTATCGCCCCAAGAGGACTTTGTTGTGTTGATCATGGCTGAGAAAAGCAATGTATTGGATAGCCAATATGCTGATTATGTCTGGTATACACCCGTAAAAAAACCATAGATATTTTAAACAAATATCCCCGTTATCTTTCAAGTTGTCTCTTTGTTGGCTGCACGCGCTCACCCCGGTCACATAGTTTGCTATGCTCCCGGGGATTCACGCCTTTGCCGTCGCGATCCATCTTGAAATCCATAGGGTATAGTGGTCTTTTCTCTGTATATAAGAGGTCTTGGCACAGGGATGTGCTCAAGTTAACGATAAAGATAAAAATAATTTTCATTAGCATATGAAATTAATTATCATTACTAAATGATAATTAAAATTATGCGCTATCATCCATGTTGACGCTGACACACTCGGCCTTTCAAACGGGTCATTTTAAAAAAGGGCTCGTTTCTGCTATTGCTGCTCACCTCATTTTGGTCGGCTGGATTATCTCCCAGCCAGAAGAAATTGCTGTTGGTGAATTGATGCCACCACCGGCGGTGATGATGGAGCTTTCATTGTTGACAGAAGCGACACATCAGGTACAAAAACAACCTATTGGTCTTGAACAACAACTTTCTGTTGCTAGTCGGCAGCAGGAAAGTGAGGTTAATGAGATTAAGACGCCTGAGCTTATGAAAGATGAACAGGCACAGATCTTGGTACATAAACCTAAAAAACAGAAAAAGCACCACGAAGAGATTAAAAAAACACCCCCGGTGAAACGCCAGCAGGTAGAAGAACAAGAGAGTGAAAAATCTCAAAGTAGCGCGGCTATGGCAAGCAGTACTGCCACTTCTACGAATCTGACTTCGCGGGTTGCCGCTGCTTATGACAGTGATTCAAAGGCCGTTGCTGATGCGGATGCGTTATGGCGAGCGGAAGTTGTCGGGCATTTGAACCGCTATAAACGTTATCCAGAGGATGCACAGAGAAGAAACCGCACGGGTCGTCCTACAGTCAGATTCACTATTGATAAACAGGGCTATGTTACTAACAGTGACTTAGTTCGTCGTTCTGGAACCCATTCTTTAGACCGGGAAGCGAAGCAAATTCTGGCAAGGGCGCAGCCGTTGCCAGTTCCTCCCATTGCCGTTTTAAACGGTAATGAAATTACGATAGAAATTCCGATTGATTTTAGTTTAACTAATTAATACTTTTGAACGACTTAAGGACAGCAAATATGTTAAGGCAGCAAGCGTGGTTTGCCCTGAAAACTAAAGGGCTGTTATTGATGTTTTTATTAAGCGGCTGGTTGAATCCTGTCGCCGCAGAGGAAGAAATTATGCCACCAAAGGCAATGAAACAACCACACCATATAACTACCCACGGTGATACTCGTATAGATGATTATTACTGGATGCGGGACGATAATCGTAAAGATCAAAAAGTCATTGATTATCTGACAGCCGAAAATAAATATACCGAGCAGATGCTAAAACCCGGTGAACAGCTACGTGATACGTTATACGAAGAAATGGTTGGCAGGATGAAGCAGGATGATCAATCGGTACCCTATACTTATAATGGGTATATATATCGGACAACCTATGAAACGGGCAAAGATTTTCCGATTTATCAGCGTAAACCGGTTGATGGCTCATCAGATTGGCAGATACTGGTCGATGGTAATGAAAGGGCTAAAGGGCACGAATATTACCAACTGAGTAATTTTGCCATCTCTCTGGATAATAAACGTATTGCGATTGCTGAAGATACGCAGGGACGCCGTAATTATCAGATCTCTTTTAAAGATATTGCTGATAAACAGTGGAATAATGATGTAATAAAAAATACTTCTGGCAACATGGTTTGGGCTAACGACAACAATACGTTGTTTTATGTGCGCAGGCATTCACAAACGTTACTGCCATATCAGGTATTTCGTCACCAATATGGTAGCAATACCAGTGAAGATCATAAAATATATCAGGAAGAAGATGAGCGTTTTTATTTAAGTATATCTAAGAGCACTTCCCGCGATTATATTATGTTGGCGATAACCAGTAATTCGACTTCCGAATATTTGCTGATTGATGCGAATAAACCACAAGCTGAGCTTCAACTATTCTCTCCTCGTCAGGAAGGCAGAGAGTATTATATTGACCATTTCCGCGATCATTTCTACATCCGTTCGAATCATGAGAATGAAACTTATGGGCTTTATCAGACGGATGCCATCAATATACCGTGGAAAATAGTCATTGCTCCGCGGCAAGATAGTGATCTTGAAGATTTCGATCTGTTTAATGACTGGTTAGTCGTACAGGAGCGAACAAAAGGATTACCGACAATTCGTCAGATTAATTGGCAGACACAGCAAGAAAAACAGATTAAGTTTGATGATCCAAGTTATATGGCATGGATTGATTACAACCCTGAACCCAATACTGATTTTGTCCGTTATGGTTATTCATCCATGACGACACCAAGCTCAACATTCCAATGGAATATGAAAACAGGTGAGCGGGAATTACTTAAGCAGCAGGAAGTAAAAGGTTTTGATAAACATCATTATGAGAGCCAGCGTATTTGGGTGAAGGCCCGTGATGGTGTTGAAGTTCCGGTATCTCTGGTATATCGTAAATCACTGTTTAAAAAAGGCCATAACCCAATACTGATTTATGGATATGGGGCTTATGGTATCAGTATGGACCCTTCATTTAGCTCACCGCGATTGAGTTTATTAGATCGAGGCTTTGTTTACGCATTAGTACATGTGCGTGGTGGCGGTGAATTGGGTAAGAAATGGTATTTACAAGGTAAAGTCGAAAATAAGGAAAATAGTTTTAATGACTTTATTGATGTGACTAAGGCACTGATTGCGCAAAAATATGGTGACAGCAAACGAGTTTATGCGATGGGGGGCAGCGCGGGTGGTTTGTTGATGGGCGCTGTGATTAATCAGGCACCGGAATTATATCGCGGTGTGGTTGCTCAGGTTCCATTTGTTGATGCCGTGACAACCATGCTTGACCCTTCTATTCCGCTGACCGTAGGAGAATATGAAGAGTGGGGTAATCCTGAAAATAAAGAGGATTATTTCCGGATTAAATCATATAGTCCGTATGACAATATAAAACATCAACGTTATCCAAACTTATTGGTTACGAGTGGATTTTATGATTCACAAGTGCAATATTGGGAACCTACTAAATGGGTGGCAAAATTACGGGATATGAAGGAAGATAACTCTATTTTGTTATTAGAAACCAATATGAGTGCCGGGCATGGTGGTAAATCGGGCCGATTTAGTCGATTAAAAGATACTGCACTGGATTACAGTTTTATTTTGATGCTGGATGATGCTAAAAAGTATTTTCCGCAATTAAAAGATAACTGAAATAAATTATAAATAATATAAATTTGTTATTTAAAGCACTGATAATAATTTATCAGTGCTAAACATTTTTATTTTCTAAAGACGGGTATGTGAGCAAATATTGATTTGTATGCATTTGGGATGATTGAAATGAAAATAATGACAAAGATAGCAGGGGCTGGTGTGGTTTTAATTGGGCTTCAAGGGCTTGCTTATGGCGAGGAAAAGCAAGAGAGAAAATCAGATAAGGTGATGAAATTCGGTAGCCTTAAAGTTTCTGGTTCACAGGATGATGCGGAAGTGAGGGCAATGGAAAGGCCCGGTTCATACAGTTCTAAAGGAGAAGATACAAAACTTCAATCAACGGATAGTATATTACGCAGTATGCCTGGGACTTATACGCAAATAGATCCGGGGCAGGGAACGGTGAGTGTAAATATTCGTGGATTAAGTGGATTTGGTCGAGTAAATATGATGGTTGATGGTGTTAGCCAAAGTTTTTATGGCACATCTCCGACGAGTCCTGCTCACGGGACTACTTATAACCAATTCGGTACAATCATTGATCCTAATTTTATTGTAGGAGTTGATGTCAACCGTGGTCAATCTGATGGCTCAAGTAGTGTTAATGCATTAGTAGGTAGCGCTAATTTTCGCACAATTGGTGTAGATGATGTGATATTTGCAGGGAATTCATTGGGAGTACGCACAAAAACAGCTTATGGAAATAATGGTATTGGCTATAATGGCATGATAGCCGTTGCGGGTAAAACCCCCGCTTTCAGTTCTGAAGGTTCAATAGGCGCTATGTTGGCTGTCAGCGGGCATTCAATTGATGCACATTATAAGAATGGCGACGGAGTATTAAGCGATGAGTTTGTTACAGATAAATCGTTTAAGCAAAAACCTAATTCTCAATTAATGAAAATAAAAATTGAACCCAATGAATTTCATGATATGGAACTAAGTGGCCGTAACTATCATAATAAATTTACCCGCCGTCATATTGATAGTCGGGATATTTATTTAAAATACAATTACACTCCATTTAGTGAATGGGTTGATATAAAATTATTGGTCAGTACCAGTGAGAGTCGTCAACGCTATGAAGGTGATTCACTTTTTAAGTTGCTCAATAGTAATGCAAAAAATAAATCAGATGCAATAGATATCAGTAATATTAGTCGCTTCGACTACGGTGATACAAATTTTGAGTTAACATTTGGCAGTAAGTTAATGGAAACCGAATATAGCAGAACAACGAATAGTGTTTATTCTGGTCGAGGTAAAGATGAAAAAGAAAAGCAAGAATATAACAAGAAAGACAGTGAAGTAAAAGAAAATAATGTTTTCGCGCCAAGTGGTAAACAAGATATTGCCAGTATTTATGGTGGATTGAAAATAAATCGTGGAATTTATCAGGCAGATATTACGTTTAATTATATGGATTACCGTGTCAAAGGCTATAAACCGGCTTGTGATCTGCGAATTCCTTGTTTTCCCCAGGGAGCAACCGAATTGGATTTGAAAGAACATGGGTTTAATCCAGGTATTTTACTATCAGCAGAAATTATTCCTGAGTTCCAACCATTCGTCAGTTATGCCCGTTCAATGAGAGCACCCAATATTCAGGAGACTTTTTATAGTAATGAAGGTGGTGGGTCCATGAACCCATTTCTGAAAGGAGAATCATCAGACACTTATCAAATTGGTTTTAACAGTTTCCGCCCAGATTTAATTGTAAAGGGAGATATTTTCCGTCTGAAAGCGGCTTGGTATCATACTAAAGTAAAAAATTATATTCTCAGTGATATCTGGCTTATATGTGGCAATAGGAAAAAATGTAAAGCCGATAGTTCGACAGATTACAATGAAGTCGATCCTAACATCAAAATGTATATCTATCACAATAGCTTGACTCCGGTAAAAATACACGGATATGAAATTGCTGCTGATTATGATGCGGGTATGTTTTATAGCAAATTGGCTTATAGTTGGCAAAAAACGCGTCAACCAACTTCGGCCGCTACCGCGCATTTTGGTGCGGAGCCGTTGTCACAACTACCTGATAGCTTTATGACGTTGGATACCGGTGTTCGTTTATTTAATGAAAAATTCCGTGTTGGTGCGATTGTTAAATATACCGGTGATTCTCATAGGCTGGACCCAGATCAATATAATTTTGATGAAGATGGGAGGGTTGTACAGCAAAAAGAACCTAAAATCCCAACGATAGTCGATCTTTATAGCGATTATCAGATAAATCACAATGTGCTGCTGAAATTCTCAGTACAGAATTTGGCAAATAAAAATTATTCTGAAGCACTTAATCGTGCAAATTCTTCTCCATTAATGACTGAGCAAACTTCGGCTATGCAAACTGCCCGGGGCCGGACTTATATTGTCGGCGCAGAAATTCGTTTCTGATTATACCCGTTATCTTTCAAGTTGCCGTCGCGATGCATCTTGAAATCCATAGGGTGTATAGGAAAAATAAGTGGCAAAGGAATGCCACTATTTCAGATTTGCAGATCGTTTTTTCCGTTCTTTTTTGATTTTCAACACCTCACTTTCAATCCAACCATCTTGTAAACGGGTATTCAAGACATCACCAACATCTACCTGTTTGGTTTGTTTCAGTAATTTTCCATCCGATGTTTGACTGATGCTGTAACCACGGGCCAGTGTTGCCAGAGGGCTAACGGCTTCCATCCGTGAACAGGAAACGGCAAATTTTTCTCTGGAACGGCTGATTTGCCGTTCAATTGCCTGTCTTAACCGAAAATCTTGTTGCTGAATTTGTTGACTATAGTGGTGGATTTGCTGGCTAGGTTCAGCGTACCAGAGCCGTTGTTGTAATTTTTCATAAGCCAGGCTGTTTTGCTTTAAGTACCGTTGCAAGCTGTCAGTGAGTCGCTGGCGTAAATTGACCAGTAAGTTTTGCTGACGCGCTAGTCGTAGATGAGGATGTTGTTGCTGTAAACGATGAGATAACAGACTGAAAATATGTTGTTTCTGGGCAAAGAAATAATCCATTGCCATTTCCAACCGCTGTTGTTGCGACTGAATTTGACGTAATAATTCGAGCTGATTACGGCTAACTAACTCAGCAGCCGCTGATGGCGTTGGGGCGCGTAAATCTGCCACAAAATCAGCAATGGTGACATCTGTTTCATGACCGACCGCACTGACTATCGGAATATCACTGTGAAAAATGGCTCTGGCGACACGTTCATCGTTGAAACTCCATAAGTCTTCCAGCGAGCCACCACCGCGCCCAACAATCAATACATCACACTCACGACGCTCATTAGCTAATTCAATAGCCCGGATAATCTGTAATGGTGCTTCTGCGCCCTGAACCGCTGTTGGATAAATGATGATGGGTAATGATGGATCACGACGCTTTAAAATATTCAAAATATCATGCAGGGCTGCGCCACTGGTTGAAGTAATGACACCAAGCTGTTGAGCAGGGGATGGCAGGGGCTTCTTGTGGCTTTGGTCAAATAATCCTTCGGCATCAAGTTTTTGTTTCAATAATTCAAACTGTTGCTGTAACAGGCCATCACCAGCGGGTTGCATATTTTCAACAATAAGCTGGTAATCTCCTCTTGGTTCATAAAGCGTGATTATCGCGCGAACCAAAACTTGCTGACCATTTTGTGGCCTGAATGTTACCCGTTGATTGCTACTGCGAAACATTGCCGCCCGCACTTGGGCACGCTCATCTTTCAGCGTGAAATACCAGTGCCCGGAGGAGGGGTGAGAAAAATTGGATATCTCAGCGCTTAGCCAAATTCTGCCCATTTCCATTTCGAGCAGTTGTCGAACCGTCTGATTAAGACGACTGACAGAAAAAATTCCAGTATTAAAAGGTAGTGACATGTGAGAAAGATCAAATTTCAAAACAATAACTTAATATGCTGATACTAACGTTCATCATAAAGTAAGCAAGAAATTTTTTAATAAAATGCTGGAGGCAACCGATTACGTTCTGTATAATGCCACGGCAATATTTTATACCTTAAATTTTCAGCAGCTTGGTGAGATATTGCTTATGTTACGAATTAAAAAAGAAGCTTTAACCTTTGATGATGTTCTGTTAGTTCCTGCCCACTCTACTGTTTTACCTAACACTGCTGACCTGTCTACTCAACTGACTTCCTCCATTTGTCTGAAAGTTCCTATGTTATCTGCCGCTATGGATACCGTCACCGAATCCGGTTTGGCTATCGCGTTGGCTCAGGAAGGTGGAATGGGTTTTATCCATAAAAATATGTCCATTGAGCGTCAGGCAGAAGAAGTTAGCCGAGTCAAAAAACATGAGAGTGGTGTTGTGACAGATCCCGTCACAGTGGCACCTGAAACAACGCTGCGTGAAGTTAAAGAATTGACAGAACGTAATGGTTTTGCGGGTTATCCGGTTGTCACTGAAGGAAATGAGTTGGTTGGTATTATTACTGGCCGTGATGTACGTTTCGTTACCGATTTGGATCAGCCTGTTACTGCGGTAATGACGCCTAAAGCGCGTCTGGTGACAGTAAAAGAAGGTGAAGCCCGTGAAGTTGTGTTGCAGAAAATGCACGAAAAACGTGTTGAAAAAGCGCTGGTAGTTGATGAAAACTTTCATCTGCTTGGCATGATCACGGTTAAAGATTTTCAGAAAGCAGAACGTAAACCAAACGCCTGTAAGGATGCACGTGGTCGTTTACGTGTTGGTGCCGCGGTTGGTGCCGGTGCTGGCAATGAAGCGCGTATTGATGCATTGGTTGCTGCTGGTATTGATGTTCTGCTGATTGATTCCTCGCATGGTCATTCTGAAGGGGTGTTGCAACGTATCCGTGAAACCCGTGCTAAGTACCCGAATCTACAAATTATTGGTGGTAACGTGGCGACTGGAGAAGGCGCAAAAGCGCTGGTAGCGGCTGGCGTCAATGCGGTTAAAGTCGGTATTGGTCCCGGTTCTATCTGTACTACCCGTATTGTTACTGGTGTAGGGGTGCCACAAATTACCGCTATCTCTGATGCCGTTGAAGCGCTGGAAGGCACCGGTATTCCAGTTATTGCTGATGGTGGTATTCGTTTCTCTGGCGATATTGCCAAAGCCATCGCCGCGGGAGCGTCGTGTGTTATGGTGGGCTCTATGTTGGCAGGGACAGAAGAATCACCAGGAGAAATTGAGCTCTACCAAGGACGTTCATTTAAATCTTATCGTGGTATGGGATCATTGGGGGCGATGTCCAAAGGCTCTTCTGATCGATATTTCCAAACTGATAATGCCGCAGACAAACTGGTGCCGGAAGGTATTGAAGGCCGTGTTGCCTATAAAGGCTTGCTGAAAAACATTGTCCATCAGCAAATGGGAGGCTTGCGTTCCTGTATGGGGCTGACTGGTTGTGCAACTATTGATGAGTTGAGAACCAAAGCAGAATTTGTTCGCATCAGTAATGCCGGTATTCAGGAAAGCCACGTTCACGATGTCACTATCATCAAAGAGTCTCCAAACTACCGGTTAGGTTTGTAATCCATATTTATTGTGGCCCATATAAGGGCCACTTATCTTTATTTGTTACTTGTTTTTTTGGAATTCACCGCACATGACAACTAATATCCATCAGCACCGCATTCTTATCCTTGATTTTGGTTCGCAATATACTCAATTGATTGCTCGCCGTATCCGTGAAATCGGGGTTTATTGTGAACTTTGGGCATGGGATGTCACTGAAGAGCAAATCCGCGAATTTAACCCAAGCGGCATTATTCTTTCCGGTGGCCCGGAAAGTACCACAGCACAAGGAAGTCCACGTGCTCCTGAATATGTTTTCAACGCTGGCGTTCCGGTTCTGGGCGTTTGCTATGGCATGCAAACGATGTCAGTACAGTTTGGTGGTAAGGTAGAAGATTCTACTGAGCGTGAATTTGGGTATGCTCAGGTTGAGATTAAAGCGGAAAGTGCATTATTCCGTGGGATCCAAGATTCATTAAATGAGCAAGGTAAACCATCATTGGATGTATGGATGAGTCACGGTGATAAAGTTACCGCAATTCCCGAGGACTTTATCACTATCGCCAGCACTGATACCTGTCCATTTGCCATCATAGCAAATGAAGAAAAACGTTTTTATGGCGTGCAATTCCACCCGGAAGTCACTCATACCCATCAGGGACAGCGTATATTGGAACGTTTTGTACTGGATGTATGCCAATGTGAAGCGTTGTGGACGCCTGCTTCTATTATCGAAGATACCGTTGTACGCCTGCGTGAACAGGTTGGTGAGGATCACGTTATTTTGGGGCTGTCCGGTGGTGTTGATTCCTCTGTCACTGCATTGTTACTGCATCGTGCAATTGGTAACCGCCTGACCTGTGTATTTGTTGATAATGGTTTACTGCGTTTGAATGAAGCCACTCAAGTGATGGAAATGTTTGCCGGCAAATTTGGACTGAATATTGTTCATGTTCCCGCAGAAGATCGCTTCCTGACTGCACTGGCTGGCATTAATGATCCGGAAGAGAAGCGTAAAACAATTGGCCGTGTGTTTGTTGAAGTCTTTGATGAAGAGGCGAGCAAACAGGCTCAGGTTAAATGGCTGGCACAAGGCACTATTTACCCAGATGTTATCGAATCAGCGGCATCTGCGACCGGCAAAGCACACGTTATCAAATCTCATCATAACGTAGGTGGTTTGCCGGAAGAGATGAAATTGGGTCTGGTGGAACCGCTGAAAGAGTTGTTCAAAGATGAAGTACGTAAAATTGGTTTGGAATTGGGATTGCCTTATGACATGTTGAACCGTCATCCATTCCCAGGCCCAGGTTTGGGCGTTCGTGTACTGGGTGAAGTGAAGAAAGAGTACTGCGATCTGTTACGGCAGGCTGATGCTATTTTCATCGAAGAGCTGCACAAAGCTGATTTGTACAATAAAGTCAGTCAGGCGTTTACCGTATTCTTGCCAGTTCGCTCCGTGGGTGTGATGGGGGATGGTCGTAAATATGACTGGGTTGTTTCGTTGCGAGCAGTAGAAACGATTGATTTTATGACCGCACATTGGGCGCATTTACCATACGATTTCCTAGGCCGGGTTTCTAACCGGATCATCAATGAAGTCAATGGGATATCAAGAGTTGTCTATGATGTCAGCGGCAAACCACCTGCGACTATTGAGTGGGAATAAGTCCTTAGCGTCTATAAATATCCATTGAGATCCAAAAACACCAGTAAAATTAACGTATTTTCTGGTGTTTTTGTTTATGGAGGTCTGTTGAGATCCGTAATCCATAAAAGCTGTATGTTTATATTATGGCAGTATTAAAGATGGATGTAGAGGGCCAGATATTAATGAAAAGTGAGTTAAAATTATTACAGCTTAGAGGTAAGCACTTTGATCGAAATGGTATTCTTAAAGTCGAGATAGCCTAACTAGCAAAGAATAATGTTATCCTGAAAAAAGCGATAGCATTCTTTGTGTAGGAAAGCCTCTGAGGTACTCTAATGGGTTACTTAATTTCAGGATACCTTGAAATCGTACAGAATGACTTGTTCAATGAATAGAAAAGGCAATTGTTGTGATAGCGCGATAATGGAAAACTTTTATCACACACTGAGATCCGATTTGATGTTGGGTAAAGTTTTTCTTGCTAGGTACAGGTAATGAACGTGACATTTAATGATATCTAAGTGTTTTGTAATCAGTATTGTAAATACTCTAGATTGGGTTATTTGTTCTCGGTAGATTATGACTATTGAGTAATTGGGTGAGAATATAATTTCGAGAACAGATGATTTTTTTCAAGGCATTGGTATTATGCCGTATGAGAGTAGATAGTTAATCATGATGTGGTTGTGTAGCACAAATATAGTGCGGCATAAAGGATAAAGCCCTTTTGCTAGAAGAAGGATATTCAGATGTTGGTGATTATGTCAGATAAGGAATTAAATCGGGTTAACGTTATTCAGGCGGTTTCTGAGAAATGCTTGAGACGGAGTGATACTGCGCTCAACTGAAACTGACAGAACGGTAGGTTCAACGGCTCGTCAATCGTTATCGTGAATCAGATACTGCTGCATTAGCTCACGGTCATCGGGGAAAACAGGGCACTACCTGAATCATTTAAACTTCGGGTGTTGGCTCTGCTGCATGAGAATTACAGTAATTTTGGTCCGACATACCGAAAGCGCCGAAGAACTTGATGATATGTTTGCTTGGCAAGAGACTCGTAAGCTGACTAAATCGTTAACCTTCCGATATGACAAAATGATTTATTTGATTGAACCGACAAAAGAAAACTTAAGAATTGCCGGAGAAAATATCAAAGTCTATGACTATCCAGATGGCACATTAGCGTTTAAATATGGCTATTGGTCACTGAATTATCAAGTCTTCGATGAGCTCGATTGTATTAAACAAGGACAAGTCGTTGATAATAAAAGTTTTGGCACGATATTAAAATTCGCTCAGGACAAAATGGATGAATTGGAACGTCAGGGTAAACGAGACAGAAGTCAGAGTATGCCAAACGCCGGGCTCAGGTGCGTTATCAGGAGCAACTCAGAACCATAAATTCTTTACTGTTCAATTCTGAATAATTTAAAGTCAGTTTCAAATTATAACCGAAAGTTGAAAAGTTAATGCAGAAAAAAGGTATGTTAAATATCTATTCAATATTACTGGACTGATGTCTGTCTATTTAAATGGATCTTCTTCATATTGAAGAAGATAATTGTAATAGCCTATTCGAAACAACTCATGATCTTTTTTAATTATATCTGGTGTTTCAAAATTTAGATTTTTTAGTATGTACTCTGAGAATTCAATACATGCCGTACCATTTGCTGTGATTAAATTTCTATCAACAACTACTTGTTTTAAAATAAAATTATCATCATTTTTATATTTATTATAATCTCTCCATAAATATGGGGAATTTCCAGTGTGTTTATAATCATTTAATATTCCATTCCTCGCCAAAAAATCAACAGCCCCACAAATTGCAGCAACAACAACTCCATCATTGAGATAAATGGAAATAAGTTTATTTAGTTTACTTGATTCTATATGCCATGAATTTCCTCCGATCAAGACAAAAAGATCAACGTAGCAGGGAAGGGTATCAATGGAATGATCAATCATGGTGGTGAAACCACCTATTGATTTACAGGTTCCTTTTTCTAGAGAAACAGTCTCTACTGTCCACTCTTTGCTTGCATTCAGCCTACTAGCAAGAAAGGCACCTTCCCAATCTGCATAGTTATCCAGTAAGAAAAAAAAAGCTTTTTTCATCCGCAACTTCCTTTTGTATTTGGACTTAAAATCATTAACCCGCATCCCTATTCTTTCAGATAAAAGGTGACATTTCTGCCTTGCAGGATTGGGTGGCATTTTAAACTTGCAATAACAGGGGGTTGGTTGTTGTCTAGAACGAGAACTAAATATCAGTTAGTATCGGATCTATGTCTTGTTTACAGTTTCGACGTATCGTAACAGATCGATAAGTATTAAATAAGGAACCTCTCCACTGTCATTATCAATGTAATTAATGGGTTGCAAGGAAGAGTGAGCCGCCGCTTACTTAATCATTAACGTCTAGGCCAAGAACGGAAGTGCTGAATCACATTTTCCCACTGCCCATAACGAAAACGACGGTATTTACGAACGAAGACTGACTTTTGTCTGTTCATATTTCCTCCGTTATTTCTAACGACAGTGCGGACCACTGACAATCCTTAAACCTAACAGTTACAAGCATGTAATCTGGATAGCTAAGGAAAATAGGAAAAACGACAGCTCACAATGGATAGTATACAATAAATGTAAAGATATGGAAGTGTTATAATTACATGAAATTGAGAATTATTATGGCTAATTCGTGTGACACTCGACCATACCGGTGGTATAGGTATGTAGTCAATTGAATTTATAAGGTGTTTAAAAATATTAGTTTTTATGTTAAAACATGGGAATTTCGTGTATTTAGAGAGAAAATGATATGATTAAATCGTTGACTATATCTGGAGTTGCTACATATTTGAAAGAGCATGTTGTTGAAATTGATACAAATAAAAAAGTGAACTTATTTTATGGGCAAAATGGTTCTGGGAAATCTACTCTAGGGCGTTATCTGCAATCAATTGATGACAGCCAATTTTTGAATTGCTTGCATGAGCCGAGAAAGAATCAGTTAGATATATTAGTATATAATAATGAATTTATCGAAAGAAATTTTTATACTCATAGTCATCCGGGAATTTTCACTTTGAATGAGGAAAATATAGAAGCAAAAAAAATAATAGAAAGTAAAAGAAATAATAATTCTACTTTAAATGAGAGAAGGAATGTCTTATCTAATAATATTAATGAGTCTAAAGGAGAGATTTCTAGGCTCAAAAGTGAATTGAAAAATTTAGTTTGGGATTATGCTGCGGATTATCGAGATAATAGTAATCCATTGCATCATTATCTGAGAGGTTATAAGAAGAGCAAAGATAAATTTTTCGAAAAAATTCTTGAGTATTCCTGTGATATACAACAAGACATATCACGCTATTCCTTGGAAAAAGAAGTAAATGAATTATTTTCTAATGAGGTAAACTCACTGAATTATTGCACTGAAATTGATAATTATATATATGAAATTGAAACTGATGAAATATTTAATGAGATGATATTAGGTACTAACGATTCATATCTTTCAGCTCTCATAATCAATTTAAATAGCTCTGATTGGATTAAGAAAGGATTGGATTATTTAAGTCTTAGTGATAATAAGTGTCCATTTTGTCAGAAAATTATTCCAATCGATTTTGGGTTAGAAATAAATAAAATATTCAATAATACATATGATAAAAAAATAAATTCAATTAAGGAAAAACTTACTTCATATCAATTTAAGTGTGATAATATTTTTAACGTATTAAAGCAGATTAATCTAGATGAAAGGTTTTTTGATAAAGATAATTTCTATAAATTAACATCTGAGTTGAAAAAAGAAATTCATAATAATATTAGTCTGATTAAGGAAAAAATAACAACACCTAGCAAATGTCTTGAGTTAACTAAAACTAATTATCTTATTTGTGAGATAAATAAGATAATTAATAATATTAACTTAAAGATTAAGGAGTATAATTTAAGATTATCAAACAGAGAGAATTATAAGAAAGAGCTGGAGGTTAAATTTTGGTCGATGCTAAAGAATGGCCTTGTTTCTTATTTCAATTCTTATAAGTTAGAAGTAATAGAATTGGAAAATAAGATAAAAAACTATAATGCAGAGTTAGATAGTATTATTAGTGATATTGATGAAAATAAAAAAATAATAGCTGATAATTTAGCCAGAGTAATTAACATTGATGCTTCAATTGAGAATATTAACAACACACTTCTTAAGATTGGTATTACTGGGTTTCATCTTGAGAAAGTTCATGAGAACTCTGATACATATAAACTAGTACGAAAAGATAGATTAGAGAATGATGTCTACAAGAGTCTTAGTGAAGGAGAAAAGACATTAATAGTTTTCCTTTATTTTATTGAGTATTGTAGTGGCTCAATTCAGAAAGATAATTTTTCACAGAATTCTGATAAGATTATTGTAATAGATGATCCTATTTCTAGCCTTTCACACAATCATGTATATGATGTGGCATCTTTAATTCAACAAAAAATAATAGATGGTGGATTTTCACAGATTTTTATTTTAACACATAATTTATTCTTCTTTCACGAGCTAATTAAAATTAAATGCCATAATTCAGAATGTCCTAAAAATTATAATTTATTTAGAGTGACTAAGAATGAGTATAGTATAATTTCCGAAATGAAACCCAATGAAATAAAGAATGATTATCAGTCATTTTGGCAAGCATTGAAGGATGCAAAAGCAGGAGTAACATCACCTGTTGTTATACCTAATATGATGAGAAATATATTAGAGTATTATTTTACTTTTATCCATCAAGAGGATAGCTTAAGAAAAGCTATCGATAAGATATGTGAAAAAGAACCTGAATACAAAGCGCTGTATCGTTTTATTACTAGAGGATCTCACTCTGATGGTATCAATATTAATGATTATGGGCAAATAGATATACGGCTTTATTTTAATAAATTTAAAAAAGTATTTGAGGAAACTGGATTTCATTCTCATTATGATAAAATGATGAAAGATTAAGGATTCGTTAAGATTGGAGAGGGAATACGTAAGCTGATTTTACCACTGGCTGTGCGTTGAGGGCTGAGTCCATGTTCAGCATAGTAAGTCAAATAATCATCTATTGTCTTTTCAAAAGCAGTGAGTAATTCGCTCACACTATCAGCATGAAAATCGGTCACATCACTAATGCCAGCAATATGACCGATTAAACATTGATCTTCATCGCTATATTCAATTTTTGCAGCATAGCCTTTATATATCATATATTCATGGTGTGATTCCTATAACCTTAAGAAATATATTGGCATCACGTACCGGATAGGGTTTATCTTCCTTAAGTTATATTAAGATATCTCAATTATCAATTTATCTGATATTTGTGACTATTCTACTAATGAAAACGATTAAATTAATGATAAAAAATTTATTATAAGACATTATATTGATTTTTTATGAAGTAAAATTTTAATAAATGATGAGGTAATAGAGTGAGAATTATATATAACCACCAATAGCTTACTGATGGTGCTCCTCTTTTTACTAGCCCTAATTGTTAGGCAGAGTAAAAGTTTATGACAATATACCCGTTATCTTTCAAGTTGCTTCTTTGTTGGCTGCACTCACTTACCCCGGACATCGTTATCTATGCTCCCGGGGATTCCCTCCCTTGCTGCCGCGATGCATCTTGAAATCCATAGGGTATAAATGGTTGCGGATTTCTATTTAAAACATAAATAATCAGAATCGTTGTTACAGTGCCGCTTCCGATAATTGCTGCTAACCAATTATGTCCGTTTAAACCTAAAATTAAAGCGACAGACAGAGAGATAAAAGTAAGTAATAGCCCATAATTTTGTCCTCTTATATTTTTTCTTATCGTTTGTTCTAAAACGACTTTTTCCATCTCGTGTCTGTGCTTCTGTTGTTGTTCGATCAGCGTTAGAAATCGGTCAGCGGCTCCCTTTGTATGTTGTTCATAAAGCGTTAATATTTCTGAATCAGGCAATTGATAATGTAATGGATTGATACCACCTTGATTAGATTGTTTTGCTATTTTAGGGTGTTTTCCGATGACTATTTTTCTCATATATCGTCTCTTTCCCTGTAGATAATATGATTTCATCATTGAATTGTTTTAATACCGTAGCAAAGTCTGCACGGACTTTATCCAGATCATCTGCTAGAGTTTCAACGTCACTTTTCTGTGAGATAAGTTCACAATAGTTTGTGTTGGGCATAATATCGAATTTCGGTGAAATTGATCTTAATTTATTAAAATATTGTATGAAAATGTTCATTATATTATCTGCATTATTAGCTGTTTCTATTAGTTAAATGACTTACTGCCTATCCCAATAGAGCTATTTTATTTGCCCTTCTTTGCCATAAAGAGCGAACCTGGGCAGTGCTCAAAATCCTCACGTACTACGTGTACGCACCGGTTTTTCCGCGCTGTCCGTGTTCACTTTTCATTGATAAGAATGGTCTGCAACAATTACGCCTATTGAGATAGGTTCTTATTAACAATGATATTTTATTTTGATTGAAGAATCATACCCGATAAATATATTTATGCCATAGAAATATTGCGGGCCGTTTCAAAAAAAGGACTGAAAATAATGGAATATAATTTCATTCAAGATAATGATTAGTTGTTTATATAGAATTATTAATTAACATGATTTACGACGATAAGTATCAGAATATGCTATAGTGCTGGCTGGTTTTCGCTGATATTTTTGGAATCTTATGTCTTACCAATGTCCCTTATGTCATCAATCTTTATTGCTCATTCGACAGCAATGGCGCTGTGAGAATAATCATCAGTTTGATTGTGCTAAAGAAGGGTATGTTAATCTGATGCCCGTTCAGCATAAAAGGTCCAAGGAACCGGGGGATAGCCCGGAGATGATGCAATCAAGAAGAGTGTTTTTGGATTCAGGGCATTATCAACCATTACAACGACGGGTTTCGGAATTACTGGAAAAGTATCTGCCAGAAAATGCGGAGAGTTTGTTGGATATAGGATGCGGTGAAGGTTATTACACTGCTGCGGTTGAAGCACAGTTAAGCAAGAGACGTAATTTTAAAATCTATGGGTTAGATGTTGCTAAGATTGCGGTTCGTTATGGCGCTAAGCGCTATCCGGTTGTTAGCTTTTGTGTTGCGTCGAGCCATCGCTTGCCATTTGCCGATCAATCGCTTGCCGGGGTGTTAAGAATTTATGCGCCTTGTAAAGCGGAAGAGTTGGCAAGGGTGGTTAAGCCACAGGGAATTGTTTTGACAGTCACTCCCGGTCCTCGCCATCTTTATCAGCTCAAGGAGTTGATTTATCAAAATATTCATCTTCATCCATTGAAGGCGGAACCGTTGGAAGGATTTGAATTGATAACCGATGAATCGTTATCTTATCCAATGAAATTAGATGGTCTGCAAGCGTATCATTTATTACAGATGACCCCATTTGCCTGGCAAGCAACAGAAGATGTGAAAAATAAGTTGGCAGATAGAGCGCTGTTTGAATGTGAAACTGATTTTATATTGCGGGTCTATCAACGCCTTAATTGATCAAGATTTCAGCCCAAAATATATACCCTATGGCTTTACAGGTGTAAATATTTTGGGCTGGCGGCGTTATTTTGCGTACATAAATAATTCTAGATGTTCAAACAAGATATTGAAGCCAATTGCAATTAGAATCAGCCCACCAATAAGTTCAGCGCGTTTGCCTAACCGTGGGCCAATATAACGGCCAATTAACATACCCAATGTTGCCATAATCATTGTCATCATTCCGATAGCCATCGCAGTATGTACGATATTGACTTCAAGGAACGCTAGCCCAATACCAATTGCCATTGCATCCAGGCTGGTGGCAATGGCTGTTGTTATCAACACAATTGAATTATGGCGGCAGGGTGACTCACACTTTTTTTCCTGCTTTGTTTTGAAACTCTCTGTAATCATTCTACAACCCAGAATGAATAACAGAGTGAAAGCAACCCAGTGATCCCACTCTATAATATATTGGCTGGCATAAAGCCCTAGAGACCAGCCAATCAATGGGGTACAGGCTTCTGCCAAACCAAATATTAAACCGGTACGGATTGCTTCACGAAAATGCGGTCTATGTAGTGCGGCCCCTTTACAAATTGAAGCAGCAAAGGCATCCATTGAAAGTGCTAAAGCTAGGATGAGGGTTGCGTACATATTCATTAATATAGCCTCGGTTGGGTGTTTCCATATACATATAACCCACCCCCAACCAATGATGGTGCTATATGCAATGGTCTTGCCAACCGAATTAATAGCTATCTCATTAGACTATTTCATTTGCTATTTTTAGCAACAATAATGCCTGTTAAGATAGCAATAAGGTTACCCGCACCACGTTTATTTTGTAACGAGCGTGTTGATACGGGCTTTTCAGAAAAATTAACTAAATCGTTTCTCTGAAACAGGCTACTCCCCATGACAATTTAAAAGATAGCACAATAATTCAAAAAGGGAAAATAATATTATTTTTAGGGTTAAGGTATGATATTGATAATAATTATCATTATCTGTTTTATGGGAAAAATAAAAGTCAGCGTAAGGCTGACTGTTTATTGTCTATTTTTTTATTTATTATTTTTTCTTATCTATCTGTTTTCGATGAGAAATTTATAAATTCTTTCTAAATCATCAATTTGGCTTACTGATATATATAATTTCTTGTTTTCTAAACCAATAACCAGAATGCCATCTTCAGATAAATTCATGGTTTTTATCCGGCTATAGGAAATAAAGGTATTTGCATAGAAGAAACCGTTATTTTTAAAAAATAATTTAGGCGAACGTATATAGGCAATATAAATAGTCACCAAGATAGTAAACAGCAATAAATATGTGGTTAAACGGCTACCATAAACAGTAATATTATTATAAACAACAATAAGTATCAGGATAATAAAGATGAGTGCATCAATTTTATGTTTTCTTTTTAGCTTTATTTGTAAGTGAGTTTTCCCTTTTAGAAAATTCACCACGAATTCATCATAAACAGCAAAAGCTAGCATGAGTACGATTAAACCAGTTAATGCTATATCATTAAGGTTCATTCCTTATCCCTGCATTGTTATAAAAAAGAAAATATGGGGAGGAGTGCCTCCCCGAATGATATTGTACTAAAAGATCATTGTACTAGAGACCAAGGAAACCAAATCTGGCACCAATAATCCCCAGAATAAAGAAGCCAATAATGATCCACAGCGCATTGACTTTATGTCGTAATAACCACATACAAGCAAATGTCAGTAAAAGTGGTACCAAGCCTGGCATCAATTGATCGAGGATATTTTGAACCGTGGTTATTGTCTTTTCACCTGTCTGTTGGTTAGGAATTTCTGATACAACCAGCGGGATATTGACTTTCGTCCATTTATTAACTAACGCCCCCATAACAAATAGACCAAGGATTGATGCTCCTTCGGTCATTTTTTGCAGGAAGCCACCACCCATATCCTGAACGATATTGATCCCTTTCTTATAACCATAAGAGATACCTGAATAAAGAACCAACAGGCGTACTAGGTTGAATAAGAAGAAGAATAAGACAGGCCCAAGCCAGCTACCGCTCATTGCCAAGCCCGCACCCAAAGCAGCAAATACTGGGCGGACTGTCCCCCAGAAAATAGGGTCACCAACACCGGCCAATGGCCCCATCAGACCGACTTTGATACCGTTAATCGCACCATCATCGATCGTTGCGCCATTAGCACGCTGTTCCTCCATTGCCAGGGTGACACCCAGTACAGGTGCGACGACGTAAGGGTGAGTGTTAAAGAATTCAAGGTGGCGTTTGAGTGCCTGTTTACGCTCATCGGTATTTTCTGGATACAAACGACGAAGAGCTGGCACCATAGAGAAACAGAAACCCAAAGCCTGCATACGTTCAAAGTTCCATGAACCTTGAAACACATTAGAACGGAGAAATACACCACGGATATCACTGGGTGTCAGTTTTTTCTGGCCTGCTGTCTGAGCAGTCGTTTTTGTTGTATCTAACATGTTGCTCATCCTTTTAATCTAATTCGTTATCAAGGTCGTTATTGGTGTGTCCAGGGGCAGCCGCTACCTGAGATTTGTTATATTTAGGGCTTAGCTGGATGTACAGCACGGCCATAACAATACCAATAATGCCTAATGCAACCAGGTTAAAATCAGTGAATGCTGCTGTGACGAAACCGAGATAGAAGAAGGGCATTAGGTAACCGGCACGCATCATGTTGATAACCATGGCGTAACCCACAACGACGATCATTCCCCCAGCGATATTCAAGCCATCGGTTACCACTTTTGGAATAGAAGCAAGTAACTGCTGGACTTCGTTGGTGCCAACCGATAGTGCAACGATTAGGGCAGGGATGGCGATACGCATAGCCTGGAGCAGTAATGCGGATAGATGGATAAAGCTAATCGCACGCAGGCTGCCACGTTCTGCCGCGTTGTCAGCAGCATGCTGAAAGGCGACTGTGATGGTACGTACAATGATAGTCAGCACTTGCCCCGCTGCTGCCAGTGGAATGGCCAAAGCGATACCTTCACCAATATCACGACCACCCGCGATGACCAAAATCGTTGAGATGATTGATGCTAAGGCCGCATCCGGGGCAATTGCAGCACCGATATTCATCCAGCCAAGAGCGATCATCTCTAGTGTACCGCCGATAATGATACCGGTTGTCATGTCACCAAGAATGATCCCGATTAAGGTACAAGCCACGAGTGGGCGGTGGAATTGAAATTCATCAAGAATGGAATCCATTCCGGCTATACAAGCTACGATGAATATCAATGCAATTTGAACAACGGTAATTTCCATTGTTTGTCTCCTGTAACCAAATTAAATTTGGTAAGAAATTTTTGTCGTTGAGTAATAGTTAAATTGCTCTGATCTGATTTTCGTTTTTAACCTTCTGGAGTAGATCCATCATTTGTAAGCGGCTGTCACTGGCAACTTTGCGGGCTTCAAGTTCAATGCCTCGTTCATTTAGTTTTTTGAAGGCTGCAATATCGGTTTCATCAACGGATATTGCGTTGTTAACTTGCGTTTTTCCTTGACGGAAAGCCATTCCACCAATGTTGACAGAAGTGATATCGACACCGTCTTCGACTAAACGCAAAACATCTGTTGGGTTTGTAAACAGCAACATGACACGCTCATTGGCATATTTCGGGTTGTTATAAACGCGAACACATTTTGCAACATCAACAACGTGAGCACTGAGCCCCGGTGGAGCAACTTGTTTTAGCAAGGTGGTACGGACAGTATCAGCAGCAACTTCATCGCTGACGACAATGATCCGTTTGACATTGGTTTCTTTTGTCCAACGAGTAGCAACCTGACCATGAATGAGGCGGTCGTCAATTCGAGCCAGTGCAATTTTCATATGACCACCGGCTGATGGTGCAAATGAAGGTGCCGCAACGGATGCCACGGGCTTGGCGGGTTCAGCTATTTGAGGTTCTTCTGTTTTCAGGGCCCGGATGCCTTCTTTCCCGGTTTCCAGAGCAACGGAAACCAGTTCTGCCAGAGATGGGTCATCATCTCGACACATAAAGGTTTCAACCAACATTGGAACGTTAACTCCGGTGATGATCTCATAATTCTCTTTATCTACGGCGATACGGCTAGCCGCATTGAATGGACTTCCTCCCCATGTATCGACAAGAAACAGTACACCTTGCTCTGTATTAAGCGTTTCCAGTTTACTGTTGTATTTTTCAAATAAGGTATCGGCATTTTCACCAGGAACGAAGTCAATGTAAGAGACATTTTCTTGCTCTCCAATTAACATCTCTGCGGTATGAAGCAGTTGCTCAGCCGCAGCTCCGTGTGTGCCAATCATAATGGCTATACTCACCTGTTTTCCCCTCTATTAACAATATATACCCGTTATCTTTCAAGTTGCCTCTTTGTTGGCTGCACTCACTCACCCCGGTCACATAATTATCTATACTCCCGGGGATTCGCTCCCTTGCCGTCGCGATCCATCTTGAAACCCATAGGGTATAAACGCAGGATTATTACACAGTTACTGCAATAAATTTGATGAATCATTCCTCCAATAAAAATCTTATTTGTACGAATAATGACCTTTTATCAATATGATACCTAAATATTTGACTTGATTTAGACTTTATCTCTTATTGACTGAAAAAATCGGCTGTTAGATTAACATTAGAAATACCAGAGGAAAATTGCTGTCAGTCAGAAAAAATGAAATAGATAAAAATGTTAACCACAAAACAATTTAATAAGCTAAAAATTGCAAAATTAATTTATAATTATCTGTAATTTGCTTATTGTTAGATATTTATTCTGCCATCGGTAGCATCTTATTAATTTAAAATTGAAAAAATATTCATCTTTTTAGATCAAAAGATGATCATTTTAAGTTTTGGTCAAAAAATATCCCAACCATAGGGTTGGGATATTTTCATTGCAGAAGCATTTACTGATTAAAAAACAGGTTATTTATTTGATTAATCACACTGAACCTTAATTGCCAACCCACCGCGGGATGTTTCACGATATTTGGCGTTCATGTCTTTGCCTGTTTCGTACATGGTTTCAATAACTTTATCGAGAGAAACGCGCGGTTCACTGGTACGGCGCAAAGCCATGCGTGCAGCATTGATTGCTTTTACTGAAGCAATGGCATTTCGTTCAATACAAGGTACTTGTACTTGGCCTGCCACCGGGTCACAGGTAAGGCCGAGGTTATGTTCCATACCGATTTCAGCCGCAATACAGACCTGTTCAGCGCTGCCACCGAGCAGTTCAGCAAGGCCGGCTGCGGCCATTGAGCAGGCAACACCTACTTCCCCTTGGCAACCCACTTCAGCGCCAGATATCGATGCATTCATTTTATATAGGATGCCAATAGCGCCAGAAGCCAGGAAATAGCGGATATAGAGCTCTGGTGTTACAGGTTCAATACAATGGTTGTAATAAGCGAGTACGGCAGGAACAATGCCACAAGCGCCGTTGGTTGGTGCGGTAACAACACGCCCACCCGCAGCATTTTCTTCATTGACTGCCAAGGCAAACATATTCACCAAATCCACGACATTCATTGGATCATTAGACAAATTGTTTGATGAGGTCAGCATACGATGTAATGCCGCTGCCCGGCGTGGTACACGCAGTGGGCCAGGTAAAATCCCTTCGGTGTTCAAACCACGTTCAATACAAGCCTGCATGGTATCCCAGACATCGGCAAAATAGGCATTAATTTCTTCTTTGCTGTGGAGATCCAGTTCGTTTTTCATCATTAAACCGGAAATAGATAACCCGGTTTTATTACAATTCATCAGTAATTCTTTTGCTGAATTGAATGGATATGAAACCGGTTTGGTATCCTGAGAGGGTTTACCAAAGTGCTCTTCATCAACAATAAAACCACCACCAATCGAGTAGTAGGTTTTGCTATAAACTTTTTTGTCCCCCGCGAATGCGTGAATTTGCATGCCGTTTTCATGTAATGACAGATTATCACTTCGGAAAACCATGCCGCTATCACGTGGGAAATCGACTTCATGTAAACCGTTGGCTAGTTTAATACGCTGTGTTTGCTCTACATCACGAATAAAACCGGGGATCGAATCAATATCAACGGTGGCGGGTAAATTACCTGCCAGACCCATGATAATGGCGATATCCGTATGATGACCCTTGCCGGTTAATGAGAGTGAGCCGTAAACATCGACGGCTACACGCGTGATAGAAGGCATTAATCCCTGGTTTACCAGATCGTCGACAAACTGTTTGCCGGCTTTCATCGGGCCAACCGTATGAGAGCTAGATGGGCCAATACCGACCTTAAACATGTCGAAAACGCTAATCACGCTAGACTCCTTAAAAAAGATAGAAATGATATAGTTATATATATTGAGGTACGCTACTTTACTGTGATTTAGTAGTGTTGATAAGGGAGTTTACAGGTTTTTTTGAATTATGATAGCAACAGCGATAAAGATGGGTAAAAAAAATACAAATTTGTTATCCTTAAATGATTTGGATCAAACCTGAACTTGTTGAGCTAATTGATGAATTATTGTCGCTGTTAATCCCCAAATGAGATGCTGCTGATACCAGTAAAAATAGACACGATGCTGCTGACCACGGCGACTAACATCAAGATAATGATAACTCGAAAGTGAAAGTGCTTCAGATAGAGGAACTTCGAATATTTTGGCAACTTCTGCCGGGTTGCTGTGGAGGGATAATCCGGGGGGCAATAATCCGACAATAGGCGTTACCAGATAGCCGCCGCTGCTATTTAAAGGGGCGAGTTGTCCCAGAACCTGAACTTTCTGATGAGGTATGTTAACTTCTTCTTCCGCTTCCCGTAGTGCTGTCGCGATTATTGATTTATCTTTAGGATCAGCAACGCCCCCTGGAAAGGCGACTTGACCGGCATGTGATCGTAAAGTGGCTGAGCGTCGGGTCAATAATAACGTTGGCTTCGGTTTGCAGATGATTGGTAATAACACCGCAGCATGGCGGTTGTTATCTGAAAGCCGTTTAGGTGGTGGTGGAAGTTGTAACTGAAATCTGTTAACGAAATCAGACAGTGATATCATATTACTTTTATTTTCCCTAGTTGCGGTAAGATACGATTCAACTTATCAAATGTTTCCTGATACTCTTTTTCAGCAATGCTGTCGGCAACGATTCCGCCACCGGCCCAGCAATATATTTTTTCTTTCTCAGTTAAGAGGGTACGTATGGTGATATTGCTGTCCATTGTGCCACAGAAACTAATATAGCCAATTGAACCACAATATCCATGTCGGCGGTGAGGTTCAAGCTCTTCTATTATTTCCATTGCTCTGATTTTAGGCGCTCCGGTAATAGAACCACCGGGAAAGCAGGCGCGTAATAAATCCGTAGCATGTTGTTCATTTGGCAGTGTTGCGGTGATTGTGCTAACCAGATGATGAACGGCAGGGAATTGTTCAACTAAAAACAATTCAGGAACTTTAACTGACCCCGGTGTGGCTACCCGGCCAATATCATTACGCAATAAATCGACGATCATCAAATTTTCAGCCTGGTCTTTTTTCGAGGCGGCCAGTTTTACAGCTTGCAGTACGTCCTTTTCTGTATCACTTAAGCGCGGTAATGTTCCCTTAATCGGGCGAGTTTGAATTTGTTTATTCTCCAGGAGTAAAAAACGTTCAGGAGAGACGCTGATAACGCTGTTTTCCGGTAAACGAATAAAGGCGGAAAAAGGTGCACGGTTGTTCTCATTAAGTTTTATGAATGCTTGCCATTCATCTCCTTGGTAATCAGCGCAAAATCGTTGTGCCAGGTTAACTTGATAACAATCACCACTTAACAGATAGTGATGAATGCAGTTAATTTTCTCATGATATTGTTTGGCACTCATATTTGATTGCCACTCACTGGTCAACGTAAAAGCCATTTTTGGCGAAACTTGGTGAGAAGTAAGCCAGTTCAGGTGCGTGTCAACATCACTGTAGCTGAATAAAATCACCTCTTTTTTGTGATGATCAACAATCAGCGCCCAGTCATAAATACCGATTGCCATATCTGGAAATGACAACTCATTTTTGGCTTGTGATGGTAACTCTTCAAGGTAGCGCCCAAGATCATATCCCCATAGACCTAGCGCACCGCCCTGAAATGGCAAATCAGGATCACGCTTTGCTGTAATATTTAATTTTTCTAGTTGTCTTTTTAGCAGGTAAAAGGGATCTTCCTCAGTAATATAGCTATCGCCATCTTCATTTATTTCAGTTGATTTATTATGACTAAGCAGTGTTATCCGTGGTTCTGCAACCAGAATATCGAACCGATTATGAGGATGGTTGGCAGCACCAGAATGGAGCAGCATTGCCCAAGACTGATTTGAAATCGGCGCAAAATAGTTGATGGCAGCGTCTGGTTGATAGGGTAATTGCCGTTTTTGTAGTGAAATGCTCATTATCGTGTTGGTTTAGCAGTTGTAATGCAAAAGTGAGTCTTGATTTTAATCCTTACAGATTAACATAGAAATCCATTCCTTACTTGAGTTAAAAATCGCTATACTCTTCGGCATAGATCACTTTATAGAGGTTATTATCATGTTTTCAGCGATGCCAGCTTTATCCCATGAGGAACAGCAACGAGCAGTAGAAAAAATTCAGCAATTGATGGTTGAAGGAATGAGCAGTGGCGAAGCGATTGCGTTGGTTGCACAAGAACTTCGTGAGCGGCATCGAGGAAAAGAGCAGGTTAATGTGGTGTTTGATGATGAAAAATGAACATAATTAAATTATTTATTTAACAATAATCACACATTTGTTTTACCTGACATGTTAGGTTAGCTCCATATTTAATCTCTTATTTTGAGATATTAACGGGAGGTAGTATGAAAACATGTCATATCATTAACAGAGTTGGCCTATCAGGTGTTGCACTTTTGCTCACTGTTTCATTCACAGTATCTGCTGTGTCGGAGAACAAACGTGTTGATAAATTTATTTCTTGTGACAATTTAACTAAATCGCAAATTGCCGCTCAAGTAAAGCGTGATTTTCTGCAAAACCGCATTAACCATTGGTCAGAAGATAGAAAGCAATTGGGAACTTCTAAACCAGTGGTGTGGGTAAAGGCGGAAAATATCACTGGCGATAAAGAGATATTAAAAATTCCGCTGACTGTTCGTGGTTCTAAGCGTGACAAAGATTACCGTGTTGTCGTTGATTGTCAGCAAAATACGATTAGCTATAGTGAATTGAAATAACATTTTCTGATAGTTATCTCTACCCGTCATTTGACGGATACCAGATTTGGTGTTAGCCAGTAAAGGAAATGTTATGTCAGAATTGAAAAAATTATATCCGGCTTGTGAAGCTTATCGTTCGGGGTATTTGGATACAGGCGACGGTCATCAAATTTATTGGGAATTGTGTGGTAATCCTGTAGGTAAGCCGGCTGTATTTATTCATGGTGGGCCGGGCGGTGGTATTGCCTCTTATCACCGTCGGTTATTCGACCCAAAGAAATATCATGTCATGTTATTTGATCAGCGTGGTTGTGGGCGTTCAAAACCTCATGCCAGCTTGGAAAATAATACCACTTGGCATTTAGTTGAAGATATTGAGCGTTTACGTCAATTGATGGGAGTCGAAAAATGGCTGGTATTTGGTGGTTCGTGGGGTTCAACTTTATCTTTAGTTTACGCCCAAACTCATCCTCAACACGTTTCTGAATTAATTCTTCGGGGAATTTTCTTACTGAGGCCACAAGAGTTGCACTGGTATTATCAGGATGGTGCTTCTAATTTCTTCCCTGACAAGTGGCAACGAACGGTATCTATTTTATCGGAGGAAGAACGAAAGGATGTGATCAAAGCGTATAATAAGCGGCTGACTAATCATGATCTTCGGGTGCAATTAGAAGCCGCGCGTCTCTGGAGTTTGTGGGAAGGAGAGACGGTAACATTGCTTCCTTCAAATAGTGTAGAGTGCTTTACGGAAGATGAGTTTGCTTTGGCATTTGCTCGGATTGAGAACCACTATTTTATCAATGAGGGTTTTATGAATGAGGAGCAGCAACTGTTGAATAATATTGACGTTATACGGGATATTCCGGCAGTTATCATTCATGGCCGGTATGATATGGCTTGCCGGGTGCAAAATGCCTGGGATCTGGCGCAGGCATGGCCGGAAGCGGAATTACATATTATTGAAGGAGCAGGGCATTCATTTGATGAGCCGGGTATTTTACATCAGCTTATTAGTGCAACAGATAGGTTTGCCGCTCAGTAATTGGATATATACCCAATGGATTTCAAGATGGATTGCGACGGCAAGGGAGTGAATCCCCAGGCTCATAGAGAACTATGTGACTGGGGTGAGCGAGTGCAGCCAACAAAGAGGCAACTTGAAAGATAACGGGTATAACCACCGGTTATCCGGTGGTTATACCTAATTCTTACTGGATGATCAGCGGCCTTTGGGTTCGTAGGGTAAATTGGAAAGTTGTTTGGATAATTGGCGATAATGGACTAAACGTTGTTGAAAATATTGCCGCAGATGTTCGGGTTGTTCTTGTTCAACTGTATCAGGAAGTACTGGCATATTGTAACGTTCCTTAAAGGCTACGCCAGAAGCTGCCAAATCAACATTCACTTTGTCCATATTCTCTGTAGAAAGTTCGGCCAGATTGTGTTTCATCAGTGTCTCTCTCATTTACAAAGTGATAAAGCTAATCCAGACTGGTTTTTCTGGCAAGGTATGAATTGATTATTTTATAAAGATAAATAATATTCATTATCATTAAATATAAAAATTCCTTAATGAAGATTATTTTGTAAATGTAATTCATTTTCATTTGAATATATTAAATGAGATTCATTTTCATTTTTTTATTAAAAATATATTTATATTTCAATGTGATATCTGTTTTTGATTTATTTTTATTATTTGGTTTTATTATTTTCATTTAATTGGCATAATATAGTTCAATTAATAACTGGAGTATCTATTATGTTAAATCAAGAAGTGGTTAATAAATTAAATGAGCAGATGAATCTGGAGTTCTATTCTGCGAATTTATATCTGCAAATGAGTGCATGGTGTAGTGAACAAGGGTTACCAGGTGCCGCTGCGTTTTTTAAATCGCATTCTCAGGAAGAGATGCAGCATATGCATCGCTTGTTTGAGTATCTGAGTGATACAGGCACAATGCCACGTTTGGGGCAAATTGATGCACCTTCGGCCGATTATGAATCTATATCTCATGTACTCAATAGAACTTATGATCACGAGAGATTTATTACTGCCGAAATTAATAAACTTGCTCATTTGGCGATAACCACGCAGGATTATTCTACTTTTAATTTTCTGCAATGGTATGTAGCAGAACAGCATGAAGAAGAGAAATTGTTTAAATCTATCCTTGATAAACTGGATATGGTTGGTGAGGATGGTAAAGCACTTTTCTTATTAGATAAGGATCTGAAAGGTCTGGCTGCTGCAAATCCTGTCTAATGAAATGGAATTAATTCACCGCAGTAGTCGCAATAACTTTAGGTATTTAAAGTCAATACTGCGGTTTTCCTTTATTTTTGCGCGATAGTTCACAAGACGAAATTCTTATTGTAAGTTATCGCAGATAAAATAACTCTTTTGATATAAAATGATGACAATTCATAGAGATTCATTTGAAAATTAAGAGGTTATTGATGACCATTAGCACAATCCGCTCTTTTGGCCGAAAACTATCTGCTTTAATTGTCCTTTTTGTTGCCATATCTTGCCAGCAAGCTTTGGCCCATGCGCATTTAACAGAACAAATTCCGGCAGAAGATACTACAGTAGAAAATACACCTCAGGTGATCACGCTAAGCTTTTCGGAAGGTATTGAGCTGAGTTTTAGTAAAGTAAAAGTGATTGGTCCTGAAAATAAACCCATTAAAACGGGAAAGTTAAAGCTTGATCCGGCAACTAATACAAAACTTATTCTTCCTATCGAAGATAAACTGACGACAGGGAGATATGATGTTAACTGGAGCGTGGTCTCTGTTGATGGGCATAAGACTAAAGGTGTCTATAGCTTTACAGTGAAATAATTATGTCTCTAGCGGCGCTGTATGTTCTTTGTCGCTTCACGCATTTCGTGGCAGTTATGTTAGTGTTTGGCTTTAGCATATTTACTGCCATATTGGTTCCTGAGCGTTTATCTGTTCTGATTGATGCGCGCCTTCGTTTAGGGGTAATTATCAGTACAGTTGTGACATTAGTAACAACAATTGGATGGTTGGCAATTCAATCGGGAATAATGGGTGATGGTTGGCAGGATATTTGTAATCTAGAAATCTGGTTGGCAGTATTGGGAACAACTTTTGGTAAAGTTTGGCAATGGCAAATACTGGTTTCAATAGTTGCTACAGGGTTTTTGTTTATCAGTAAACAAAAAGTCAGAAATATTTTGATGTTAATCAGTTCTGCTGTTTTACTCTCCTGCCATGCCTTTATCGGCCATTCGGTGATGCATGATGGGATAACAGGTGTTTTTTCTCAGATTAATCAGGTAATTCACTTAGTGAGTGTTGGATACTGGTTTGGTGGATTATGGCCGTTTTTGTTATGCTTGCAATTTTTACGGATACAAAATGAATTGGCTATAGGGTTGGATAAACAGATTATGATCTCTATGATGCGTTTTTCCACATATGGTCACGTTGCTGTAACCCTGATTATCATTACTGGCATTATAAGCAGCTTAATTTTGCTGCCGAACTGGCCGAAATATAGCGGTAGTGAATATCAATCCATGCTATGGCTGAAGATAGCATTGGTGGTGGGTATGGTGATGCTTGCATTAATTAACCGCTATATCCTGGTTCCTAAACTGAAGCAACCTGGCCGCTATCAATTGTTGATTATCAATAGTTGGGTTGAAATTATTCTTGGGGCATTGGTTCTATTATGTGTTGCTGTTTTTGCTACTTATCAGCCGATTTGATGTTCTTAATTAAGCGCCTATCTCAATATACCCTATGGATTTCAAGATCCATTTCGCTTGCTTTTATACCCGTCATCTTTCAAGTTGCCTCTTTGTTGGCTGCACTCCCTCACCCCGGTCACATCGTTATCTATGCTCCCGGGGATTCGCTCCCTTGCCGTCGCGATGCAGCTTGAAATCTATAAGGTATATATCTACATTGGTAACTATTATGAAACGTTTACTTTTATTACTTTCCTTATTTTGTCTCTCTTTTCAAAATGTTGCTGCACCGATTGAAACGGTGAGTAAACTACAATTTGGTGATAAATGGGCATTTACGCGGGAAGAGGTGATGTTGGATTGCCGAGCAAATAAGGCTCTGTTTGTGATTAATCCAAGTACGTTAGTGCAATACCCATTGAATGATATAGCCACGGATATGATGAAGGTAGGGAAAGTGAATGCTAAGTCTTTGGATATTATTCTATTGGCTGATAGCAAAAATCCGACTCAAAAAATGAGTATAGAGCCATTCCAACAAGCCGCTTTAGCATTGTGCGATAAGAGATAATGTCATTGAGTAAGCAATATACCCGTTATCTTTCAAGTTGCCTCTTTGTTGGCTGCGCTCGCTCACCCCGGTCACATCGTTATCTATGCTCCCGGGGATTCACTCTCTTGCCGTCGCGATGCATCTTGAAATCCGTAGGGTATAGCGTCTATTTTGGCTTAATGGAAGATGTTGTTTTTGATTATTTATTATCCAAAAAGTTGGTAAAAGGCAAGTATGTCAGCTATTCTTTAAATTGTAAGTTGTTTTTCGTCTCAATGACACTTTTAGCGCACGGCTCTTAAGAGCCATTTTCCCTAGGCCGAGTAGAGGAGTCAACTCGGCCTTTTTTTATCACAAGTTTTGTGGACATCAGACCACCCTCATAACCCATGCATGTTTTTGTCTATCATAATGCTTTCGGTAGAGAAGAATGTGTTTATCGTTGAGTAAGGCGGGAATACTGGTATGTTCATCCCATCCATCCAACTGCATACAAAGTTCCTGGTCGGAATTACAAGGAATACTAATGGTGATATCGTCTTCTTGGGAAGGTGAAGAGAGAATAGCATCATCAATTTCGTAGCTGGAAATTCTTAATTTTGTCTGGTTCATTATCGCTCCTTAACTTTTAGATAACAGGTAAGACCAGTGGGGCCATCATTGAGAATAGATCAAATAGCTGAGATTGCCAGTAATAATATTTTCTGTGTTGGATAATCGGTAGATGATATTGCTGTTATAATGATCTGTTCTAAAACTTACTCTTGTCATATTGCTTTTTTTATCTCTGCTATTCTTTGACCTTTTATACATTCAGTAGGAAATATTTATTTGGTGTGGTAGTAAGGACTCAAAGTGTTGGTGATGGTGTGGTAACTGCAATAATTCTATGGATAAATTGTTTGAATGTTTTGTTTTTTTACTACACCACTAGTCAACTCTCAAATGAAAGAGGCTAATGAACGACACTACTATCAGATAATTGATCTTTATAATTGTGTAAGAACTCAATTTGATTTTATTGTATGAGGGCATAGAGGCACTAACAGTGAATCATATTCATACTGGTTGTACCTCTGATAATGTTTTGGTGAAGTAGTGTTATCTCACTAGCCTTTGCAAGCACTTAATAAATATAATTAAAGAATATCTTATTAAAGGCAGTAAAAAATTTACGTCAGTGTGACAGACTGTTAACCTTATTGTTATGGGCATTTGATGTTTTTTTGATATAAAAATAGAGATGCGTTTTGTGAATTTCATCGGATAGGTCAATTATGAATAAAAATGAGTTCTATCGGGAGCTTACGGGGGACCTAAAAGCTCTGTTGTCTGGTGAGTATGACTTAATAGCGACGCTGGCTAATGCCAGTGCATTGTTGTATGAACGTTTGCATGACGTTAACTGGGTTGGCTTTTACTTGATTGATGGTAATACGTTGGTGTTAGGCCCATTTCAAGGAAAAGTTGCTTGTGTCAGAATACCTGTTGGCAAGGGGGTATGCGGAACGGCTGTATTGGAAAAGCGTATCCAGCGTGTTGATGATGTTCATGCGTTCCCTGGTCATATCGCCTGTGATGTTGCTAGTAACGCTGAAATTGTGTTGCCGTTGATCGTAAGCGATAGAATTATCGGTGTATTGGATATTGATAGTACGGTCTTTAATAGGTTCGACGAGAAAGACGAATTTGGCTTACAAGCTCTTATTGATGGGCTTTGTGCTCATTTAGAACAGTGCGTTGTGCCGAAATATGTTGAATTGAATGTAACTTAACATATGGATAACGTGGCATTTATCAGCAACGCTATTATAATGACGCCAGTTCATGCCTATGCTGGTTGGCAAAACCGTTGTAATCAGGAAATTTCATGGAAAATCAACCTAAGTTGAATAGTAGTAAAGAGATTATTGCTTTTTTAGCTGAGCGTTTCCCGCTCTGTTTCGTAGCCGAAGGTGAAGCTCGTCCCTTAAAGATCGGTATTTTTCAAGATATCGTTGAACGTATTCAGGACGAAGAGTGTTTAAGTAAAACACAACTGCGCTCCGCCTTACGTCTGTACACATCAAGTTGGCGTTACCTGTATGGTGTGAAAGAAGGTGCCCAGCGTGTTGACCTTGATGGTAATTCATGCGGTGAATTGGAAGCGGAACACATTGAGCACGCTCTCCAGCAACTGACTGAAGCCAAAGCACGGGTTCAGGCACAGCGTGCAGAGCAAAGAGCTAAAAAACGTGAAGCTGAAAATGTGGCTGCTGGTGAAAAAAATGAACGGCCCACAGCCAAGAAACCCGCTCCTCGTCGCCGTGCTAATAATACTGAGGGGGAAAAGCGGCAGCCACCACGCCCGCAAAAGCGCCCTCAGCAAGCACGTAAACCAGTTGCTAAACCTGTTCAAGCTAAACCTATTCAAGCTGCACCGATTCAGATTGTCGATGTTTCATCGCTGAAAATTGGTCAGGAAATTAAAGTAAGAGTGGGTAAAAGTTCAGTGGATGCTTCTGTGCTTGAAGTCGCCAAAGATGGTGTACGGGTACAATTGCCTTCCGGTTTGGCAATGATTGTACGCGCAGAACATTTACAGTTCTGATACGGAGGCCGACCTGGGCATGAACAAATTCGTCAGACTGGCTTTTGTCTTAGGTGTTTCAATTTTTGGTACTTGTTATGCAAATACAAACAGTCCAGTGGCTGTTCCTGTTGGTATTGAACAATTACCTATATTGAAGCAAGAACCTCAGCATTCAACAGTTAGCGAGCGGGTAACATCCCGCTTCACTCGTTCTCATTATCGCCAATTTGATTTAAATGGTGATTTTTCGGCAAAAATATTTGACCGCTATCTCAATATACTGGATTACAGCCATAACATATTATTGGCGTCAGATGTTGCTCAGTATGCCGATAAGAAAAAGTTGTTAGGCAAGGAATTGGAAAATGGGAATCTGGAAATTCCGTATGACTTGTTTAATTTGTTACAGAAACGTCGCTTTGAGCGTTATCAGTACGCTTTATCGCGTCTTGAACAGCCAATGAGTTTTGATGGTAACGATACAATTGATGTTGATCGTTCCAAAGCCCCTTGGCCACAGAGTGTGGAAGAGCTAAATAAACTTTGGGATGCTAAAGTTAAATATGATTGGCTCAACCTCAAGCTCAGCGGCAAAGAGGACAATAAAATCAAAGAGATGCTTACCAAACGCTATCAATCCGCGTTAAAACGTCTGACACAAAGCCAGAGTGAAGATGTTTTCCAATTGATTATGACAGCGTTTGCCCGTGAAATTGATCCTCATACCAATTATCTTTCACCACGCAATACTGAACAGTTTAACTCAGAAATGAGTCTTTCCCTGGAAGGGATTGGTGCTGTTTTGCAAATAGATGATGACTACACGGTTATAAATTCTTTGGTTGCTGGTGGACCTGCTGCTAAAAGCAAAGCACTAAACGTAGGTGATAAGATTATCGGCGTTGCCCAGTCAGGAAAGTCTATGGTGGATATTATTGGCTGGCGTTTGGATGATGTGGTTGCGCTGATTAAAGGACCTAAAGGGAGCAAAGTACGGCTTGAGGTTGTTTCTGATACCAAAGGGGCAAAACCACGTACTGTTATTTTAACTCGCGAACAGATCCGTTTGGAAGATCGGGCTGTGAAGATGTCAGTTAAGACAATCGGTCAGGAAAAAGTGGGCGTGCTTGATATCCCCGGTTTTTATGTTGGTTTGACTGATAATGTTAAAACTCAATTACAAAAACTGACCAAACAGCATGTCAGTGCTATTGTCATTGATTTGCGTAGCAATGGTGGTGGTGCACTGACAGAGGCGGTTTCTTTATCAGGCTTGTTTCTCCCAAGTGGCCCGGTTGTCCAGGTTAGAGATAATAATGGGAAAGTTCGTCAGGATTCTGATACTGATGAAGTGGTGTACTATAAAGGACCTTTGGTTGTTCTGGTGGACCATTTTAGTGCTTCTGCTTCTGAAATTTTTGCCGCAGCAATGCAGGATTATGGGCGAGCGTTGATTGTTGGTGAACCGACTTTTGGTAAAGGTACAGTTCAGCAATACCGTTCTTTGAGTCGTATTTATGATCAAATGATGCGCCCTGATTGGCCATCACTGGGGTCTGTCCAATATACGATTCAGAAGTTTTATCGTGTGGATGGCGGTAGTACTCAGCGTAAAGGGGTGACTCCTGATATCGTAATGCCTACGGGGGTTGATCCGGCAGAAACCGGCGAAAGTTTCGAAGATAATGCTTTGCCTTGGGATAGCATTCCTCCTGCCCGTTATACAGGGTCTAAAGTTATTGCTGCATTGGTTCCTCAGTTGAATGTTGTTCACAATATCCGCATTACAACTGATCCAGAATTCAAGTATATCAATGAGGATATTGCTCACTATAAGGCGCTGAAAGAGCATAAAAATATTGTTTCTCTGAACTATGCACAAAGAGAAAAAGAAAATAAAGAAGCGGATGCTCTGAAGTTGAATCGCATAAATGATCGCTTTAAACGCGAAGGTAAAAAACCGTTAACTTCACTGGATGATTTGCCTAAAGATTATCAGGGGCCAGATCCCTATCTTGATGAATCAGTGAAGATTGCACTTGATTTAGCGCACCAACCTGCTGAGAAAATGTTGGCTAAATCTAAGTAAAATAATGGGTTAAAGCTTGTTAATGATTAATGTCCAATATCGTTCGCTTGGGATGTTTTGAGTGAACGATATTGTGCTGTCAGTAATATGAACAGTCTTTTTCTTTTCAGGAAAGATGAATTATTTCACATTTTCTCAGCATTACCAGGTATTAGCGTGTTTTGTTTAACCAATTGGTGTTAGGCTAATGTAGGTTTTTTTATGATTTTGTAAAGTTGTGTTGGTTTTATCGCTTAACAGGCTAAAAGCCTTGAATATAGTAAGAACAGCCTTATTTATAGAGTAGTTCTGAAAGTGCATTGATTTATTAATAAAGGAAGCCGGTTTTTATGATGCGAATTGTTTTGTTCCTCCTCACTAACCTCGCTGTTATGTTGGTGTTCGGGATAATACTTTCTTTGACAGGAATTCAGGGGAGTAGTGTACAAGGTTTGATGATTATGGCTGGCCTGTTCGGTTTCGGTGGGGCGTTTGTTTCTCTGCTGATGTCCAAATGGATGGCCCTGCGTTCTGTGGGTGGTCAGGTCATCGAACAGCCAGCAAACGAAGTTGAACATTGGTTAGTTGAAACTGTTCGCCGTCAAGCGGAACAAGTCAATATTGCCATGCCCCAGGTTGCGATTTATGCCGCGTCTGATATTAACGCATTCGCTACCGGAGCGCGTCGTAATGCTTCTCTGGTTGCTGTCAGCAGCGGTCTATTGGATAACATGAGTAGGGCAGAAGCAGAAGCTGTTATTGCTCATGAGATTAGTCATATTGCTAATGGTGATATGGTGACGATGACCTTGTTGCAAGGGATAGTAAATACTTTCGTTATCTTTATTTCCCGTCTACTGGCTCAAGCTGTATCAAGTTTCCTGTCTGGCAATAGTGACGAGGAAGAGAGTAACTCCTCTGGCAATCCGATTGTTTACATGGTTGCTTCAATGGTGTTGGAAATAGTATTTGGTATTCTGGCGAGCATTATCACGATGTGGTTCTCGCGTTATCGCGAATTCCATGCAGATGCAGGTTCTGCTAAGTTGGTCGGTCGTGAGAAAATGATCGCTGCTTTACAGCGTCTGAAAACCAGTTATGAACCGCAGGAAGAAGGCAGTATGATGGCGTTCTGTATTAATGGTAAATCAAAGACATTCAGTGAGCTGTTCATGTCTCACCCGCCATTGGACAAACGTATTGAAGCACTGCGTAGTGGGCAATACCTGAATAAATAATATTGTGAATCAAATAAAAGCCGGGGAAATCAAATCCCGGCTTTTTTACAGTTTTTGAAGTTTTAAATTATAGCTGACTTAATTCAACATGTTCTTCCTGATCGAAGATAGTTTTATCAGTTTGTCCCATCAGTTGGCTGGTAATAGTGCCAGCAGTCATTGAACCACTTACATTCAGTGCCGTACGGCCCATATCAATGAGAGGCTCAACAGAAATCAATAAAGCAATCAACGTTACAGGTAATCCCATTGCGGGTAAGACAATCAGTGCTGCAAACGTAGCACCGCCACCCACACCGGCAACGCCAGCAGAGCTGATAGTGACAATGCCAACGAGTGTTGCAATCCACATCGGGTCGAGTGGGTTTATGCCCACTGTTGGCGCAACCATTGCGGCCAACATGGCGGGATAAATCCCGGCACAGCCATTCTGACCGATTGTTGCTCCAAAAGATGCTGAAAAGCTGGCGATTGATTCTGGTACGCCAATACGGAGTGTCTGGGTTTCGACATTCAGTGGAATACTGGCAGCACTGGAACGGCTGCTGAATGCAAAAGTCAACACTGGCCAAGTTTTTTTGAAAAATCTGAGTGGATTGATGCCGAAGAGAGAAAGTAGAAACCCATGAGCAACAAATACTAGTGCTAGTGCAATGTAGGATGCGATAACAAAGGTTCCCAGTTTTGCAATTTCATAGATATTAGAGTTGGCGACAACTTTGGTCATCAGGGCCATAACACCATACGGTGTTAAGCGCATAACCAGACGAACCAGTTTCATTACCCATGCCTGTATAGTGTCAATAGCGATTAATATGCGTTCACCCCTCTCATGATCATCTTTCAACATTTGCAGGGCAGCGATACCTAAGAAGGTTGCAAAAATAACAATGCTGATAACAGAAGTTGGGTTAGCGCCGGTTAAATCTGCGAACGGATTTTTAGGAATAAAAGATAAAATCAATTGTGGTACAGATAAGTCAGAGACTTTGCTGACATAGTTGTTTTCGATAGCAGACAGACGTGTTGTTTCTTGGGGACCTTGAATCAGACCTTCAGCAGTCAGGCCGAACAGGTTGATAATCATGATACCGATAAGCGCTGCAATCATTGTCGTGAATAACAACGTCCCGATAGTCAGAAAGCTGATTTTTCCTAGAGAAGATGCTTTGTGTAATTTGGCAACTGCACTCAAAATAGAGGCAAATACCAGAGGCATAATGACCATTTGTAGAAGTTGTACGTAGCCATTACCTACAATGTTGAACCATGATATGGATTCCTTCACTATGGTATTATCAGAACCATAAACTAGTTGCAGTGCTAAGCCAAAAATAATGCCAATGGCAAGGCCCGCAAAAACCTTTTTCGACAGGTTCCATTGCCGTGAACTGGCTTTTGACAATAGCAAAAGCAGTGCTACGAAGACGAGCACATTCGAAATGAGTGGTAAATTCATCCCCAAACTCCAGAATTCAATTTAGTTAAGTTATAAGTTGTATCGAATCGTGTAGGTTTGCAAACGAACACATTACAACAAGCAGTTGGGGAATATAGTATCAGCTTAAACTATTCTCATTTATAACTATAAAGAATTTAATATAACAAATGTGACTTTTAAGATTTATTTTTAGTCAATTAAAGCATTAGAAATAGAGATCTTTGATGCGATTTATATAAAAAAGTATAGAAGATTCAATATCTTCTGGTAGAAAAACGGCAATGACAATTAATAAGGCAGAAATAAACCTTTCTGCTTTCTTATTTCCTTGCTTGCCAAGCACAGGTAGACAGAAACGTATTTTGATTGGCCATAATAACGGCACACCAGCAGGTGTTAGCATATCTGCAATCAGATGGCTCAAATAGCCAACAATCATGGCATGAAAAAAATCAGTTGGGATTAGCCACTCTTCGGGGATTTTTAGCCAAAATAAAGTAATCCCTAATATGAGAGCAAGTAAACTGTGAGTAAAGCCTCTATGACCACAGAGTTTGGCAATAGGAATGGAGATAAATCTGAATAATCTACCCAAGGTTGAATTAGGGTGATCGATATCGGGTAACAAGGCAGTAAGCAGTACCCCTGGTAGCATATGCAGCCAATCTCCATTAGCTATCTCTGGTGTTATTTCTAGCTTGTGTGCCAAGATAATGCTGGCAACTGAAAATAAAAGATGCCCTTCTGCGGTCATAAATTCCTCTGACTAATAACTGTCTATCCATACAGTCGGCGAAGTATAGAGGGTTTTATGTGGGTAAGATAGAGGGTGAAAAGCAAAAATATCTTATTTATTAATATATACCCGTCATCTTTCAAGTTGCCTCTTTGTTGGCTGCACTCACTCACCCCAGTCACATAGTTAGCTATGCTCCCGGGGATTCGCTCCCTTGCCGTCGCGATGCAGCTTGAAATCCATAGGGTATATAGCGTTAATTTTTTGTTTGACAGAATAAGACATAAGCGCTATGGCTGCTATGTGAACAATAAGAAGCTGCCATCGGCATAAGTGATGGCAGCTAAAGTGATAATCAGGTGATGTTCATGGCAGTGAGTTGTTCGAGAGAATGCAGTTTAATATCTGCGAGAACCCAACGTGGATCATCAAAGTGATGAGCAGATGGCACAACGATTGAACGCATTCTTGCAGCTTTTGTTGCTATCATTCCATTGAATGAATCTTCCAGGGCCACACAATTTATCGGAGCGACATCCAATTGTTCAGCAGCGCGTAAATAAACTTCGGGATTAGGTTTACTGTGAGGTAATTTGGCAGCAGAAACGACAGTATCAAAATAGTGATTAAGACTGAACATTTCGAGTACTTGTTCCAGCATATATTGTGGAGAAGCTGAGGCCAGGCCGATTTTCAGTCCTTGTTTGCGGCAAAGGTTTAAAGCATATTCAACACCTGGGAGTAAGGGACGGTTTTCTTTTACCAAATCGATAACATGGTCGGTAATTCGCTGTTCCACGTCTGATTTTGATACCCCTTGCCAGGGAGAAGCCTGGTACCAAAGTTCCACAACTTGATCAATTCGCAACCCAAGAGTATCTGGTAGTTTTTCTGCTAAAGAAAAATCCAGACCTAATTCACTAAATACTTCTTTTTCTCCTTGGGTCCAATAGGGTTCAGAGTCAATCAGTAAGCCGTCCATATCGAAAATGGCCGCTTTTATTGGTAAATGAAAAGACATTTAAGTATCTCTCTCTGGTCAGACAGTTAGCGAAAGCTGATTGTAACAATCTCAGTAGGTGAAATCTTTTCCTGATCGGGAACATGGTAAGAAATGCTTAGTTAATTAAATATAAAGTTAAATTTGGTGATTGATGGGCTATGATTAGCCAAAAATAAAATCTGCTTATTGTTATGAGGGGTATCGATGACTTACCAAAAAGCCGGATACATCGCTATTATTAAGCGAGTTTTAGGTTGGATGATTTTTGTTCCGGCACTTTTATCGACTATTGTTTCTGTGATTAACCTTGCCTGGTTGCACGGTATTAAAGGTGATGGTATCAATGCTGTTTTGGATGATTTCCTGAAAATGATGGCTGAAGTGGTGCGTTTTAATACCCCATTTCTGGATTTCTTCTGGAAAAATTCACCAACACCTGATCGTCTGGCTGGTTTTACCGGATCAACGCTTGGTTTCCTGATTATCTATTTTCTTATTTTTTTCGGCCTTGCTATGAATGCGTCAGGTCAACGGATATACAGACAAGTGAAGTTTATACGAGAAAACATTGAAGATCAGCTTATTATTGAAAAAGCTAAAGGCAATGATAGCCTGACAAGAGAACAGATTGAATTAAAAATTAAACTTCCTCGTCATACATTGTTCAGTCAGATTTATATCTTATATATTTCACCGGTAATTATCGGTGCAATTTTTTATTTTCTATTGAAAATCTTAGGCTGGTAGATTCTCCGGTTGGCTATAGCTGCGGAATAAGTATTTTCGCAGCCTGATTGCCCATCTATTGGCTATTTTCAGTCAAAATATTATCGATAATATTTTGAGCCGTAATAAGATTATCACCACCAAATAGATTACACCGGTTAAGCAAATAATAGAGCTGATATACAGGTTGCCGTTCAATAAAGTTGGTAGGGAGTGGCCATATACTCTGATAGCCATCAAAAATTTGCATTGGTAAATCAGGGTATAACGGTAACATAGCGAAATCACATTCACGATCTCCCCAATAACAGGCTGGGTCGAAGGCAACGGCTTGGTCATCCAGCGAAGCACAATTAGCAGGCCAGAGATCGCCATGTAACAGAGAGGGTTGTGGCTGATGGTGTTGAAGTTTGTTACTTATAGCTTGAACGATATTGTCAATATCACCAAATATCATGTTTTTTTCTGCTGCGATTTGTAATTGCCAACCAACCCGCTTTTCCGCATAAAATTGATGCCAACGTCGTTGCCAGCTATTAGGTTGTGGAGTTGTTGCCAGCATATTGTCAAAATCAAAGCCGAATTGAGGTTGTTCACTCCATTGATGAAGTTTTGCCAGTTGTTGACCGAAGCAATAGGCACTGTGAAGGTCAAAAGATTTTAAAGGCAGAAATTCAAGCAATAGAAAGCTATGGTCACGAGTGTTGCCAATACCATAAACAGTTGGAACACGGATAGTTTGGCTGCGTGCCAGGAGTTCAAGCTGTTCTGATTCTGCTTTGAAGACAGGGAGCATTTCGCGCAGATTTGATTTGACAAAAACTTGTTGTTTTCCATGTGTGACTCGCCAAGCTTGGTGGATGTCTCCTCCGGCTAACTCAGTTTTATCGTGAATTTCAGCAACACCGAAATGTTCGTTTAACAAACGATTTACTGTCTGCCACATGGTTCACCTCTCTATGTCGTCAATTACTTTATGAACAATTATAGTCAGAGAAAACATATGATCAGGTAAAAAAGATGATTAACAGGGTTATATCTCAAAACAGATATAACCCTTTTTGTTATTGATTGGGCTCGTTAGAGATTTGTAGGGCTGCTTGATACGTTTTACGTTTGGATTTTGCTCTTACAAGTTTTATCTGACTGTAAGCCAGTGCCAGTGTAAAGAAGATAGCCTGAACAATAACAATGCATGGCCCCGTTGCACCATCAATGTGGAAACTGATCAGAGTACCCAGGACACTGGAACTGACTGATGCAATGATAGCGACAATTAACATTCGGTCAAAACTGCGGCATAACATGAAAGCGATAATGCCTGGTGATATCAACATTGCGATAACCAAAATCATTCCCACGGCTTGCAGGGAAGCGACGATGGTCATGGACAGCAGGCAAAGCAAACCGTAATGCAAAAGTTTAACAGGCAATCCTACTACGCGTGCTTGGTTCGGATCGAAGCAATAAAGCATGAAGTCTTTGCGCTTTAGCAGTATCACCGCCATAGTGATGCAGGTAATCCATAATGTTTGATGCAACTCATCTTTAGTGATCCCTAGTATATTTCCGAACAGAATATGAGTCAGATGTTGGTCGGTATCTATGCGGGCAAAAAGAACTAAACCAAAGGCAAACATGCCTGAAAAAACAATTCCCATGACAGTATCTTCTTTTATCCGGCTATGTTCTTTCAGATATCCTGTTGCAACAGCACAAAAGATACCGGAAAGGAATGCGCCAATAGCCAGCGGTATACCGGCAGCAAAAGCCAGCACAATACCTGGTAATACCGCGTGAGAAATGGCGTCCCCCATTAACGACCAGCCTTTAAGAACCAGATAACAAGAGAGTATTGCACATACCGCGCCTGTTACAATCGCTGCGAATATTGCCCGTTGCATAAATGGAAACATAAACGGCTCAGTGAGTAACTGTGTCAACTCATTCATAATTGTGTTGTCTCCTGAGCCAAGGCTGAGGATTCTTTTCTGGCACGTATACGTGAAGCGAATAGCCCATGCTTTGGTGCAAAGAAGAATGCTAGTAGGAAAATAATGGTTTGCAGCGTGACAATGACACCACCAGTAGCGCCGTTAAGGAAGAAGCTTAGGTAAGCGCCAAATGCACTGGTCAGGGAACCAATAGTAACGGCAATGATCAGCAGGTGCTTAAAACGATCTGTTAATAAGTAAGCTGTTGCGCCTGGAGTGACAACCATTGCAATCACCAGAATAGCGCCGACAGTTTGTAAGGCTGCGACAGTACAAGCACTCAACAAAGTAAAAAAAATGATTTTCATCCGCAAGGGAGATAAGCCGATAGAGCGAGCATGCGTTTCATCAAAAAATACAATTAGCAAATCTTTCCAGATAAACATGAGCACGATAAATGAAATCGCAATAATGATTTCAACTTGGAGAACATCTTCATCCGCGATGCCAAGGATATTGCCGAAAATAATAGTTTGTACGTTAACTGATGTAGGATTGAGGGAAACGATTAATAAGCCGGCCGCAAAGAAAGTGGAAAAAATGAACCCGATTACTGCATCTTCACGTAACCGAGTGATATGACGAACTAAAGTCATAGATAGAGCTGCCAGCATTCCGGTAAAAAAAGCACCACCTGCATAAGGAAGACCCAGCGCATAAGCACCAGCGACGCCAGGCACAACTGAGTGAGAGAGCGCGTCTCCCATCAATGACCAGCCTTTTAACATCAGGTAGGAAGAAAGGAAGGCACAGACAGCACCGACAATGGCACTAACCCAGATGGCTTTTACCATGTAATTATAGTGAAAAGGTTGCAGCAAAAGTTCTGTCATGATTGACGCTTCTCCTTATGCTGACCCTGCCTTGGCGGAACATGATGATCACGACCATAAAATACGGCTGCGCGTTCATCATCAGTAATAACAGTCAAGGAGCGTGGATCATCATCATCATGTAATTCCGGACCGGATAGATTAATATGACGAAGCACGCCACCAAAAGTCATCTCTAAATTTTTTTGGGTGAACGTTGTTTCTGTTGGGCCACTTGCTAGAACCGTTCGGTTGATGAGGATAACATGATCGCAGAATTCAGGCACGCTACCGAGGTTATGTGTAGAAACCAGAACTAGATGGCCCTCATCACGTAAATCACACAACAGGTCGATGATGGCATTCTCTGTTTTTACATCAACACCAGTAAAAGGTTCATCTAGTAATAGAACTTTACCTTCCTGAGCCAGAGCCCTTGCAAGAAAAACCCGTTTTTTCTGTCCGCCTGAGAGTTCGCCAATCTGTCGGTTGCGTAAGGCCGTTAAGCCGACACGTTCAAGTGCTTTATCAACAGCTTGGTGATCTCTTTTACTTGGGATTCTCAGGAATCCCATTTTCCCATAGCGGCCCATCATAACGACATCAGAAACCAATACTGGAAAGTTCCAGTCGACTTCTTCTGTTTGAGGGACATATGCAATAATATTTTTCTTCAAAGCATTTTTGACTGGCATATCACTCAGCGTTACTTTTCCCTGAGATGGACTTACCAGTCCCATGATAGTCTTAAACAATGTGGATTTACCACTACCGTTAATGCCCACCAACGCACAAATAGTTCCACCGGTGATAGAAAAACTTGCATCATAAATAGCTGTGTGACCGTTGTTATAAGTCACAGTGGCGTCATCAACGACTAAATGAGGACGTTCGAACAGTATATTGCTATTCATTGATTAAATCCTTTTGCGATTGTATCTACAGTTTTGTTCAGTAAATCAATATAAGTTGGTACTGGGCCACTACTGCCGGAGAGTGAATCTACATAAAGAACGCCACCATAACGGGCATCTGTTTCTTTACTGACTTGTTTAGCCGGTTTATCTGAAATTGTACTTTCGCTAAATACAACGGGGATTTTGTTTGCTCTTACAGTATCAATGACATGACGAACTTGTTGTGGTGAACCTTGTTCTTCCGCATTAATTGGCCATAGATAAACTTCCTTGAATTGGTAATCTTTAGCTAAATAGCTAAAAGCCCCTTCACTAGTGACTAGCCAACGCTGATCCTGTGGAATACGGGAAAGACGTTCTCTCAGTGGAGAATCCAGTTGTGCGATTTTTTCAGCATAGGCTTTGGCATTCTTATTATAAGTTTCTGTATTTTTAGGATCGTATTTCACAAATGCTTGGCGAATATTCTCAATATAGATTAAAGCATTTGTGGGTGACATCCAGGCGTGGGGATTAGGGTTCCCGTTGTAAGGCCCTTCACGGATAGGGAGTGGTTCAATGCCGTCAGTAATAACAACGGCAGGTACATCTTTAAGGTTTTCAAAGAAGCGTTCAAACCAGCGTTCTAGATTTAGCCCATTCCAAAGGATCAAATCAGCATGTTGAGATTTTATAATATCTTTGGGAGTGGGTTGGTAATCATGGATTTCGGCACCAGGTTTAGTAATTGATTCAACAATTGCTGCATCACCCGCTACATTTTGTGCGATATCTTGAATGATAGTAAAGGTCGTGACAACTTTAAATTGTTTGGCGGCGGATACCGGATGACTAAATAGAATGACAGATAAGAGAATCAACATAATTCCCAGAACAGGAGGAGAAAGTAACAGCAGAGAAAGTTTTTTCTTCATAAATTCAAACCTTACTTGTTATAAGTATATGATAACGATTATCAATATCATTTAAGTAAAGTCAAGATGATAAAATTTGGAAACAACGATTGTTGTGATAGTCATTCCATATGATATGAACATGAATACAGTGAAAAGTTAAGTAAAAATATTTTTAGATTGTAAACGAAATTGTATATGCTGCGCTTTAGTAACATTTGATCCAGAGGATTATAGGGTGAAATTAAAACTGAGCTTTGTGGCACTGGTCGTGCTGTTAGTCGGTTGTGCTGAGAGAAATGTTCAGCAAACAAATGTTGGCAAACAGTCCGGTCAGCAACGTATGCTTAGCAATACTGCCAACGCAGCTAGAATTTCTTCTTCTTTCCCGTCGACGCCTTTTGATACCTTTATTCAACAAGCATCCAATCGGTACGGTGTTGATGAAACGCTGATCAGAGCGATTATTCAAGTTGAATCCGGTTTTCGTCCTAATGCAGTCAGTAAATCGAATGCAATTGGCCTTATGCAAATTAAAGCATCGACAGCAGGTCGGGATGTGTATCGACAGAAAGGGCGTTCTGGTCAGCCAACAACGCGTGAGTTGAAAGATCCTAAAACTAATATTGATCTTGGCACGGCTTATATCAGTATCCTGAAAGAGCAACATCTGGCAGGTATTGATAACCCTGAAACTCTCTACTACGCCACTATTGTTGCCTACGTAAATGGTGCGGGTGCTCTTTTACGTACTTTTAATGCAGATCGTCAATTAGCCGTTAATAAAATAAACCGCATGACGCCGGATGAGTTTTATCAGTATGTTCAGGATAATCATCCAGCACCTCAGGCTCCGCGCTATTTGTGGAAGGTGAAAAAGGCTTATCGTTCGTTAGTAATGGTAGATTGAGTCGCTGGTAAAAATGACGATTCTATTTACGACAACCTCACATTGGACAAGGGCTTACGGCAGTTTTTGCTAAATTTAACTGCGAAAGGCTTGCACTCAATCTGTAGTGGATTCTGGAAGATAAAATGATCCCTTCTTTGATGCTAATTGTGGAGGAGGGGGCTTTAATATATGTGTTCACTGGTGTTTACAAGCTAAAAGGTATGAGACCTCATTTCAATTTACATCATGCGATGGTAAATATCGTTTGATATCCGATAATTCATATCTAAAGAAGGGCTCTCTTCGAATATGTTTCTTAATGATCAATACGGTATTTAACCAATGTTGAACTCAGCTATATTATAACAAAACAATATAGCTAGATTGATTCTAATTAGAAATTGTTTTCTTATGGGGTTAAAGATAACTAACTTCTACATTAACTATAGCGATTTATTACCATTAAATAACATGTACTAAAATTGATTTTAGCCTGAACTTATATTTTAAAGTAATTAAATATACGGGGTACCTTTGTAAATGTTTAATAAATTGTACTTTATGTGGCATTTTATCTGCACCTTGTTTGAAGGGGATATGTTATTTTTCAATAAATTACCTAATTTTCCCGTGTTAATGTTAATAGTCGTTGATGATTTTAGTCTAAGCTATGGAATTAAGTGTCAATCAAAAGTGCTTATCCAAAAAATAAGGATGAAATAGAACATATAGTTACGTTTCATGAATAACAATTTCCCGTTCTTAGGAAAGTTATCATTACAGAATTGCTAATAATTAAGTTATTTACATCCAATTCCAGAGAGAAAGCATTTCCTGAGTATTTTAATTAATGCTTAACGTACCCGTTTTTATTTCACCGAGGGTGGGTGGGACAACAGTTAAGAAAAAACACTTGTGACGACTGTCAAGAATGACAGTTGCCAAATATCTAACAGATTTGTTGAGGTAGTAGATGAAAGATAGCATTACTAAAAAAGCGGAAAGTATCCTTAAAGCCGAACTTCTCTCTCAGACACCAGAAAATATAACCAATAACGTAAAGAATATACCTGCTCTGCCACGTAGCTGCATCATAGTCGGGGGAACGACTCTTGCGGTGTTCTGTGCCGAACAAATTCAGGCGGCTGGGCATACGATACAAGCAATGCTGACTACCGATACCGTTCTGCAAACATGGGCTGCCGGGCAAGGGATCGTTTGTGTGAATTCCGTCGAAGCATTACAAGCACAAATTGCGCAACACCCTGTGGACTGGCTTTTCTCAATCGTTAATCCGATTATCCTGCCTGTATCACTGATTGGGCAGATTCGCGGCGGCGCTTTTAATTATCACAATAGCCCACTACCACGTTATGCGGGCAGTCATGCAACTTCTTGGGCGCTGTTAGCACGGGAGACACACTATGCCGTTTCGTGGCATTGCATTGAGGAGGGGGTAGATACCGGTGATATTGCCGTGCAATGGCCAGTATCTATTGAGGAGCACGATAATGCGTTTTCATTGAATCTGAAATGCTATCAGGCGGCTCAGGAAGGGTTTATTAAGCTGCTTCGGGATCTTGATCAGGGTGAGTTGGTGACTCATCCGCAAGATCTGACACGACGGAGTTTTTATACTCAGTCTCGTCGTCCCGATGGTGGGGGATATTTGTGTTGGCAGCAGCCGGGTGAGGCACTTTCAGCTTTAGTACGCGCGTTAGATTTTGGCGAAAATTATTTAAATCCACTGGGTTGCCCGAAACTGTTACTGAAATGGGGCACAGTACGGATTTCCTGGCTTCAACGGCTGAATCACTATTCTGGGGGGGCACCCGGTACGTTGATTGCTGTAGAAGAGGGTGCTTGGCAGGTAACAACCGGAAGTGAGGATGTCAGGATCGGAGGGTTTGCCACACTTGAGGGTAAATTACTCTCCGCCGGGGAGCTTGCCGATATATCAGAACTCAAGCCGGGCAAACAGTTGCCTCTGCTTTCTTCGCAACAGGCTCAGAATGTAAAAGATATCCTCCAGGCACTTGCACCCAGTGAATCATTCTGGCGTGAGCGTCTTGCCTCTTTGATATCGCTGCAATTACCTTTCGAAACTGCCGGAAAATCAGCAGCCCCTAAATGGGCATTAAGTGCCTGGCAATCTCCGCTATTAGAAAATAGTGAAAAGTTAAAAAATGGTGAAAAAGCCCCATTGCCGATACTGTTACAGACATTCGCTATTTATCTTGCGCGTTTGACTCATCAGACCGAATTCCAAATCGGCTGGTGTGTGGATAGGGTGAAAAATGAACCAGACCTGTTGTCTGGTTTGGCGCCGGTGGTGCCAATGACTGTTAAGGTGGAGTTTGATCAGCCATGGTGTACGGTAGCGAACTGGATGAATGATGAGTTTGCACGGCTGGTGCAGCATCGTACATTTTGCCGCGATCTCCTTTCTCGTTCTCCTTCACTGTGTGCTATCTCGGCATTAACAACAAGCCGCCCGTGGCGAGTTGCGGTCTCTTTCATACCGGATGACAAGCCGTGGGAGCAGAATGCGTTAGGTGAATTGTTGACACTCCAGATGAATACTCAGGGTGGTTTTCGCTGGATCTACGATACAAACCGTTTGAGTGCGGAAGTGGTTCAGCGGATGAGTGAACATTTACAGGTGTTGTCATCATCGGCGGAAGAAAAGGATGATATTCCCGTCTGGCAACTTAATTTGTTGCCTGAAGCTGAACGCACGCTGCTACTGGAAACCTGGAATGCAACCCAAACACGATACCCTGACCAAACATGTATTCACCGGTTGTTTGAGCAACAGGCAGAGAAAACCCCGGATGCCACGGCGCTGGTGTATGAAGAACACATTCTCAGTTATGCCGAATTAAATGCCCGTGCTAATCGGCTGGCGCATCAACTGATAACGTTGGGAGTCGCACCAGAGCAGCAGGTGGCAATTTGTGTCGCGAGTTCACCGGCGCGGATCGTGGGACTGCTGGCAGTACTGAAAGCCGGGGGGGCCTATGTACCGCTAGATCCGGCTTATCCGGGGGAACGTCTGGTTCATATTTTAACCGATGCTGTGCCAGCTATTGTGCTGGCAGATAATACGGGACGTGCCGCGTTAGGCGAAAAAGTGCTGGCAGCGTTAACTGTACTGTATCCGAATAGTTTGCCTGATCAGCCGGATAGCAACCCGCAAGTATCGGCATTAACCCCACGCCATCTGGCGTATGTGATTTATACCTCCGGTTCGACCGGCATACCAAAGGGCGTGATGGTTGAACACCGTGGGCTGGTTAACCTGATTCAGGAAAAAATCGTTCAGTTTGAGATTCATCCGGGTAGCCGGATGTTGCAGTTTGCCTCATTTGGCTTTGATGCCAGTGTCTGGGAAACCATGATGGCATTGTGCAGTGGGGCCACTTTGGCGATCCCGGCTGATACGGTTCGTCAGGAGCCCCGTTATCTCTGGCATTATCTGGAAGAGCAGGCGATAACTCACGCCTGTCTGACCCCGGCCCTGCTCCGGGAGGGGACTGATTTACCGGAAATGACGATAAGACCGACGCTGATACTCGGTGGTGAGGCACCCAGCGCAACGCTGCTTCAAGCCCTGAGCCGTCGGGCAACGGTGTTTAATGCCTATGGCCCGACGGAAATCACGGTGTGTGCGACCACCTGGCGTTGTCCGTCAGACTACACTGAGGGTGTCATTGCGATTGGACGTCCGACAGTTAACACACAGGTTTATTTGCTGAATACTGACGGCCAGCCGGTGCCGTTAGGGGCAGTCGGAGAGCTCTATATTGGCGGTATCGGGGTAGCGCGAGGCTATCTCAACCGGCCTGATTTGACGGCGGAACGTTTTCTGGCCGATCCATTTAGCGATAAGCCGGATGCCCGTCTGTACCGGACCGGGGATTTAGCCCGCTACCTGCCGGATGGCAATCTGGAATTCCTGGGCCGTAATGACCAGCAGGTGAAAATCCGCGGTTTTCGCATTGAACCGGGGGAAATCGAAGCCCGATTAATGGAACACCCGGCGGTGAGCGAAGCGCTGGTGCTGGCTTTGAACGATGGTCAGGATAAACGGTTGGTGGCTTATGTGATGGCAGAAGCGGATGACCAGTTGGTTAACAGCTTGCGTGCCTATCTGAGTGCCATTTTACCGGATTACATGGTGCCGACAGCCTTTGTACGCCTGGATACCTTCCCGTTGACGCCGAACGGCAAACTGGATCGCCGGGCACTGCCCGCGCCGGGGGAGGAAGCTTTTGCCCGTCAGGCTTATGCAGCGCCGCAAGGGGAGACAGAATCTCTGCTGTCTGCTGTCTGGGGTGAGTTGTTGGGCATTGAACAGGTTAGTCGGCATGACAGCTTCTTTGCTCTGGGAGGTCATTCATTGCTGGCGGTGCGGATGGTTGAACGTTTGCGTAATGCGGGGTTAACGCTGGCAGTACGTGATTTATTCCAATCTCCAGTGTTATCTGAATTTGCCCAAACAGTAGGGCAGTCACAGGCGGTGATAGTGCCGGCAAATATCATGACTCCTGCGATCACAGCACTGACACCCGAGATGTTGCCGTTGATTGATCTCACTCAGTCTGAGATTGACCATATTGTGGCGCAGGTACCGGGTGGGGTTGCCAATATTCAGGATATTTATGGTTTGTCACCGTTGCAGGACGGCATCCTGTTCCACCATCTGCTGGCGAATAAAGGTGACCCGTATCTATTTGTTAGCAAGATGGTTTTTGCTGACCGCGCCCTGTTGGATAGCTATTTAGTGGCAGTGCAACAAGTGGTTAATCGCCACGATATCCTGCGTACCGCCTTTGTTTGGCAAGGATTATCAGCGCCGGTACAAGTCGTTTGGCGTCAGGCGCAATTATCAGTCACTGAATTGACATTAGACCCGGTTGATGGGCCGGTCCGTGATCAGTTAGCTCAGTATTTTGACCTACATCACCATCGCCTCGACTTGAACCAAGCACCTTTGTTGCACTTTGGGGTAGCGCAGGAGGAGGATGGTCGCTGGAGCGTACTGCAATTGCTGCATCATCTGATTGGCGACCATACGACGCTGGAAGTGATGAACGGTGAAATTCAGGCTTATCTTGCCGGACAGGAAGGGAACTTACCTGTGCCGATCCCTTTCCGCAATCTGGTGGCTCAGGCCCGGTTGGGGGTGAGTCAAGCCGAACATACCCGCTTCTTTACTGAGATGTTGGCTGAGGTGGATCAACCGACGCTGCCATTCGGGTTGATGGAGGTACATCGGGATGGTTCTCAGGTGACGGAATCGTACCGGATGTTACCCGCTACATTGAATGACCGTCTGCGCAGTCAGGCCCAGCGTCTGGGTGTCAGTTTGGCGACTTTGTGCCATTTGGCCTGGGCACAGGTGTTGTCACATACCAGCGGACAGGAGAAAGTGGTGTTCGGCACCGTGTTGTTTGGGCGGATGCAGGTAGGGCAAGGCGCTGACAGCGGTATGGGGCTGTTTATCAATACCTTGCCGTTACGACTGGATATAAATGATGCTTCGGTACAGGACAGTGTACAGGCTGTGCATACCCGGCTGGCGGAATTGCTGGATCATGAACATATGTCACTGGCATTGGCCCAGCGTTGCAGTAGGGTGCCAGGGGAAATTCCGCTCTTCAGTGCTTTGCTGAACTATCGACATAATGATCAACCAACACTCCCAAATAAAGAGGTGCCAGGTATTGAATTCCTAGGCGCACAGGAACGAACCAACTATCCGTTTGTGCTGTCAGTCGAGGACGGTGGGTCTACTTTGGGATTGACTGCTCAGGTGGTACAGCCGTTTGAGTCGGAACGAGTATGCGGTTATATGCAACAGGCGCTGGAAAGTCTGGCTGAGGCCCTTGAACAGCGTCCGGAGACACCGGTACGAACACTGAATATCTTGCCGGCAGCAGAGAAAAAGCTGTTGCTGGAAACTTGGAATGCAACTGCAACCGAAACGTCGTATCCAGATCACAGTTGTATTCACCGACTGTTTGAACAATGGGCAAAGAAAAGTCCGGATGCCACAGCACTGGTGTATGAAGAACAGATCCTCAGCTATGCCAATCTCAATGCCTGCGCCAACCGTCTGGCGCATCAACTGATCGCGTTGGGAGTCACACCGGACCAACGGGTGGCGGTTTGCGTGTCACGTTCACCGGCAATGGTGGCGGGGGTATTAGCCGTGCTGAAAGCGGGTGGAGCTTATGTGCCGCTAGATCCAGCTTATCCTAGTGCGCGTTTGGCACATATTCTGACCGATGCTGCCCCGGCTGTTGTGCTGGCGGATAAGGCCGGCAAGGTTGCACTGGGTGAGGAAGCACTTACTGGACTAACGGTACTGGACCCCAATATTTTGCCTAACCAAGTAGACAGCAACCCGCAGATATCTGGACTGACTTCGCGGCATCTGGCCTATGTGATTTATACCTCCGGTTCCACTGGGGTGCCCAAAGGGGTGATGATTGAGCACCGCAATACGGTTAACTTTCTGTATTGGGCTCAGCAGGCTTTTGAAACGGAAGAGATCCGGGAGGTGCTTTTCTCGACGTCAATGAATTTCGACCTGTCCATTTTTGAATGTTTTGTGCCGTTGTCCCAAGGGGCGACAATTCATCTGGTGGAGGATGCCCTGTCATTGATGCAGCATGCCTTGCCGGTGACCTTGATCAACTCAGTCCCGTCTGCGATGAAACCGTTATTGCAGGCTCAGGCGCTGATGGCGTCGGTTCATACCGTTAATCTGGCGGGGGAACCGCTTAAAGGTGCCTTAATTGAACAGATTTTCGAAAAAACGCAAATACAACGGTTGTGTAATCTCTATGGACCTTCTGAAACGACAACCTATTCTGCCTGGTTGCCAATACAGCGGGGTGACAGGATTATTGAAAGTATCGGCCGTCCGATAGCCAATACCCGCCTTTACTTACTGGACGAGAATGGTCAGCCGGTACCGTTGGGCGTGGTGGGGGAAATTTATATTGGGGGGGCGGGAGTGGCACGTGGCTACTTCAATCGCCCTGATTTAACGGCGGAACGGTTCTTGATTGATCCGTTTAGTGATGTGCCGGATGCCCGTATGTACCGTACCGGGGATTTGGCTCGTTATTTTCCAGACGGTAATCTGGAGTTCCTGGGCCGCAATGACCAGCAGGTGAAAATCCGTGGTTTCCGCATTGAGCCGGGGGAAATCGAAGCCCGATTAATGGAACACCCAGCGGTGAGTGAGGCGGTTGTACTGGCACTGGATGATGATCAGGATAAACGGTTGGTGGCTTATGTGGTGGCAGAAGCGGATGAGGCATTGATTAACCGTCTGCATGCGCACTTAAGTGCGGTTTTACCAGATTATATGGTGCCAGCCGCTTTTGTCTGTCTGGATGCCTTCCCGCTGACGCCAAATGGCAAACTGGATCGGCGGGCATTACCAGCCCTAGGGGAAGAAGATTTTGCCCGGCAGATTTACGCTGCACCGTCAGGGGAGATGGAAACCACATTGGCGGCTATCTGGCGTGAATTACTCGGTGTTGAGCGGGTCAGTCGGTATGATAACTTTTTCGCACTGGGTGGTCATTCGCTGTTGGCGGTGAGGATGATGAATCGGATAGCCGCGTTGGGGATTGAATTACCGCTGTCCACGCTGTTTACATTCCCGTCTTTGATAGCTTTTGCTGAAGTGATGCGTACCCAGTTTGATGAGTCAGGCGCGGCATTGCCCGCTATCGTTCCGCTATCCCGTGAGGATCACCAATTGCCGTTGTCATTTGCGCAACAACGGCTTTGGTTCCTGGCCCAGCTTAACGGCGTGAGTGAGACCTATCATATTCCATTGGCCCTGCGTTTGCGTGGTCGATTGGATATCACCGCTTGGCAACAGGCGCTTGATAAGTTGTTTGCCCGCCATGAAGCATTGCGTTCTGTTTTTGTTGCTGTTGACGGCCAGCCACAGGTGGAATTGTTGCCGGTGGCATCAAGCTTGCTGATGAAAAAATATGATCTGCGTGACACGCCTGATGTGGATGACCAGCTTGCATTTCTCTCTGCTCAGGAAGCCAGTGCGCCGTTTGATCTTGCCCGTGGCCCATTAATTCGTTCCAGTCTGGTACAACTGGCTGACAATGAACACGTTTTCTTGCTGACCCAGCATCATATTGTTTCCGATGGCTGGTCTTTAGGGATACTAAAATCAGAATTGGAGGCGCTTTATTCGGCTCACTTGAATCAACAGCCGGATCCGTTGCCACCGTTGACAATTCAGTACCCTGATTACGCCGCCTGGCAGCGTCAATGGTTGTCGGCTGAACGCATACAGTCCCAATCTGATTATTGGCGCACGAGGCTGGTTGATGCACCGATTCTTCTGGATTTGCCTACTGACCGGCCACGTCCGCCTCAGCAGTCGTTTGCCGGGGCCTTATTGCCCGTCAATCTGGATGCGGAGTTAACCCAATCCCTTAAGCGCCTGAGTGAGCAACAGGGTGTCACGTTGTTTATGACCCTGTTGGCGGCTTGGACAGCAGTTCTATCGCGCCTGTCAGGTCAGGAAGATTTGGTTGTCGGTACGCCAAGCGCGGGCCGTAGTCGGCAGGAAGTAGAATCTTTAATCGGTTTCTTTGTGAATACGCTGGCGTTGCGGATGGATTTATCCGGTGCACCGAATGTGACGGAATTGCTGGCGCGCGTACGACAAACTGCACTGGCGGCACAGGAACATCAGGATCTCCCGTTTGAACAGGTGGTGGAAATTGTGCAACCGCCGCGCCGACTAGCGCATACTCCGCTATTTCAGGTGATATTTGCCTGGCAGAACAATGAAAACATAGAATGGCGGTTGCCAGGGTTGGCGGTTTCACTTGCGGATCAACCTATTGATATCGCTAAGTTTGATCTTGAATTGAGCCTGTCTGAAGTGGACGGCAGAGTTGTCGGTTATCTGAATTATGCTACGGCGCTATTTGATCAAGCGACCATTGAGCGGCAGGTGGGCTATCTCCATACCGTATTGCGGGGGATGGCAACTAACCCTCAACAGCCGGTCGGGAAAATCGATATCCTGACCGTGACGGAGCGCAAGTTGTTATTGGAAACTTGGAACGCGACCAAAACGTCGTATCCAGATCACGGTTGTATTCACCGACTATTTGAGCAACAGGCAGAGAAAACCCCTGATGCGATAGCGCTGGTGTATGAAAAATACATTCTCAGTTATGCCGAATTAAATGCCCGTGCTAATCGGCTGGCGCATCAACTGATAACGTTGGGAGTCGCACCAGAGCAGCGGGTGGCAATTTGCGTCGCGAGTTCGCCGGCGCGGATAGTGGGACTGCTGGCAGTACTGAAAGCTGGGGGTGCCTATGTACCGCTAGACCCGGCTTATCCGGGGGAACGTCTGATTCATATTTTAACCGATGCTGCCCCCGCTATTGTACTGGCAGATAATACGGGACGTGCCGCGTTAGGCGAAAAAGTGCTGGCAGCGTTAACTGTACTGGATCCGAATAGCCTGCCTGATCAACCGGATAGCAACCCGCAAGTACCGGTATTAACCCCACATCATCTGGCGTATGTGATTTATACCTCCGGTTCAACCGGCATACCAAAGGGAGTGATGGTTGAACATCGTGGGCTGGTTAACCTGATTCAGGAAAAAATCGTTCAGTTTGATATTCATCCGGGTAGCCGGATGTTGCAGTTTGCCTCATTTGGCTTTGATGCCGGCGTTTGGGAAACCATGATGGCATTGTGTAGTGGAGCCACTTTGGCGATCCCGGCTGATACGGTTCGTCAGGAGCCTCGTTATCTCTGGCATTATCTGGAAGAGCAGGAGATAACTCACGCCTGTCTGACCCCGGCCCTGCTCCGGGAGGGGACTGATTTGCCGGAAATGACGATAAGACCGACGCTGATACTCGGTGGTGAAGCACCCAGTACAACGTTGCTTCAAGCACTGTGTCGTCGGGCAACGGTGTTTAATGCGTATGGCCCAACAGAAATTACGGTGTGTGCGGCCACCTGGCGTTGTCCGTCAGACTACACTGAGGGTGTCATTGCGATTGGGCGTCCGACAGCTAACACACAGATTTATTTGCTGAATACTGACGGCCAGCCGGTGCCGTTAGGGGCAGTTGGTGAGCTCTATATTGGTGGTATCGGGGTAGCGCGAGGCTATCTCAACCGACCTGATTTGACGGCGGAACGTTTTCTGGCCGATCCGTTTAGCGATAAGCCGGATGCCCGCCTGTATCGGACTGGGGATTTAGCCCGCTATCTACCGGATGGCAATCTGGAATTCCTGGGCCGCAATGACCAACAGGTGAAAATCCGTGGTTTCCGCATTGAACCAGGAGAAATCGAGGCCCGATTGTTGGAGTACCCGGCGGTGAGTGAAGCGCTGGTGCTAGCTTTAGGTGACGGTCAGGATAAACGGTTGGTGGCTTATGTAGCAGCAGAAGCGAATGACCAGTTGGTTAACCATCTGCGTACTCACCTGAGCGCCATTTTGCCGGATTACATGGTACCGGCAGCCTTTGTACGTTTGGATGCCTTCCCGTTGACGCCAAATGGCAAACTGGATCGCCGGGCTCTACCAGCGCCGGGGGCGGAAGCCTTTGCCCGTCAGGTTTATGCAGCGCCGCAAGGGGAGACCGAAACCCTGATGGCTGCTATCTGGAGCGAGTTGTTGGGCATTGAACAGGTTAGTCGGCATGACAGCTTCTTTGCTCTGGGTGGTCATTCATTGCTGGCGGTGCGGATGGTTGAACGTTTGCGTAATGCGGGGTTAACGCTGGCAGTACGTGATTTATTCCAATCCCCAGTGTTATCTGAATTTGCCCAAACAGTAGGGCAATCACCGGTGGTGGTGGTGCCGGCAAATGTCATTACCCCGGCGATCACAACACTTACACCCGAAATGTTGCCATTGATTGATCTCACTCAGTCTGAAATTGACCATATCATTGAACAAGTACCGGGTGGGGTGGCCAATATTCAAGATATCTATGCCCTGTCACCATTGCAGGACGGCATCTTGTTCCACCATTTGCTGGCGAATAAAGGTGACCCATATCTATTGGTCAGCCAAATGATTTTTGCTGATCGTTCGTTGTTGGATCGTTATCTGGCGGCAGTGCAACAGGTGGTTAATCGCCACGATATTTTGCGTACCGCCTTTGTTTGGCAAGGATTATCAGCGCCGGTACAAGTCGTTTGGCGTCAGGCTCAATTGTCAGTCACGGAACTGACATTAGACCCGGTTGATGGGCCGGTCCGAGACCAGTTAGCTCAACATTTTGACCCACGCCATCATCGCCTCGACTTGAACCAAGCACCTTTGTTGCATTTTGCGATAGCGCAGGAGGACGATGGTCGCTGGAGTGTACTGCAATTGCTGCATCACCTGATTGGCGACCATACGACGCTGGAAGTGATGAACGGTGAGGTTCAGGCTTATCTTGCAGGACAGGAAGAGAGCTTGCCTGCGCCAGCCCCTTTCCGCAATCTGGTGGCTCAGGCCCGGTTGGGCGTGAGTCAGGCTGAGCATACCCGCTTCTTTACTGACATGCTGGCAGAAGTGGACGAACCGACGCTGCCGTTCGGGTTGACGGAGATATATCGGGATGGTTCGCAGGTGACAGAATTTCACCGAATGTTACCTGCTAAGTTGAATGACCGCCTGCGCAGTCAGGCTCGGCGTCTGGACGTCAGTTTGGCGACTTTGTGCCATTTGGCCTGGGCACAGGTGTTGTCGCGTACCAGTGGACGGGAACAAGTGGTGTTCGGCACCGTGCTGTTTGGGCGGATGCAGGCCGGGCAAGGCGCTGATAGTGGCATGGGGCTGTTTATCAATACCTTACCGTTACGATTAGATATGGATGAGACCTCGGTGCAGGACAGTGTGCGGTTAGCCCATACCCGGTTAGCCGGATTGCTGGAGCATGAACATGCTTCACTGGCACTGGCTCAACGTTGCAGTGGGGTATTGGGGGAAGTGCCTCTCTTTAGCGCGTTACTGAACTACCGGCATAGTACGCAGCCGGTTACCACGGATGCAATCATCAGCGGTATTGAATTCCTTAGCGAGCAAGAGCGCACTAACTATCCGTTTGTCTTGTCGGTAGAGGATTTTGGTCATGCACTGGGGCTGACGACGCAAATTGTTCAACCGATTGATCCAGAGCGAATATGTGGTTATATGCAACAGGCGCTGGAAAGTTTGGTGGAAGCACTTGAACAGGCACCGGAAACACCGATACGGGCATTGAATATCTTGCCAGCAGCGGAAAAAAGGTTGTTGCTGGAGACTTGGAATGCAACTCAGGTGCCATATCCTGACCAATGTTGTGTTCACCAGCTATTTGAACAACAGGCAGGAAACACGCCTGATGCGATAGCGCTGGTGTATGGAGAACACATTCTCAGCTACGCCGAATTAAATGCTCGTGCCAACTGGTTGGCACACTGGTTAATTGGGCAGGGGATCCAGCCGGATGACCGGGTCGCTGTGCAGTTAGAACGTTCTATTGAACTGGTGGTGGCTCAATTGGCTATCCTCAAGGCCGGGGCCGTTTATGTACCGATCGATCCCCGCGTACCGGATGAACGGAAGTACTGGCTGATAAGCGACTGTGCAGCCAAATTATTGCTTACGGATATCCCGGTTGACTTGGCCGATAAGATCGGCGCTATCAGTGGGGAAGATTACCCCAATCCTGACTTGCCCCGCATCAGTACTGAGCTGGCTTATATTATGTATACCTCCGGCTCGACTGGTACCCCAAAAGGGGTGTTGGTACCGCATCGTGCGGTGGCCCGGCTGGTCATCAATAATGGTTATGCCGAAATCGGACCGGATGATCGGGTCGCGTTTGGAGCTAACCCGTCTTTCGATGCCAGCACCTTTGAAGTTTGGGCTCCTTTGCTGAATGGTGGTGCGTTGGTGGTTATTGATCATGCCACTGTGCTAACGCCCAAAGAGTTTGCCCTGGCATTACAGACTTATCGCATTACTGTGTTGTGGTTAAGTGTCGGGCTATTTAACCGGCTGGTAGCAGAGTTGTCCCCGGTTCTCCCGCAGCTCAAAATCCTGATTGTCGGCGGTGATGTGCTAGATCCGCATGTGATGGCGCAAGTTCTACGTGATAACCCGCCGCAACAGTTATTAAGTGCTTATGGACCCAGTGAGGGCACCACCTTTACCACCACCTACTGTATTACAGCGTTACCGTCGGTAGTGGCGAGAATCCCCATTGGCCGGCCGATAGCCAATGCACGCATTTATCTGCTGGATACTTACGGTCAGCCGGTACCGTTGGGTGCGATCGGTGAGATTTATGTGGGGGGAGATGGGGTCGCTTGTGGCTATCTTAATCGTCCTGACCAGACTGCTGAGCGTTTCCTGACAGATCCATTTAGTGATCAACCGGATGCCCGTATGTACCGGACTGGGGATCTGGCCCGTTATCTACCAGACGGTAATTTGGAATTTCTGGGCCGTAATGACCAACAGGTGAAAATTCGCGGTTTCCGCATTGAACCGGGGGAAGTTGAAGCCCGATTGCTGGAACACCCGGCAGTGCATGAAGCGGTTGTGCTAGTGGTGGATGACGGTCAGGACAAACGGCTGGTGGCTTATGTGGTGGCAGAAGCGGATGAGATGCTGGTTAACCATCTGCGTGATCACTTAAGTGCGGTGTTGCCGGATTATATGGTACCGGCTGCTTTTGTCTGTTTGGATGCCTTCCCGCTGACGCCGAACGGCAAGCTGGACCGTCGGGCGCTACCGGTACCGGGGGAAGAAGATTTTGCCCGGCAAATTTACGCTGTACCGTCAGGGGAAATGGAAACCACATTGGCGGCTATCTGGCGTGAATTATTGGGTGTTGAGCGGATTAGCCGGTATGACAACTTTTTCGCACTGGGTGGTCATTCGCTGTTGGCGGTGCGAATGATAAACCGGATAGCGGCTTTGGGGATCGAATTACCGCTGTCTACGTTGTTTAAATTTCCGTCTTTGATGGCTTTTGCTGAAGTGATGCATGCCCAGTTTGATGAGTCGGACAGAATATTACCCGCTATCATTCCACTATCCCGTGAAGGCCAATTGCCGTTGTCATTTGCGCAACAGCGTCTGTGGCTCCTGGCGCAGTTTGAGGGGGTGAGTGAGACCTATCATATTCCGCTGGCTCTGCGTTTGTGTGGTCGGCTGGATATCGCCACCTGGCAACAGGCGCTTGATACGCTGTTTGCCCGTCACGAAGCGTTGCGCTCTGTTTTTGTTGCTGTTGACGGCCAGCCGCAGGTGGAATTGTTGCCGGCGGCATTAGGTTGGCCGATGAAAAAATATGATCTGCGTAACACACCTGACGTGGATGCGCAGCTTGCCTCTCTCTCTACTCAGGAAGCTGGTACGCCGTTTGATCTTGCCCGTGGTCCATTAATTCGTTCTGCTCTGGTACAACTGGCTAATGATGAACATGTCTTCCTGCTGACCCTGCATCATATTATTTTCGATGGCTGGTCTGTCAGCGTATTGATGCGTGAATTGAACGCCCTTTATATCGCTTTTTTTACCGGGCAACCGGATCCGTTGTCTCCGTTGACGATTCAGTATCCTGATTACGCCGCTTGGCAGCGTCAATGGCTATCGGCTGAACGCATACAGTTTCAATCTGATTATTGGCGCGCGAGACTGGTTGATGCACCGGTTCTACTGGATTTGCCTACTGATCGGCCACGTCCACCTCGGCAGTCATTTACCGGAAATATCTTGCCCGTCAGTCTGGATGCGGAGTTAACGCAATCCCTTAAACGCTTGAGTGAGCAACAAGGTGTCACGTTATTTATGACCCTGTTAGCGGCTTGGGCGACGGTTTTATCGCGCTTATCAGGTCAGGAAGATCTGGTTATCGGTACGCCGAGTGCCGGTCGCAGTCGGCAAGAAGTGGAATCCCTGATTGGTTTCTTTGTGAATACACTGGCGTTGCGGATGGATTTATCCGGTGCACCGAATGTAACAGAATTGTTGGCGCATGTGCGACAAACTGCATTGGCGGCCCAGGAGCATCAGGACCTACCCTTTGAACAGGTGGTAGAAATCGTGCAACCGCTGCGCCGATTAGCGCATACTCCGCTATTTCAGGTGATATTTGCTTGGCAGAGTAATGAGAATACGGAATGGCAATTGCCGGGACTGACGGTTTTACCTGCCGATCAACTCATCGATATCGCTAAATTTGATCTTGAATTGAGCCTATCTGAGGTGGACGGAAGAATTGTCGGTTATCTGAATTATGCCACTGCTCTATTTGATCAGGCGACCATTGAGCGGCAGGTGGGTTATCTCCATACCGTATTGCGGGCGATGGCGGCTAACCCTCAACAGCTGGTCGGGAAAATCGATATCCTGACTGTAGCGGAACGTAAGCTGTTATTGGAAACCTGGAGCACGACCGAAACGTCGTATCCAGATCACGGTTGTATTCACCGACTATTTGAGCAATGGGCAGAGAAGAATCCGGATGCTACGGCACTGATGTATGAAGGGCAAGCCATCAGTTATGCCGAATTAAATACGAGTGCTAATCGGCTGGCGCACCAACTGATTACGTTGGGTGTGGTGCCGGATCAGCGAGTGGCGATTTGTGTGGCGCGTTCACCAGCAATGATAGTCGGGTTGTTAGCGGTGCTGAAAGCGGGTGGTGCTTATGTGCCACTGGATCCGGCTTATTCGGGCGAGCGTCTGGGGCATATTCTGGTTGATGCCAAACCGGCTATTTTGTTGGCGGATAATACTGGACGTGCTGCGTTGGGTGAGAAAGCACTTGCAGACTTGATTATGCTCGATCCGAATATCCTGTTTGACCAAGCGGACAGTAATCCGCTGATACCTGAATTGACTGAACGACATTTGGCCTATGTGGTTTACACCTCGGGCTCGACTGGCACGCCGAAAGGGGTGATGGTGGAACATCGTGGGGTAGTTAACTTGGCTCTGGCTCAAATTACCCGGTTTAGCGTTGATGAAACCAGTCGAATATTGCAATTTGCCTCATCGGGTTTTGATGCCAGTGTCTCGGAGATCATGACAGCGTTAAGTGGCGGGGCCTGTTTGGTTATTCCTACCGATATTATCCGCCAGGACCCGCGTCGTCTTTGGTCTTATCTGGAAAAACAAGCAGTAACGCACGCTTTCCTGCCACCGGCTCTGTTCCGGGAAGAGAGCGATTTACCGGTAATAACGATAAAGCCTACGTTAATATTTGCAGGAGAAGCACCGGGTTCAACCCTGTTCCGGGCGTTGTGTGATCGGGTAAATTTGTTCAATGATTATGGCCCGACGGAAATTACGGTTTGCGCCACCTCTTGGTCTTGCCCATCAGACTATACGGATGCATGGGTTCCTATTGGGCGTCCAACAACCAACACACGGGTTTATCTGCTGGATACTTATGGTCAGCCGGTACCATTGGGGACGGTGGGGGAACTGTATATCGGTGGCGTAGGTGTCGCACGTGGTTATCTCAATTATCCTGAGTTGACTGCTGAACGTTTCCTAACTGATCCGTTCAGTAATGAACCTGATGCCCGCTTGTATCGCACCGGGGATTTGGCTCGTTACCTGCCGGACGGCAATCTGATATTCGTTGGTCGTAACGATCAACAGGTTAAAATCAGGGGGTTCCGTATTGAGCCGCAAGAAATTGAAGCGCGGCTGATGGAGCATACTGCGGTAAGTGGAGCATTGGTACTGGCGTTAAGTGACGGGCAGTACAAACGGCTGGTGGCTTATGTAGTGGCAGAGCCAGATGACGGATTGACGGCGAGCTTGCGTGGATATCTGAGTGCTATTTTGCCTGATTATATGGTGCCGGCCGCTTTTGTACGCCTGAATGCCTTCCCGCTGACCCCAAACGGCAAGCTGGATCATCGGGCACTGCCAGCGCCGGAGGCGGATGCCTTTGCTCGTCAGGTTTATGCCGCGCCGCAAGGGGAAACAGAAATCCTATTGGCCACTATCTGGAGCGAGTTGTTGGGTATTGAACAGATTAGTCGGCACGACAGCTTCTTTGCCTTGGGCGGCCATTCTCTGCTTGCAGTGCGGATGATTGAACGTCTGCGTAATGCGGGATTAACGCTGGCGGTGCATGATCTATTCCAATCCCCGGTGTTATCGGCATTTGCCGAAACAGTAGGGCAGTCACAAGCGGTGGTGGTGCCGGAGAATGTTATTACCCCGGCGACCACGGCACTCACACCTGAGATGTTGCCGTTGATTGAGCTGACCCAAACTGAGATTGACTATATTGTGCAACAAATGCCGGGTGGAATAGTTAATATTCAGGATATCTATGCCCTGTCGCCGTTACAGGACGGTATTCTGTTCCACCACTTATTAACCAATGAAGGCGACCCGTATCTGTTAGTCAGCCAGATGGCCTTTGCTGATCGTTCGTTGCTGGATAGTTATCTGGTGGCGGTGCAACAGGTGGTTAATCGCCACGATACTCTGCGTACCGCCTTTATTTGGCAAGGATTATCTGCACCGGTTCAGGTTGTTTGGCGTCAGGCACCGTTATCAGTTGTGGAACTGATATTAGATCCTGCTGACGGACCGGTTTATGAGCAATTGGCTCAACGTTTTAATCCGCGTCAGCATCGTCTCGATCTGGGCCAAGCGCCACTGTTACGTTTTGTTATTGCACAGGAAATGGATGGTCGTTGGATTGCACTGCAATTACAGCATCATTTGATTGGCGACCATACGACACTGGAAGTGATGAACCGCGAAGTTCAGGCGTACCTTACCGGGCAGGAAGAGAGCCTGCCTGTGCCGGTCCCTTTCCGCAATCTGGTGGCTCAGGTTCGTCTGGGGGTGAATCAGGCCGAGCATACCCGCTTCTTTACTGACATGTTAGCTGAGGTGGATCAACCGACGTTGCCATTCGGATTGACGGAAGTACATCGGGATGGTTCTCAGATGACCCAATCGTACCGAATGTTGCCCGCCATACTGAACAACCGCTTGCGTAGTCAGGCCCGGCGTCTGGGTGTCAGTCTAGCAGCGCTGTGCCATCTAGCCTGGGCACAGGTATTGTCGCGTACCAGTGGACAGGAGAAAGTGGTATTCGGCACCGTATTGTTTGGACGGATGCAGACCGGGCAAGGGACTGACAGCAGTATGGGGCTGTTTATCAATACCTTGCCGTTACGGCTAGATATGGATGATACCCCAGTACGAGGGCGTGTACAGGCAGCACACGCCCGGCTAGCCGAGTTACTGGAGCATGAACATGCTTCACTGGCGATGGCTCAACGTTGCAGTGGGATACAAGGTGAAGTTCCACTCTTTAGTGCTTTGTTGAATTACCGGCATAGTGCGTTATCCGCGACTTCGAATGAAATCATGAATGGTGTTGAGTTTCTTGGCGCGCAGGAACGTACCAACTATCCGTTTACTCTATCGGTGGAGGATTTTGGTAATGCGTTGGGGCTAACAACGCAAATTGTCCAGCCATTTGATCCGGAACGGGTGTGCGGTTATATGCAACAAGCGCTGGAAAGTTTGGCAGAAACACTTGAGCTGGCCCCGGAAACGCCGGTACGGACGTTGGAAATTTTGCCCGAGGCTGAACGCACTTTGTTATTAAAAACCTGGAATGAGACAGAAATTGCCTATTCTGACCCGCTGTGTATCCATCAATTATTTGAACAACAAGTGGAGAAAAACCCGGACGCCACAGCACTGGTGTATGAAGAACAGACGTACAGCTATGCGGAACTGAATACCCGCGCTAACCGACTAGCCCATCAACTGATTGCGCTGGGTATTGTGCCAGACCAGCGAGTAGCGATTTGCGTGACACGTTCACCGACGATGATTGTGGGCTTGCTGGCGGTGTTGAAAGCGGGTGGTGCCTATGTTCCATTGGACCCGGCTTATCCAGGGGAACGTTTGGCA
>NZ_CAWPHH010000004.1:119239-237749 GCF_963887965.1 Photorhabdus sp. RW14-46 | reverse complement strand
GGGAAATCATGATGGCGTTGGGAAGTGGGGCCTGTCTGGTTATCGCAGTCGATATCGTCCGGCAGGACCCGCTTCGTCTCTGGCATTATCTGGAGCAACAGGCAGTGACCCATGCCTGTCTGACCCCAGCCTTTCTCCGGGAAAGGACCGATTTACCGGAAATGACGATAAGACCTACGGTGATACTCGGTGGTGAAGCACCTAGCGTAATGCTGCTTCAGGCACTGAGTCGTCGGGCAACGGTGTTTAATGCCTATGGCCCGACAGAAATCACGGTGTGTGCGACGACCTGGCGTTGTCCACCAGACTACACGGATATGTTAGTGCCTATCGGCCATCCAACGGCCAACACCCAGATTTATCTGTTGGATAGCTACGGCCAGCCAGTGCCGCTGGGAGTAGTGGGTGAGTTGTATGTTGGTGGTGTGGGGGTGGCGCGTGGCTACCTTAATCGTCCTGAGCTGACCGCAGAACGTTTTCTGTCGGATCCGTTCAGTGATGAACCCAATGCCCGCCTGTACCGGACCGGGGATTTGGCTCGTTACCTGCCAGACGGCAATCTGGAGTTACTGGGCCGTAATGACCAACAGGTGAAAATCCGCGGTTTCCGTATTGAGCCGGGGGAAATCGAAGCCCGATTGATGGAACACCCAGCGGTGCAAGAGGCTGTTGTGTTGGTGCTGGGTGATGAGCAGAACAAACGGTTGGTAGCTTATATAGTGGCAGAAGCGGATGAGGCGCTGGTTAACCGTCTGCGTACACACTTGAGCGCAATCTTACCGGATTATATGGTGCCGGCGGCTTTTGTACGCCTGAATGCCTTCCCGCTGACCCCGAACGGCAAACTAGATCGTCGGGCATTACCGGTACCGGGGGAAGAGGCTTTTGTCCGGCAGATTTACGCCGCACCGTCAGGAGAGATGGAAACCACATTAGCCGCTATCTGGCGTGAATTACTGGGCGTTGAGCGGATTAGCCGGTACGACAACTTTTTCGCACTGGGCGGCCATTCGTTATTGGCGGTGAGGATGATGAACCGGATAGCGGCGTTGGAGATTGAATTACCACTGTCTACGCTGTTTACATTCCCTGCTTTGGCCGATTTTGCTGAAGCGATAAATACTCGATTGAATGAGCAGAGCAGCAAACTACCGGTCATTATACCACTATCTGGTGAGGGTAAATTGCCGTTGTCATTTGCGCAACAGCGTCTGTGGTTCCTGTCCCAGTTTGATGGAGTGAGTGAAACCTATCATATTCCGGTGGCCCTGCATTTGCGTGGTCGGTTGGATATCGCTGCTTGGCAGCAGGCGCTTGATGCACTGTTTTCCCGCCACAAAGCGTTGCGTTCTGTCTTCGTTGCCGTTGACGGTCAGCCGCAGGTGGAGTTATTGCCGGCAGCATCAGGTTTGCCGATGAAAAAATATGATCTGCGTAACGCACCTGATGCGGATGCGCAGCTTGCCTCTCTCTCTGCTCAGGAAACCGAAGTACCATTTAACCTTACCCGTGGCCCATTAATCCGCTCCAGTCTGGTACAACTGGCTAATGATGAACATGTCTTCCTACTGACTCTGCATCATATTATTTTCGATGGTTGGTCTGTCAGCGTGTTGATGCGTGAATTAAACACCCTTTACACCGCGTTTCTGGCGGGGCAGCCGGATCCATTGCCACCGTTGACGATTCAGTATCCTGATTACGCCGCTTGGCAGCGCCAATGGCTGTCGGCTGAACGGATACAGTCCCAATCTGATTATTGGCGCACGAAGCTGGCTGACGCACCGATTCTCTTGGATTTGCCTACTGATCGGCCACGTCCTCCTCAGCAGTCATTTGCTGGGAATATCTTACTCGTCAGTCTGGATGCGGAGTTAACCCAATCTCTCAAGCGCCTGAGTGAACAGCAGGGTGTCACGTTATTTATGACCCTGTTGGCCGCTTGGGCGACGGTTTTGTCGCGCCTGTCAGGTCAGGATGATGTGGTTATCGGTACCCCAAGTGCGGGCCGCAGTCGGCAAGAAGTGGAATCCCTGATCGGCTTCTTTGTGAATACGCTGGCATTGCGGATGGATTTATCCGGTGCACCGAATGTGACGGAATTGCTGGCGCGTGTACGACAAACTGCACTGGCGGCACAGGAACATCAGGATCTCCCGTTTGAACAGGTGGTGGAAATCGTGCAACCGTCGCGCCAACTGGTGCATACCCCATTGTTCCAGGTGATGTTTGCTTGGCAGAGCAATGAAAATAGGGACTGGATGTTACCCGGACTGACCATTTCACCTGTTGGGCGATCTTTTGATATCGCTAAGTTTGATCTTGAGCTGAATTTGTCTGAGATGGATGGACGGATTGTCGGTTATCTGAATTATGCCACCACCCTGTTTGATCAATCGACCGTTGAGCGGCAGGTGGGCTATCTCCATACCGTATTGCGAGAGATGACGGCTAACCCTCAACAGCCAGTTGGGAAAATCGATATCCTGACCGTGGCGGAACGCAAACTGTTGCTGGAAACCTGGAATGCAACCCAAACGCGATATCCTGACCAGACATGTATTCACCGGCTGTTTGAGCAGCAGACGGAGAAAACCCCTGACGCAGTAGCGCTGGTGTATGAAGAGCGCATTCTCAGCTATGCTGAATTAAATGCCCGCGCCAATCGGCTGGCCTATCGGTTAATTGAGCGCGGGGTACAGTCGGATGATCGGATCGTGGTGTTGTTAGAACGATCTATTGAGCTGGTTGTAGCTCAGTTGGCTATTCTCAAGGCAGGAGCCGTTTATGTGCCGATCGATCCCCGGATGCCGGACGAGCGGAAAAACTGGCTGATAAGCGACTGTTCAGCCAAATTATTGCTCTCCGATATCTTGGTTAACCTAGCGGTCCTTCAGTTCTGCCTTGATGATGAGATGGACGCTATCAGGCAGGAAGATCACTGTAATCTTGACTTACCCCGCTCCAGTACCGAATTGGCCTATATTATGTATACCTCCGGCTCGACCGGCACACCCAAAGGGGTAATGGTGCCACATCGTGCGGTGGTTCGGCTGGCGATTAATAATGGGTACGCTGAAATCGGGGCAGATGATCGGGTCGCGTTTGAAGCTAACCCGGTTTTTGATGCCAGTACCTTTGAAGTTTGGGCACCGTTGCTTAATGGCGGTGCGCTAGTGGTGATTGATCACGCCACATTGCTGACGCCGAAAGAGTTTGTTCAGGCATTACAGACTTATCGCATTACCGTACTGTGGCTGAGTGTTGGGCTGTTTAACCGACTGGCGACAGCGTTGTCCCCGGTGTTGCCACAAATCAAAACCCTGATTGTTGGCGGTGATATTCTTGATCCACATGTCATTGCCCAGGTTCTGCGTGATGGCCCGCCTCAACAATTATTGAATGGTTATGGACCGAGTGAGGGTACCACCTTCACTACCACCTACCGCATTACGGCATTATCACCGGAAGTGAGCCGGATCCCCATTGGTCGACCGATAGCTAATACGCAGGTTTATCTGTTGGATACCTATGGTCAATTGGTACCGCAGGGGGTAACCGGTGAGATTTATATCGGTGGGGATGGGGTTGCCTGTGGCTATCTCAATCGCCCCGAACTGACCGCGGAACGTTTTCTGCTAGATCCGTTTAGTGATAAGCCGGATGCCCGCTTGTACCGCACCGGGGATTTGGCCCGTTACCTGCCAGACGGTAATCTGGAATTCCTAGGCCGTAATGACCAGCAAGTGAAAATCCGTGGTTTCCGTATTGAGCCGGGGGAAATCGAAGTCCGGCTGATGGAACATCCGGCGGTGAGTGAAGCTGTTGTGTTGGCACAGGGTGACAGCCAGGACAAACGATTGGTAGCTTATGTAGCAGCAGAAGCGAATGAAGAGTTGGTTAACCATCTGCGTACTCATCTAAGCGCTATTTTGCCGGATTATATGGTACCGGCAGCGTTTGTACGCCTGGATTCCTTCCCCTTGACACCAAACGGCAAGCTGGACCGTCGGGCGTTACCGGCACCGGGGGAAGAAGCTTTTGCTCGGCAGGTTTATGCAGCGCCGCAAGGGGTGACAGAAACCACACTGGCTGCTATCTGGAGCGAGTTGTTAGGCGTTGAGCAGGTCAGTCGGCATGATAGCTTCTTTGCGTTGGGGGGGCATTCATTGTTGGCGGTGCGGATGATTGAGCGCCTGCGTAACGCGGGGCTAATACTAGCGGTACGTGATCTGTTCCAATCCCCGGTGTTATCCGCATTTGCGCAAACAGTAGGGCTGTCCCGGGCAGTGGTAGTACCGGCGAATGTCATCACCCCGGCGACCACGGTACTTACACCTGAGATGTTGCCGCTGATTGAGTTGGCCCAGCCTGAGATTGACCATATTGTGGAACAAGTGCCGGGAGGGATGGCCAATATTCAGGATATCTATGCCCTGTCTCCGTTGCAGGACGGTATTCTGTTCCACCATTTACTGGCGAACAAAGGCGATCCGTATCTGTTGGCTTATCCTATAGCCTTTGCTGATCGTTCATTGCTAGATCGTTATCTGGCGGCAGTGCAACAGGTGATTAATCGCCATGACATCCTGCGTACTGCCTTTGTTTGGCAAGGATTATCAGTTCCGGCTCAGGTAGTCTGGCGTCAAGCGTCGTTATCAGTGACTGAATTGACGTTGGATCCCGCAGATGGGCCAGTTTATGAACAATTGTCTCAACGTTTTGACCCGCGTCAGCATCGTCTTGATTTAGGACAGGCACCACTATTACGTTTTGTTATTGCACAAGAGACGGATGGTCGTTGGATCGTATTGCAATTGCAGCATCATTTGATTGGCGACCATACCGCAATGGATGTGATGAACCGTGAAGTTCAGGCGTACCTTGCCGGGCAGGGGGACAGCTTGCCTGTTCCGATTCCTTTCCGCAATCTGGTGGCTCAGGCTCGGCTGGGGATGAGTCAGGCCGAGCATACCCGCTTCTTCACCGATATGTTGGCAGAGGTGGATCAACCGACGTTACCATTCGGGTTGACGGAGGTACATCGGGATGGTTCACAGGTGGCCCAATCACACCGGATGTTGCCTGCCATGTTGAATGACCGTTTACGTCATCAGGCTCGGCGTCTGGGCGTTAGTTTGGCTGCGTTGTGTCATTTGGCTTGGGCACAGGTGCTGTCACGTACCAGCGGACAGGAGAAAGTGGTGTTTGGTACCGTGCTGTTTGGGCGGATGCAGGCAGGGGAAGGTGGTGACAGCGGCATGGGATTGTTTATTAATACATTGCCATTAAGGCTGGATATGGATGATACCCCGGTGCAGGAGAGTGTACAGGCTGCACATACTCGGCTGGCTGGATTATTGGAACATGAGCACGCTTCACTGGCATTGGCTCAACGTTGCAGCGGGGTACAAAATGGAATTCCACTCTTTAGTGCTTTGTTGAACTACCGGCATAATGCGCCCGTGATTGTCACGGATGAAGTTACCAATGGCATTGAATTTCAGGGTGAGCAAGAGCGCACTAATTACCCGTTTGTTTTGTCGGTGGAGGATTTTAGTAATGCACTTGGGCTGACGACGCAAATCGTTCAACCGATTGATCCGGAGCGGATATGTGATTATATGCAACAGGCACTGGAAAGCTTGGCAGATGCGCTTGAACAGAAGTCGGAGACACCGATACGGTTGCTGAATATCTTGCCGGAAGCTGAGAAGAAGCTGTTGCTGGAGAGCTGGAATGCAACCCAAGCGTTGTATCCTGACCAATGTTGCATGCACCGGCTGTTTGAACAACAGGCAGAAAAAACCCCTGATGCGATAGCGCTGATGTATGGAGAATACATTCTCAACTATGCGGAATTAAATGCTCGTGCTAACCGGCTGGCTCGCCGGTTAATCGGGCTTGGGATTAGGTCGGATGATCGCGTGGCTGTACTGTTAGAGCGTTCTGTTGAACTGGTGATAGCTCAGTTGGCTATCCTCAAGGCCGGGGCTGTTTATGTGCCACTCGATCTCCGTATACCGGACGAACGGCTGCATTGGCTGATAAGCGATTGTTCAGCCAAATTGTTGCTTACGGATATTCCAGTTGACCTGGATATTCCCCTGTATTGCTTTGCCGATGAGGTAGACGATATTGAGGAAGAAGGTTACCTCAATCTTGATTTACCTCGTTCCAGTACCGATCTGGCTTATATCATGTATACCTCTGGCTCGACTGGCACACCAAAAGGGGTAATGGTGCCGCATCGGGCCGTGGTCCGACTGGTGATTAATAATGGCTACGCTGAAATCGGGCCGGATGATCGGGTGGCTTTTGAGGCTAATCCGGCTTTCGATGCTAGTACCTTTGAAGTTTGGGCTCCATTGCTTAATGGTGGAACACTAGTGGTAATTGATCACACTACTGTATTGACGCCGCAGGAGTTTGTCCAAACATTACAGGCTTATCGAGTCACTGTTATGTGGTTGAGTGTCGGGTTGTTTAACCGATTAGCGGCAGAGTTGTCCACGGTTCTTCCGCAGCTCAAAATCCTGATTGTCGGCGGCGATGTGCTGGATCCGCATGCGATAGCGCAGGTTCTGCGTGATGGCCCGCCTCAACAGTTATTGAATGGTTACGGGCCAAGTGAGGGCACTACCTTTACCACCACCTACCGCATCACGGCATTATCACCGGGAATGACCCAGATCCCTATTGGTCGACCAATAGCTAATACGCGGGTTTATCTGCTGGATATCTATGGCCAGCCAGTGCCGCAGGGGGTAACCGGTGAGATTTATATCGGTGGGGATGGGGTTGCCTGTGGCTATCTCAATCGTCCTGAGTTAACGGCTGAACGCTTCCTTGTTGATCCATTTAGTGATTTACCTGATGCCCGCATGTACCGAACAGGAGATTTAGCCCGTTACCTGCCAGACGGTAATTTGGAGTTCTTGGGCCGTAACGATCAGCAAATTAAAATCCGAGGTTTCCGTATTGAGCCGGGTGAAATTGAGGCACGGTTGGTGGAATATCCAACTGTACAAGAGGCCATTGTGTTGGTGCTAGGTGATGGACAGGACAAACGTTTGGTCGCTTATGTGGTGGCACAGGAGGATGAAGGACTGGCTAATAGCTTGCATACTTACCTGAGTGCCATTTTACCGGATTACATGGTGCCGTCGGTTTTTGTGCGTGTGGATGATTTTCCGTTGACTCCCAACGGTAAATTGGATCGTCATGCGTTACCAGCTCCAGGCAATGAAGCGTTTGCCCGGCAGGTCTATGAAGCGCCACAAGGAGAAATGGAAACCGTATTGGTGGCTATTTGGTGTGAATTACTGGCGATTGAGCAGGTAAGCCGGTATGACAATTTCTTCGCCTTGGGTGGTCACTCACTGTTGGCTATGCGGATGATAAATCTTGCAGCTAATCATGGACTTATTTGTACATTGAATGATCTGTTTCAATTCCCTGTTCTGTCTGAACTGGCCGCGAAAATGACATCAGATAAGCTGTCTCAACCGAGAAATAGCGCAATATCGGTGCGATCTGATGGAACAGGTTTACCGTTATTCTTTGTGCCCAGTGGGATGGGTGATTATTCCTATGTGTTCGGGTTGTCTCAACAGCTTCATCTAGGCTACCCGATTTATGCACTGCCTTGGCCGTCCATCAGTGAAGAACCAATGTCGACAATGGAAGAGCAAGCGACAAGAATGATCAACTTTATGAAAGCGGTTCAACCGGAAGGTCCATATCGGATATGTGGTTATTCTTCCGGTGGCATATTGGCTTACGCGATTGCCCAACAACTTCTGTATTCCAGTGAGGTGGTTAATTTCCTCGGTCTGATAGATACGCCTGCTCCTCATTATTACAGGCAACGGATAACGCCACCAAAACTTCAATTTTTTATTGAATTGGCGAGGCAGGCAGAGGACGGATATATTGAAGAAATGGCGGCACTGTACCGGCGAATTGATGAGTTAAATTTGGTGCAGTTTATCGAAACGGCGCAGAAATTGGCATTATACCCGGCGAATCTGCGTGCCGATTTAATCGCAAAACGTTGGGAGCAGATAGCAAATTATGCACAAATAGTTAGAGACTATGAGCCGCAAGTATCAGCGATAACGCTGCATCAATTCTATGCAATGGAATCTTCTCCATCTGTTCCTGTTGTTATAGATACTAAAATTATGGATATTGAACCACAGCCTTTAAACATGGGTTCGTCGTTAGGTTGGGCGCAGGTATTACCCGATTCTTCGCTTCGGTTAATTCCGATTTCGGGTAACCATTTTAGTCTGTTGGAGAATAATGAGGATAAAGTTGCTTTAGTTCAGGCTTTAAATATGGCGTTGGCAGTGGGTTGGAACGAAGAGGTTCAGTAATGGCTTAAAGAGACTAAAACGATCCTGTATCCGTATAATAATCCGGCATATATAAATTATGCCGGGTTTTCTATATGTGTTTTGAAGAGAATTGTTATCTGTTTTTCCTCAACCCTATTATTTCATTAGATGGATTCGACTAATAAATGCAAATGATTTTACCCATACTAAACATCGCCGTGACCTGACTGGTTGTTGGTGGTATATTTTCGCGGTGTTTCGGTATTGAAGGTAGTCACTTTTTACATTGTGTACCAATTTTAGTACCAAACTTTAATGGATTGACGAGATAATAATTTAAATCGTTATTTTAGTTGAATATCAAACTCCTTCAAGTGACCTTTCGTGTGGGTCACCACTGTAGATAAGGATTTTAAATGCCTGTTGTTACTCTTCCTGACGGTAGCCAACGCCAGTTTGACCATGCCGTTTCTGTAATGGATGTTGCCTGTGATATTGGTCCTGGTTTAGCGAAAGCATGCATTGCTGGCCGCGTAAATGGTGAGCTAGTGGATGCTTGTGAATTAATCGATTCAGATGCAAATCTTGCCATCATCACGAGTAAAGATGATGCAGGGCTGGAAATTATCCGCCATTCATGCGCTCATCTGCTGGGCCATGCGATTAAACAATTATGGCCAGATACGAAAATGGCTATTGGTCCGATTATTGATAATGGTTTTTACTATGATGTTGATCTTGGCCGTGCCCTGACGCAGGAAGATATTGAACTGCTTGAAAAGCGCATGTTGGAACTTGCCAAAAAAGACTATGACGTCATCAAGAAAAAAGTGAACTGGCAAGAAGCTCGTGATACCTTCGTTGCTCGTGGTGAGGATTATAAAGTACAAATTTTGGATGAAAACATCAGTCGAGATGATCGTCCTGGTCTCTATAATCATGAAGAATATATTGACATGTGCCGTGGCCCACATGTGCCAAATATGCGTTTCTGCCATCATTTTAAATTGCAGAAAGTTGCAGGGGCATATTGGCGTGGGGATAGCAACAATAAAATGTTGCAACGAATATACGGTACCGCGTGGGCTGATAAGAAACAGCTCAATACTTATCTGCAACGTTTGGAAGAAGCGGCTAAACGTGACCATCGTAAGATTGGTAAACAATTAGATCTATACCACATGCAGGAAGAAGCTCCAGGTATGGCATTCTGGCATAATGATGGTTGGACTATTTTCCGTGAGCTGGAAACTTTTGTCCGGACCAAACTGAAAGAATACCAATATCAGGAAGTTAAAGGTCCGTTTATGATGGACCGTGTTATGTGGGAAAGAACGGGTCACTGGGAAAACTACGGTGAACATATGTTTACCACTTCTTCAGAGAACCGAGAATATTGCGTTAAACCGATGAACTGCCCGGGGCATATTCAGATTTTTAACCAAGGGTTAAAATCCTATCGTGATTTGCCGTTACGTATGGCTGAATTTGGTAGTTGTCACCGTAATGAACCATCAGGGGCATTACATGGCTTGATGCGGGTTCGGGGTTTTACTCAGGATGATGCTCATATCTTCTGTACAGAAGAGCAAATTCACCGGGAAGTCAGTAGTTGCATTAAGATGGTGTATGACGTTTACAGCACTTTTGGTTTTGAAAAAATCGTGGTTAAGCTGTCAACCCGCCCGGAAAAGCGCATTGGTACTGAGGAACAATGGAATCAAGCGGAAGAATCTCTGGCGGCAGCACTACAAGAAAATGGTGTTCAATTTGAATATCAGCCAGGTGAAGGTGCCTTCTACGGACCGAAAATTGAATTTACTTTGCATGATTGTTTGGATCGTGCGTGGCAATGTGGTACTGTGCAGCTCGACTTTTCACTACCAGGTCGTTTGAGTGCGTCCTACGTAGGTGAAAATAATGAACGTAAAGTTCCTGTAATGATTCACCGAGCGGTTCTGGGTTCACTGGAACGGTTTATCGGCATCCTAACTGAGGAGTATGCGGGTTTCTTCCCAACATGGATTGCCCCACAGCAGGTAGTGGTGATGAATATCACCGATAGCCAAGCTGATTATGTACAGGAATTAGTAAAAAAACTTCAAGATGCTGGCATTCGTGCAAAAGCAGACTTGAGAAACGAGAAGATTGGCTTTAAAATCCGTGAACACACTCTACGTCGTGTGCCCTACATGCTTGTCTGTGGTGAAAAAGAGGTCGAATCAGGGAAAGTTTCTGTTCGTACCCGCCGTGGTAAAGATTTGGGCAGCATTGATGTTAACGGGTTCATCGAAAAACTGCTGATAGAAATACGCAGTCGCAATCTTCATCAATTGGAGGAATAAGGTATTAAAGGCGGAAAAAGAATTCAACCAGCGCGTCCTAATCGTATTAATGAAGAGATTCGCGCTACTGAAGTTCGTTTAACAGGTTCAGATGGCGAACAGATTGGCATTGTCAGTCTGGGAAAAGCGCTTGAAAAAGCTAAGGAAGAGGGTGTTGATTTAGTTGAAATCAGCCCGAATGCTGAGCCGCCGGTTTGCCGTCTTATGGATTACGGCAAGTTCCTGTATGAGAAGAGTAAGTCAACCAAAGAACAGAAGAAAAAACAAAAGGTTACTAAGGTTAAGGAAGTTAAATTCCGTCCTGGTACAGAGGAAGGCGACTATCAGGTAAAAATAGGCAACCTGAAGCGTTTTCTGGAGAATAGCGATAAAGCCAAAGTTACCCTGCGTTTCCGTGGGCGTGAAATGGCGCACCAACAGATTGGTATCGAAATGCTTGACAAAGTTCGCAACGATCTGGATGGACTGGCGGTAGTCGAATCCTTCCCTTCGAAGATTGAAGGCCGTCAGATGGTAATGGTGCTCGCTCCTAAGAAGAAATAGTTAGGCAATCAAGTAATAAGCTCCTGTCGGTTCATCTGATTGGGGCTTGTTCGCCTGACTAATTCGTTATAATTTACAATGCAAAGTGGAAATTAAAATGCCAAAGATTAAGACAGTACGCGGCGCCGCTAAACGCTTTAAAAAAACCGCAAGTGGTGGTTTTAAGCGTAAGCGTGCTAACCTTCGTCACATTCTGACTAAGAAATCAACCAAGCGTAAACGTCATTTACGTCCAAAGGGCATGGTCTCCAAAGGTGATCTGGGCCTGGTTGTTGCTTGTTTGCCGTACGCATAAGCAATTTTTAGATTAGAACTCAAAGACGATAGGAGAAGTATATGGCTCGCGTAAAACGTGGTGTTGTCGCCCGTGCACGTCACAAGAAAATTTTAAAGCAAGCGAAAGGTTACTATGGTGCCCGTTCGCGTGTTTACCGTGTTGCCTTCCAGGCAGTAATCAAAGCAGGGCAGTACGCTTACCGTGACCGCCGTCAGCGTAAACGTCAGTTCCGTCAACTGTGGATTGCACGTATCAACGCTGCTGCACGTCAGAATGGTTTGTCTTACAGCCGTTTCATCAATGGTCTGAAAAAGGCTTCTATTGAAATCGACCGTAAGATCCTGGCTGACATCGCTGTGTTTGACAACGTGGCATTTGCTGCTTTAGTTGAAAAAGCGAAGAGCGCTCTGGCATAAGTTAGAGTAGTAAAAGAGGGGGCATGCTCCCTCTTTTACTTTGTTGTCAGATGTAGCTTACGAGAGTATCGTTGCCAAAAGAGAGTTTTATTCCGAGAGAATCAACATTATGTCTTTAGCTTTTTTTCGCATCTTTTCTTACTTTAGTGCCTGAATTCAGGGGGCTTTGCGCGTAAGAAACGAAACGAAAAGTAGCGCCTGAGCCTCCGTTGTGGAGGCTTTTTTGTTTTTATGACAAAAAGCAGAAAAGGCATATAAAGTCATTAACGATCATTACTAGCAGGCCGTTAGGCCGAAGGAAGAGGAAAACGATGCCACATCTCGCTGAACTGGTTGCAAAAGCAAGAGCAGCCGTAGAAGATGCCCAGGATGTTGCTGCGTTGGATTTGGTGCGTGTTGAATATTTAGGCAAAAAAGGCCATTTAACTCTCCAAATGTCATCGCTGCGTGATCTGCCGGCCGAAGAGCGCCCAGCAGCAGGGGCGGTTATTAATCAGGCGAAGCAAGAAGTCTTGGAAATTCTGAGTATCCGTAAAGAAAAACTGGAAACTGATCTTCTGAACTTCCGTTTAGCCGCGGAAAAGATAGATGTATCATTGCCTGGCCGCCGTATGGAAAATGGTGGGCTACATCCGGTTAACCGCACAATAGAGCGTATTGAAGCTTTCTTTGGTGAATTAGGATTTTCTGTAGAATCAGGCCCTGAGATTGAAGATGATTATCATAATTTCGATGCGCTGAATATTCCCGCCCATCATCCTGCACGTGCTGATCATGATACTTTCTGGTTTGATGCCAAACGTCTGTTGCGGACTCAGACTTCCGGTGTTCAAGTTCGAACTATGCACAATCAAAAACCACCCATTCGCGTCATTGCACCGGGTCGTGTATATCGTAATGACTACGACCAGACACACACACCTATGTTCCATCAGGTGGAAGGTTTGATTATTGATCGTGATATCAGTTTTACCAACCTGAAAGGAACGTTGCACGATTTCCTGACTAACTTTTTTGAAGAAGATTTACAAGTTCGTTTCCGACCTTCCTACTTTCCATTTACAGAACCTTCGGCGGAAGTTGATGTCATGGGTAAAAACGGCAAATGGCTGGAAGTGTTGGGTTGCGGTATGGTTCATCCTAATGTACTGCATAATGTTGGCCTTGATCCTGAAATTTATTCTGGTTTTGCTTTCGGCATGGGGGTGGAGCGCTTGACAATGTTACGTTACGGTGTAACTGATTTGCGTGCGTTCTTCGAAAATGATCTGCGTTTTCTCAAACAGTTTAAATAAGGCGGGAATATCTCATGAAATTCAGTGAACTCTGGTTACGCGAATGGGTAAATCCAGCCATCAGTAGTGAAGCATTATCTGATCAAATTACCATGATAGGTCTGGAAGTTGATGGCGTTGAAGTCGTTGCCGGTCAATTTCATGGTGTGGTGGTTGGTGAAGTTGTTCAATGTGCCCAGCATCCAAATGCGGATAAGCTACGGGTAACAAAAGTGAACGTAGGTGGTGAACGACTACTGGACATTGTTTGTGGTGCACCAAATTGCCGTTTGGGGCTGAAAGTTGCAGTAGCAACCGTGGGTGCTGTATTACCGGGTGATTTCAAAATCAAGGCGGCAAAACTGCGTGGCGAGCCTTCTGAAGGGATGCTATGTTCTTTTTCTGAACTGGGTATCTCTGAGGACCACGACGGCATTATTGAATTGCCAATGGATGCTCCTTTAGGTGTTGATCTGCGTGAATATCTGAAGCTGGATGATAAGGTTGTTGAAATCAGCATTACACCTAATCGTGCTGACTGCCTGAGTATTATAGGTGTTGCGCGTGATGTGGCTGTCGCTAATAAAATGCCATTATCTGATCCACAAATTGAAGCAGTAAAACCGACAACAGATGCTGTTTTCCCTATTCGTGTTGAAGCAACAGAAGCTTGCCCACGTTACCTGGGACGGGTAATTAAAAATATTAATGTGAAAGCGGCAACGCCACTGTGGATGCGTGAAAAATTACGTCGTGGTGGTATCCGTTCTATTGACCCGATCGTCGATGTGACTAACTATGTATTGCTTGAATTAGGCCAACCATTGCATGCGTTTGATTTGGAGCGCTTGAATGGCTCAATCACTGTGCGCATGGCGAAGCAGGATGAAAAATTGGTGCTGCTGGATGGTACAGAAGCCAATCTTTCTGCTGATACGCTAGTTATTTCTGATGAAAAACAAGCTGTTGCAATGGCGGGTATTTTTGGCGGTGAACATTCAGGTGTGAATGAAGAAACGCAAAATATTTTACTTGAGTGCGCATTTTTTGCTCCTTTAGCGATTGCTGGCCGTGCTCGTCGTTATGGTTTACATACCGATGCTTCTCACCGCTATGAACGTGGTGTTGATCCTCAGTTACAACACAAAGCAATAGAGAGAACAACTCAACTGTTGATTGATATTTGTGGTGGTGAAGTCGGCCCGATTATTGATGTTACTGATGAATCTCAATTACCTCAATCTGCGACAATCACATTGCGTCGTGAAAAACTGGAGCGTTTGATTGGTCACTATATACCTGATGAACAGGTTGGTGACATTCTGACCCGCTTAGGTTGCAAAGTCACTATTCAGGAAAATTGTTGGCAAGCGATTGCGCCAAGCTGGCGTTTTGATGTGGAGATTGAAGAAGATCTGGTGGAAGAGGTTGCCCGTATCTACGGTTACAACAATATTCCAGATGTACCAATGCGTGCAGATCTTATGATGAAAAAACATCATGAAGCGGATCTTTCCCTGCAACGTGTTAAAACTATACTGGTTGACAGAGGTTATCAAGAAGCGATTACTTATAGCTTTGTTGATCCCAAAATTCAGGCACTGTTACATCCACAGCAACAAACGTTGATGTTGCCTAATCCCATTTCGGCGGATATGTCAGCAATGCGTTTATCTCTACTGACGGGTTTGCTAACAACAGTGGTATATAACCAAAACCGTCAACAAAACCGTGTGCGCTTGTTTGAAACTGGCTTACGTTTTGTTCCTGATGAAAATGCCGATCAGGGTATTCGTCAGGAGCTGATGCTTGGGGGGGTTATTACAGGAAATCGCTTTGAAGAGCATTGGTCACTGGCAAAACAGTCCGTTGATTTCTTCGATATGAAAGGCGATTTGGAAGCTATTCTGGAGTTAACTGGAAAATTATCTAAGATTTCTTTTAGAGCAGATGTAAATCCGGCGTTGCACCCCGGTCAAAGCGCCGGGATTTATTTAGAAAATGAATACATCGGATATATTGGTGTGGTTCACCCAGAATTGGAAAGCAAACTTGACTTAAATGGCCGCACCGTGGTATTCGAAGTGCTCTGGAGCAAGCTGACAAGCCGCGTGGTTCCTGACGCGAAAGAGATTTCACGTTTCCCATCAAACCGTCGTGATATTGCGATCGTGGTGCCTGAAAATGTTGCTGTAGAAGATGTTTTGGCTGAATGCAAGAAAGTTGGCGTAAATCATATAGTTGGCATAAACTTGTTTGACGTGTATTGTGGTAAAGGTGTAGCAGAGGGTCATAAGAGCCTTGCTATAAGTTTTATCTTGCAGGATACCGCGCGTACACTGGAAGAAGAAGAGATTGCTGCGACAATTAATAAATGTGTTGCAGTGCTGAAACAGCGATTCCAAGCATCCTTGAGGGACTGAACTTATGGCGCTTACTAAAGCTGAAATGTCAGAAAATCTGTTTGAGAAACTGGGAATTAGCAAGCGTGATGCTAAAGATCTGGTTGAATTATTCTTTGAAGAAGTGCGTCGTTCTTTGGAGAATGGTGAGCAGGTAAAATTGTCTGGATTTGGCAACTTTGATTTACGGGATAAAAACCAACGTCCGGGACGTAACCCTAAGACTGGTGAGGACATTCCGATTACAGCTCGCCGAGTAGTGACATTCCGTCCTGGTCAGAAGTTAAAAAGCAGGGTTGAGAAAGCCACACCTAAAGAATAATCAAAAAGGCCGCATCAATAGCGGCCTTTTTCTTAAATGATCCGCCCTCATGAGCTTGATTTACCATGCAACCCACTCATTCCATCACTGAATTAGTGACCCGTCAGAAAAGGCATGATTATCGTTTTCTGGCAATTCTCACGTGTTTATTTTTACTCGTTTTTTTTCTCTCGCTTTGTGCTGGGGAAAATTGGATCTGGCCTAATAAATGGTTTTCTGAAACAGGTCAATTGTTTGTGTGGCAGTTACGTTTTCCTCGTGTATTAGCTGTCGTTGCTGTAGGTGCGAGCCTGACTGTGGCGGGTGCAGTAATGCAGGCACTGTTTGAAAATCCGTTGGCGGAACCTGGGCTATTGGGGGTCAGTAATGGTGCTGGCGTAGTGGTGGTGTTTTTGGTGTTGATGTTTCATGGCATTGCGCCGTTCTGGTTATTAAGTATTGGCGCTGTGCTCGGTGCGCTGACCATCACAATGATATTACTGACCTTTTCAAGAAATCGTTATCTGAATAATGCCCGTTTGTTGTTGGTGGGGGTTGCTTTTGGTGTTGTCTCTGGTGCGTTAATGACCTGGATGGTTTATTTTAGTACTAGCCTGGACTTGCGTCAGCTAATGTATTGGATGATGGGGAGTTTCAGTGGAATAGATTGGCGGCAGCAATGGTTGGTAGTCGCTCTGTTTCCTTTGATTATTTGGTTGAGCAGACAAGGAAAAGTACTTAATTTTCTTTCTCTGGGAGAAACACAGGCCCAACAGTTAGGTATCTCACTTTATTATTGGCGTAATTTATTTGTCTTTGCCGTTGGGTTGTTGGTAGGGCTAAGTGTTGCACTTGCTGGAACAATTAGCTTTATTGGTTTGGTTATTCCACATATTTTGCGTTTATGTGGCCTGACAGATTATAAAACTCTACTGCCTGCCTGTGTTCTATCCGGCGGTTATGGGTTATTGCTGGCTGATCTGCTATCTCGTCTTAGCTTGAATAATGCAGAAGTACCGATTGGCGTTGTGACTGCAACATTGGGTGCGCCAATCTTCATTTGGTTATTATTGAGAGCCAGAGACTGGGGTTAAAAAAGTGAATAATGCGCAAGCGACCAATCAGTTGATGGCTCTCAATCAGGTATCGGTACGAAACCGATTAATGCCGCTGACAGCGTTGGTACAACAAGGTGAACAGATACATCTCATTGGGCCGAATGGTTCAGGAAAAAGTACGCTATTGGCCTGTATGGCCGGTATTTTACCCTATAGTGGTGCTATTGATTTGCAACAAAAATGCCTTAGTCAATATAGTCACTGCCAATTAGCACGGTACAGAGCATGGCTTAGCCAGCAAATTTCTTCTGTGCCAATAATGCCGGTTTTTCAATATTTGCAACTGCATTTAGCTGCCCATCTTGTTAATTGTGACGATGTGTTGTCAGAACTCTGTTCCTTTTTTAAGTTGGGAAAGTTTCTAGAGACACCTATAAGCAATCTATCTGGTGGTGAATGGCAAAGGGTGCGATTAACCGGAGTTTTTTTACAAGTCTGGCCATCAATCAATTCGGAAGGCAAATTATTGCTCTTGGATGAGCCTACAAATAATCTTGATATCACTCAGGTAGCAGCACTTGATCTGTTGATAAAGAAATTCTGTGAACTCGGTGGAACCGTAGTCATGAGTGGTCATGATCTCAATCACAGCTATGATAAAGCTGATCGGATCTGGTTGCTTGCTAATGGATCACTGGTTGCGAATGGAAAGCCGGATGAGGTAATGAAAGAAAATACGCTCTCCAGAGTTTTTGCCGCTGATATCAAATGTGTGCCAGAAAAGACAGATAAATATTGGCGGGTTTTCTTACCATAATTACAGTCCAGGCTTATGTATGTGCCTGCCGTGAATCTGTACGTATCGTGGATCGATAGTAATTTCCACTTAATTTGCTAAATCATACCTGTGTTTACGATTCGTTCAAATATAGTCATCTAATATATCGTTATATTATGAATGAATTGGACTGTGTTTTATGGGTAGTTTTCTTCCATTTTCTCGTCCTGCGATGGGTGATGAAGAAATTCAGGCAGTAGAGAAGGTTCTTCGTTCGGGGTGGATTACAACAGGCCCGCAAAATCATCAATTGGAACAGGACTTTTGCCGTATGTTTGGCTGCAAATATGCGGTTGCTTTGGCCTCTGCAACGGCGGGTATGCATCTGACACTCATGGCACTGGGAATTGGTCCTGGTGACGAAGTGATTACACCGTCTCAAACTTGGGTTTCCACAATAAATATGATCTGTTTGCTTGGTGCTGAACCCATCATGATTGATGTTGATCGTCATACTTTAATGATCGACGCGCAGACAGTGAAAAAGGCGATTACATCCAGAACCAAAGCGATTATTCCTGTTCATTATGCTGGTGCTCCTTGTGACTTAGATGCATTGCGTGAGATTGCTCAGGAGGCGGGTATTCCATTGATTGAAGACGCAGCTCATGCATTAGGAACCCGTTATAAGAATGAATGGATTGGTGAGCATGGCACCGCGATTTTCTCTTTTCATGCCATAAAAAATGCCACTTGTGCGGAAGGTGGTTTAATTGCTACTGATAATAATGAACTTATTGAACGAATTCGTTGTCTAAAGTTTCATGGATTGGGTATTGATGCTTTTGACCGTCAGATTCAAGGCAGGAGAGCACAGGCAGAAGTTATAGAACCGGGTTACAAATATAATTTATCTGATATTCATGCTGCGATTGCTGTTGTGCAATTAAGTAAATTGGAATCAATGAATATTCGCCGTCGGCAAATTGTTGCCCGTTATTCAGCGGCATTAAAAGATTCGCCATTGCAGATGTTAAGTGTGCCTGATTATGAACATATTCATGCACATCACCTATTTATGGTGCGGGTTAATAAGGATGTTTGTGGCATTGATCGCGATACATTAATGGAACGTTTGAAAAACAAGAATATTGGCACAGGTTTGCATTTCAGAGCTGCACATACACAAAAATATTATCGGGATCGGTATCCGCAGTTGTCATTACCTGAATCAGAATGGAATTCAGTAACACTGTGTTCATTGCCACTCTTTCCTGATATGAGTGATGACGATGTAGATCGTGTCACTGATGCTTTACAAGAAATTATTCCGGAGCACAAATAAGTGTCATTTGAAAAAATTAAAAAAGTTTCTGTTGTTATTCCAATTTACAACGAAGAAGAAAGTTTGCCTCTTTTATTGGAAAGAACCTTAGCAGCCTGTAAACAATTGACTCAGGAATATGAGCTTATTCTGGTTGATGATGGTAGTAGTGATAAATCTGCGGAAATTCTGATTCAGGCTGCGGAACAATCTGAAAATCATATTATTGCTATTTTACTTAATCGTAATTATGGTCAGCATTCAGCGATTATGGCGGGGTTTAATCAGGTCAATGGTGATTTAGTTATTACGCTTGATGCTGATTTACAGAATCCACCAGAAGAGATCCCCCGTCTTGTTAAAACAGCTGAACAAGGTTATGACGTTGTGGGTACTCGCCGGGCTAATCGCCAGGATTCTCTATTTCGTAAAACAGCTTCAAAAATCATCAATGCTATGATTACTAAAGCAACAGGCCGTTCTATGGGCGATTATGGTTGTATGCTCCGAGCCTATCGTCGCCATATTGTTGAAGCCATGTTGCAGTGCCATGAGCGCAGCACCTTTATTCCTATCTTGGCAAACACTTTTGCCCGTAAAACCATTGAGATTGATGTCGCTCATGCAGAGCGTGAATTTGGTGATTCTAAATATAGCTTCATGAAGCTGATTAATCTGATGTATGACTTGCTAACCTGCCTGACAACAGCACCTTTGCGTTTGCTGAGTGTGGTAGGCAGTGTGATTGCCGTTTCTGGTTTTTTGCTGGCTGTATTATTGATGGTTTTACGTCTGATTTTCGGTGCCATATGGGCAGCAGAAGGGGTATTTACTCTGTTTGCTCTCCTTTTCATATTTATTGGCGCACAGTTCGTCGCGATGGGCTTATTAGGTGAATACATCGGCCGTATCTATAACGATGTTCGTGCACGCCCACGTTATTTTATTCAAAAAGTGGTCGGAGATAAAAAGACCAACGACAACCAGGAAGAGTACTAAATGAAAGCAATCGTATTTGCCTATCATGATATCGGCTGTGTCGGGATCAATGCTTTAACTAAAGCGGGTTTTGATATTCAGGCGGTATTTACCCATACAGATGATCCTAATGAAAACCATTTTTTCTCTTCTGTTGCCCGTTTAAGTGCAGATTTGGCGCTGCCGGTTTTTGCGCCAGAAAACGTTAACCATCCACTTTGGATTGAACGTATTCGGGAACTGAAACCTGATGTGATTTTCTCTTTTTATTACCGAAATATGTTGAGCGAAGATATTTTATCGCTGGCGAGCACAGGTGCATTTAATTTGCACGGTTCACTGTTGCCAAAATACCGTGGTCGTGCCCCGATTAACTGGGCGATTTTAAATGGTGAAGTGGAAACAGGAGTAACCCTGCATAAAATGGTGTTGAAACCTGATGCAGGGGATATTATTGCTCAGCATAAGGTTGTTATTGCAGAAACAGATACCGCGTTGACTTTGCATGGTAAAATTCGCGAAGCAGCGGAAAAACTGTTTGATCACGTATTACCGCAGATCAAAGCGGGAATTTATCCGGCCATACCTCAAGATGAAAGTCAGGCAACTTACTTTGGGCGTCGTACTGCTGCGGATGGCGAGATTGACTGGCACAAATCAGCCACTGAAATTAACAATCTTATCAGGGCAGTCACTGAGCCATATCCTGGGGCATTTACTTTCTTAGGTGAGCGTAAGATTACTATCTGGCGTGCTTCCCCGTTGAATGAGATGCATGACAAACCGCCGGGAACAGTATTATCGGTAGATCCGTTAATTATTGCCTGTGGAAAAGGCACGTTAGAAATTATCAATGGGCAAAGTGAATCGGGTTTGTATGTTCAGGGCCACCGTCTGGCAGTAGATATGAGCATTGTGACTGATATACGTGTTGGCCCAAAGGCAACCACTCAAATTAACCACCGGAAACGTGTATTAATTCTCGGTGTGAATGGCTTTATCGGTAATCATCTGACAGAACGTCTATTACGTGATGGCAACTATGATATTTATGGTATGGATATCGGTTCTTCCGCCATTGAGCGTTTTATTGGTAATCCGCGTTTTCACTTCATTGAAGGTGATGTCAATATCCATACTGAATGGATCGAATATCACATTAAAAAGTGTGATGTCGTTTTGCCATTGGTCGCCATTGCGACTCCAATTGAATATACCCGTAATCCGCTGCGAGTATTTGAATTGGATTTTGAAGAGAATTTAAAGATTGTCCGTTATTGCGTTAAATACAATAAACGAATTATATTCCCGTCCACATCAGAAGTTTATGGCATGTGTGATGATAAAGAATTTGATGAAGATGACTCTCGTCTAATTGTTGGCCCGATCAACAAACAACGTTGGATCTATTCTGTATCAAAACAATTGCTGGATCGTGTTATCTGGGCATATGGTGAGAAAGAGGGGCTTAAATTCACGCTATTTCGGCCATTTAACTGGATGGGGCCACGTTTGGATAATTTGAACTCGGCACGTATTGGCAGTTCCAGAGCGATCACACAATTAATATTGAACTTAGTTGAGGGTTCACCGATCAAACTGGTGGATGGTGGTGAGCAGAAACGCTGCTTTACCGATATTAATGATGGTATTGAGGCGCTGTTTCGTATTATTGAAAACCGAGATGAGTTATGTGACGGTCAAATTATCAATATTGGCAATCCAACTAATGAAGCCAGTATTCGCCAATTGGCGGAAATATTACTTGATAGCTTTGAAAACCATGAATTGAGAGATAATTTTCCTCCGTTTGCTGGATTTAAAAAGATTGAAAGTGGCAGTTACTACGGTAAAGGTTATCAGGATGTTGAACACCGTAAGCCAAGTATTAAAAATGCGGAGCGGTTACTCGATTGGAAACCAACCATTGATATGAAACAGACGATAAATGAAACACTGGATTTCTTCTTGCGTGGTGCAGTGGAAGAATTAGGGAAAAATTAATGAAACAAATTGGCTTGAGAGTTGATGTGGATACCTATCGAGGAACCGTTGAAGGAGTGCCGCAATTGCTCAAAATTTTGGCAAAACATCAGATTCAGGCCAGTTTTTTCTTTAGTGTTGGGCCGGATAATATGGGGCGTCATTTGTGGCGTCTTTTGCGGCCAAAATTCTTATGGAAAATGTTGAGGTCAAATGCAGCGTCTCTGTATGGTCTTGATATTTTACTGGCGGGAACTGCATGGCCGGGTAAGAAGATTGCTAAAGATTTGGGCTACTTGATGAAGCAAACTCTGAATGCAGGCCATGAAGTGGGTCTGCATGCTTGGGATCATCAGCGTTGGCAGGCGAAAGTGGGTCGTTGGTCTGAAGCTCAGTTAACAGAGCAGGTTAAACTGGGAGTGGATGCATTGGTACAGGCAATTGGCCAACGGGTCACGTGTTCTGCTGTTGCGGGTTGGCGGGCTGATGAACGCGTACTCGCGGTAAAGCAACAGTTTGGTTTTGATTACAACAGCGATTGTCGGGGAACTCATCCATTCAGGCCCATCCTGCCTGATGGTACTCTTGGTACCGTGCAAATTCCGGTGACGTTGCCAACTTATGACGAAGTGATAGGAACTCAGGTTAAAGATGAAGATTTTAACCAGTTTATCCTTGCTAAGATAAAAAACAGCCAGGGAGTTCCGGTATATACCATCCATACGGAAGTTGAAGGGATGTCCAAGTCCACAGAATTTGCAACATTGTTGGAAATGGTTCATCAGGAAAACATACAATTTTGTGCATTGAGTCATCTGCTGCCTGAAAATATACAGCGACTTCCTGTCGGGAGAATTGTTCGTTCTGAATTTCCCGGCAGGGAAGGGTGGTTAGGATGCCAACAAGAGGCTTAACTTATATATGTTAAATAACCGGGCGTGTAAGGTGGGGGCTTTTTTGATGGCTCTTTTTTTTGTCCTTACTTATTTATTACCCCTGAATGGCCGCCTATTATGGCAGCCTGATGAAACCCGTTATGCAGAAATCAGCCGTGAAATGCTGCAACGGGGAGATTGGATTGTTCCGTATTTACTGGATATTCGTTATTTTGAAAAGCCTGTAGCGGGTTATTGGATTAATAATATTAGCCAATGGATTTTTGGTGATAATAATTTTGCTGTTCGTTTTGGATCGGTTTTCTGTATTTTTATCAGCGCAATTTTATTATATCGACTTGCTATGATGATGTGGCATAACCGGCATATTGCTTTTGCCACTAGCCTTATCTACATCTCAATGTTTCTGGTATTTGCCATTGGCACTTATAGCGTACTCGATCCGATGTTTTCTTTGTGGGTAACGGCGGCCATGATGTGTAGCTTCTGGGGGTTAAAAACAGACTGTACCAGACGGCGAATAATGGCATATTTGGTGCTTGGTTTGTGCTGTGGTATGGGTTTTATGACTAAAGGGTTTCTGGCATTGGCTGTTCCAGTCATGGCGATGTTACCCATTGTCATTTATCAGAAGCGGGTCCTGCAAATAGTCTACTTTGGCCCACTTGCCATTATTTCGGCGATAGCAATCAGTTTACCGTGGGTGATTGCAATTGCCTTACGTGAGCCTGATTACTGGCACTATTTCTTCTGGATTGAACATATTAAGCGTTTTTCTTCCGATGATGCACAGCATATTGCACCGTTCTGGTATTATATACCCATTCTTATTCTTGGTGTGATCCCTTGGTTGGGATTATTACCTGGGGCGGTGATGAAAAGTTGGAAAGAAAGAAAATCCAATCCTGAAATGTTTTTTCTACTTTGTTGGTTTGTCGTGCCATTATTGTTTTTCAGTATTGCGAAGGGAAAATTGCCAACTTATATCCTGCCCTGTATGGCGCCATTGGCAATGATGATGGCTAAATTTGGTGTCGATTGCGTCAAAAATGGCAAGATGAAGTTACTTAAGATCAATGGAATGGTTAATGTATTTCTTGGTCTGCTGGCGGTAATGGTTCTGTTTGCTATGGAAGCAGTGACAAAACACGCTTTATATCAGCCATCAGAATGGTTTAAATGGGTTTTAGCGATTGTTGCTTTTGGTATTTGGGGAATTATCGGTTATCTGTGTTTTGCGTTGAATGGGAAATATTGGTTATGGACAGCATTTTGCTCCATTGTTGTCAGTTTAGTGATAGGTAATGCTTTGCCTGAAAATACCGTTAATTCCAAATTACCGCAGAACTTTATTAAGTTACACCATCAGGAGCTTGCAGACAGTCGGTACATTCTATCGGAAAGCGTTGGTCTTGCAACCACTGTGGCTTGGGAGATGAAGCGTAGTGATATTTATATGCTTGAGAATTGGGGTGAATTGGAATATGGGTTGAATTATCCAGATAGCCAATATCGATATATCAGCTATAAAGATTTTCCGCAGTGGTTAGAGAAAGCGCGTAAAGAAGGGCGGGTGTCAGTACTTTTTCATTTATATAAAAATGAAAAATTGCCTGATTTACCAAAAGCAGATCAAATTAGTCGCAATTATCGCTTTGCTATTTTGGTTTATGAGAAGCGACCATGATAAGTTTCGCTTTATTGTTACTGATTAGCTTGCTGACATGTGCTGGTCAGTTATGTCAGAAACAGGCTGTGATGAGTTGGCACAGTGATGTTTATCCGCGGGAAGCTGCGCTGAAATGGTTAATAGGCGCTGTGATTCTATTGGCTGTTGGCATGTTATTTTGGCTTCGTTTATTGCAGATATTGCCGTTAGGAATTGCTTATCCCATGTTGAGTATAAATTTTATTATGGTCACTTTGGCGGGGAAATTTTTCTATCAGGAAAAAGCGGGCAGAAAACATTGGAGTGGGGTTGTGTTTATCATGTTAGGAATTTTGCTGATGAGCTTGAATGAATGAAAGGTTATATTTGGGGATTGGTTAGCGTATTACTGGTGACAATAGCCCAGTTATTACTGAAATGGGGTGTTGTCAATTTGCCAGCATTGAACTTTGGTTTGCATTGGTTTGATATTGAGTGGCTGTGGCGTTATCGCCATTCTCTGGTGGTGGTAATGGCGGGTCTGGCTGGATATCTATTATCTATGCTGTGTTGGTTATTTACGCTAAAATATTTACCATTAAATAAAGCCTATCCGTTAATAAGCTTAAGTTATGTTTTTGTCTATTTAATGGCGGCTTTATTGCCTTGGTTTAATGAAACCATCACATTATTGAAAACTGCGGGTGTGATTTTTATTTTGTATGGTGTCTGGTTGATTAGCCGTCCAGAATGAAAAAGAGAATAACTATTTAACTATTTTATTTAAAATACAGACTTGTTTTTTTATTGAGTGCCGGATAGAGTTAGCATGTTTTGCTGATTTTATGAGGAGGGGTTAATGATAATAAGAATAAAAGAGTTACTCTTATTGTGCAGTCTGTTACTTATTGGCTGTTCCAGTCATGTCCCTAGGACTCCGGCTCCGGCGTTAAAGACGGCGCTTTCTGATCCAATCATGGTGATTGCTCAGCTTAGGGAGCAGCTTAATCAATGGCGTGGTACACCATATCATTATGGTGGAATGGATCGTCAGGGGGTAGATTGTTCTGGTTTTGTTTACCGTACTTTCAGTGACCGGTTTGATATTCAATTACCTCGTACGACCGGTGGGCAAATAAAATTAGGGGCCCGTATTGATAAAAGCGATTTAATGCCGGGTGATTTGGTCTTTTTCAGAACAGGTAGTGGCGAACAAGGGTTACATGTTGGTATTTATGATGCCAATAACCAGTTTATTCATGCGTCAACCCATAAAGGTGTTACTCGTTCATCTATGAATAATGTTTACTGGAAAAAAGCTTTTTGGCAAGCCCGGAGAATTTAAATCCGCTTTTATTCGAGAATTGTAAAAATTCTTATTATTAAGATGGCAGTTTTATTTAAATCTCAGTAATTAATGTCAGTAATTTTAATTTTATTAATTGCATTTTAACTATCTAAAAATAATTATTTTATGACAGTAAATTAATTATCCATATTGCATTTAACATGGTAAGGTAATATCTGATTTTGATTTAAGTTATATTATTTAAAAAAGTTTAAAAATAGATAACCAGTTCCTTAATATATAAGGAGCTGGTTGGGATGTTTATTGTTTCGTTATTTATTTATTTATTTATTTATTTATTGCATGAATTACTGGATTAATATTTTTATAGTTTATACCCGTAATCATTGAAGATGCTTGATTTTATCCGAAATGGAGATCATTATCCTCGCTATGAAAATATTTATTACATCAGAACAAAAAATCAAACTTGAACGCCTTCACGACACCACTCGCGATGGTCAGGTACGAGACAGAATAAAAGCTATCCTTCTGGCTTCTGAAGGGTGGAGTTCTGTAATGATAGCCCAGGCATTGCGACTCCATCAGACCACCGTTGACCGCCATATCAGTGATTACCTTAATCAAGGTAAACTTAAATCTGACAATGGAGGGTCTGATAGTTTGCTTTCCCGAGAACAAACTGATTTTTTAATCAATCACTTATCTCAACATCTTTTCCATCACACCCATGAAATCGTGGCCTATGTTGCTCAGCTCTGGAAGATTACCTTTAGCATTCCCGGCATGAATAAATGGCTACACCGTCAGGGTTTTTCTTATAAAAAACCTTGTGGCGTCCCTCATAAATTCGACGCAGAAAAACAGCGACAATTTATTGAATATTATGAGAATCTTAAAGTCACAGCGAAAGACGAACCCATCCTTTTTCTTGACGCTGTTCACCCGACTCAAGGCACCAAACTCGGTTATGGTTGGATGCGAAAAGGCGAGAAAAAAACAGTCAAAACAACAGGAAGCCGGACTCGCCTGAATATATTGGGCGCGCTCAACCTGAATGCCATTGGTCGTACGGTGTTCCAGGAATATCAAACCATCAATGACTACAATATTTGCTGTTTTTTCAATGAAATAAGAAAGTCTTATCCTGACTATCATCAAAAAATTCATCTTATTGTGGATGGAGCGGGTTACAACAAAGCTCATCTTGTTAAGGAGTGGGCTTATGTTAGCAATATTGAGTTACATTACCTTCCTCCCTATAGCCCAAATTTAAACCCAATAGAGCGATTATGGAAGGTCATGAATGAACAGGTTCGAAATAACCGTTATTTCGCGGATAAACATGAATTTCGAGACAACGTCTTCAAATTTTTCACCACAACGCTACCGGATATAGCGGACTCGCTGATGTCTAGAATTAACGACCATTTTCAGGTGCTAAAAACTGCATCTTGAAGTTTCTTGGGTATATAACTATATTTTTAAATGTAGCAATATATTATTTACATATTTGCAATGAAAAAATTTTCATTTTATGACGGAAAACTTAAATATTATTTATTAATCTGGCTTGTTTTTATGAGTTGTATTTTTATTTGCTCGATTAGATTAATAGGTGTATTTTTCATGAGGCGTAGGTCAGTTGTTATATTTCAGCATTTTTTTTGCCAAAGGGGAATACATTGTGAAGTATAAATAATTAACCTATGAAGAACGATATTAGATTTATATTTTTAAGAAAACAAGTAAGAACATAATAATCTGATATCAATAATAGCTAATCAGAGTGGTATTTGTCTTACTTAGAGTGAAAAATATTAAATTAATATTTAAAATAGTTCTATATTCTCGCACCATAAATATGATTGATTAACTAAATAATTTTTATCTTCTAAAGTTAATTATATTTTCCCGAAGAGAATAGACATAATAACTTAAATCATATCAAGAGGAAAACTGATGACAAATAAACAAGATTATTCTCCAGAAATAAAATATTCTCCGTGGGAACCTAATGATGCTCCATTATTTATCATACTTGGACAATCAAATAGTTATGGTCATGGAACGCAATTACCACAAGATGAAGAAATTACACAAGGTTTAAAAAATATATTCACATTATCTCTATCAGAAGTTTACAGCGTTGACTTTCCCGCAATCAACTGGACGGGGCTGACTAGCTTTGGTGATGCCAATATTGGCGCTCCTGTCGGTTTATCTCGTGGCAATCAGGATCACTCAGTCAATGCCGCCAACCGTTTTGCCAAACTCTGGCAAGACCATATTAACCGGGGTAATGCACTTAATTTACCTGATCTTTATGTCATTTTAATGGGGTGGGGCGGTCAGGGCATGTATCTGGATAATCCGCCGGATAACCGCTGGGCTCCTGAACGAGATCCTTGCGATGTGGAATCGCTCTATCCGCGTGCGATCAGAACCTTGCGCATGGCAGTTGAATCACTGCGTAAACTAGGAAAAAATCCTTGCATTTTGGCTGTTCATTGGAACCAGTGGGAAGCAGAGACCGAGAGTTTATTGGCGGCACAGGCATCAGAGCGGAATTTTACCCGCATCATTACGGGTATCAGTGATGCTTTGGGTTCTCGCAGTATACCGTGGAGATTGTATTATCCACTTTCGGTTGCGTTTGATCCCATCAACACCCGTTATGTGCTTGAGGCACTCAATAATGTTATCGCTGATGATCCGCAATACCGAACGCTGATTGATGCACGGAATTCTCCGAACTATACCGGAAAGGCGACTGAGTTTGGCGTTTTTCTGCCTGATAGTCTGCATTATGATGGCAAAACCCAGACATGGTTTGCTCAGCAGGAATGGGAATTGATTTTATCTGGTTATAAAGGGGTTGAACTACCATAGGGTTAATCATCCAAGAGATACCAAGATGGCGGCTAAGGTCGTCATCTATTATCAGGCAAAAATAATACATTCTTGGATGTTCATGTATGCCTTTTCGGCATACATATTGATAAATGTTTATTTTGTTTGTATGCCATAATGACACCATGTTTATATAGACTAAAAATGCAGATAAAATCATGGCTATTAATACAGAACGTAAAGAGATCCATTTAGTTGCAAGAACTTCCACAGAGATTCAAGCGATCATACAAAGGGCGGCTGATTACTCAGGTGCAACACTTTCACAGTTTCTTATTGAATCAGCAATGGAGCGTGCGCGTAACGTGATTGAACGAACTGAAACCTTACACTTTTCGATGGAGGGGGCTGATGCTTTGTTGGCAGCTTTGGAAAATCCGCCAAAAGCAAACTCTAAACTACTTAAAGCCGCGAAGCACTATAAGGATACGGTGAATGTCCGTAATCATTGAAGAGATCATCTAGCAACTTTCTTAGATCCGACAATATTCAAAGCAAATCAGAATTGCCGCCTATAATATTAGCGGCAATCTTTGGAGAGTTATTGAAATGTTATTGCCAACTGACAGTAATTTCTCCGGTTTGACCTGCTATTGGCATAACATTACCGTTTCCAACCTTTAAGGCGAAAAGGAACTGCTGTGCTGGGCTTCTATTATCAAATGCGGCTGTCGACATTCTTCGCGTGCGTGATATATCTATGCAACTGCTGGTATCTCCCTGACAAAGATAAACCGATAAATTCTGAGGCCATCCAACAACATTCCAAGTCCAAGATACATTGTTAATCTTTCCTGTTGCAGGGGGAGAACCGACAATAGGAACATTAACAGTTTCTAAGAAATTTTTGGAATACAGTGTGGGCAAAACAACTGAAGAGTGATAGCTGCCACTTGCCGCTGGTACTGCCTGTGAGAATATAGTTAACAATAAAGCGCTACCAATACCAAATATTTTTTTTAATTTCATAGCCATTACCCCAATATCTGATAATTTTCTATTGCGAGAACTTAGGTATACATTTTGATCTCGCGCCCTGTATCTTCTGAATTTTTATAAAAGTATGTACGCAATGCCAAAGTAGGCAGGAGTAATTTGGGTGGATTAACCCCAAAAAGCAATGGGTGATTTGAAATTATGTTAAGTAAATCTAATATATTTTTGCTGTTCGATGTTTTTGCCTGTTACTTAGACCGTAATCTTTTACAAGAAGATCTTCCCATGATATAAAATCGGCTAAACAACCAAATGGAGTCAGTGATACGTTTAATGGATGTCAAAAACGATGAATAAATCAGCCATGACAGTCATAACTTCCCCATGCCAAGAAGCCCTGATTTGCATGGAAAATATTTGTCGATCTTATCGTATGGGGGAAAAATATTACCCAGTACTTGATAAAATATCATTCACTATCATGCGTGGGCAAAGTTGTGCAATTGTCGGCGCTTCTGGTTCGGGTAAAAGTACTCTACTCAATATTCTTGGTTTACTGGATCAACCCTCCTCTGGATATTTTCAGTTTAGTGGCGTTAATATAACAAATGTTACTCCTAATGAACGGGCGAGAATAAGAAATCAGGAAATTGGTTTCGTATTTCAGAGTTTTAATTTACTTCCCAGAATGCAGGCATTAGATAATGTGGCGCTACCATTGTTATATCGTGGATATTCTCGTTCTCTCGCTCGGCAAGAAGCGAAATACCAACTTGAATTGGTTGGTTTGGCTGGTCGTATTTACCATCGTCCGGCTGATCTCTCCGGGGGACAGCGGCAACGTGTTGCTATTGCCAGAGCTTTGGTCGGTAAGCCTTCCCTGATTCTGGCGGATGAACCGACAGGCAATCTCGATAGCGCTACAGCGCGTGATATTATGGCACTTCTTCTGTCATTGAACCGTGAGCAAGGCGTGACGCTCGTCATGGTTACACATGATGAAGAAATAGCCAAAAATATGCAGCGCTGTCTCTATGTTAATGATGGGCGGCTTTCCGAAACCGATCTGTGGTTGGATAGCCTCGATGCTTAATGTGAATTCTGGTCGCTACGGTTTTTCCTTCGCGCAGGCCCTGCGTGAATCACTGGGTAGTCTGCGTCTGCTAGGAAGGCGCTCTTTGCTTGCTTTACTTGGTATTGCCGTGGGATGTGCTTCTGTCATTGCACTTTTAAACATCGGTCATAATGCTGTTAATGAAGCGATCAGCACTTTTAAAAGTATGGGAAGCAATATCTTGGTTGCTCATTTTAGTTTTATTCCAGGTGCCGATGTCAAACCCGCGCCATCTACGCTGGATACTCAGGCGCTGACGCGTACAATACCGACTATCACACATGCTGCGCCCATCACATTATACTCAACCCGCATACGCTTCCAAGGGAAAGGGATCGATACGAATATTACCGGTACATCCTCTGATCTGGCGGCGGTGTTGGATTTACAAATCGAGCAGGGGCGTTTTCTATCGGACTATGATCGCCAAACGACCTATGCCGTGCTCGGAGCGAATATTGCCAAACAATTAAAAGTCGCTAATCAACCTATTCGGATAGGTAGTCAATTGCAGATTGGGGAATATCTGTTTGAAGTTATAGGCATTCTCGCTGTTCAGGGACCGAACCCTTTACTCCCCGGTTCTATTGATGATTCCGTCATACTGCCTATCGAAGCAATGCGGCGGTTGCGGCCTGCACCAGAAATTGGCAGCGTTATTGCCAGAGCACGTGACACAACAACGCTAAACAGTGATGCGGTGTTGTTACGTGACTACCTTGTTTCATTATCAAAAGGTCGTCAGGTTGAAGTTGAGATCCCGAAACAATTGCTTGATGGATTGACGCGTCAGGCAAAGACATTTTCTTATTTGCTCGCGGGCTTAGGGGGAATTTCCTTGCTGGTGGGAGGTGTTGGCGTGATGAATGTCATGCTGATGAATGTTTCGGAACGCAGGCGTGAAATTGGTGTTCGTATGGCTTTGGGAGCTCGGCCTATGGATATTGGTATACTGTTTATGTTGGAGGCTGCCATTCTGGCAATTGCCGGTGCAATGGTTGGTTCATTATTGGGGATTACGGCGGGATACCTATTTGTAAAATTTTCGGGCTGGGTATTTACGTTATCCCTATTCTCTTTGCCTCTGGGTATCGCCAGTTCATTAGTGATTGGTCTGTTTTTCGGTATCAATCCGGCATTAGCGGCTGCCAGATTACAACCTGTAGAGGCACTTCGTGATGATTAGCCAAATTTTTCAACGTGTTATTGGCATCATCATTGCCTTGATAATAGCTGTATTTGTCAAACAAGCGTTAGCGGAGCAGTTGAATCCATCACAGGCAACCATGCCTGCAACGAATACAATTTCACTTAATCAGCAAACTATTGGTCTGACACTCAGTGATGCAATCTATTTAGGGTTACGAAACAATCGTTCGATTCGCAGTGCTTATCTGGATCGAATTGCACAGAAATTCGATTTACGCGTTGCTGAAGATCGCTTTACGCCAAAGTTACTGATTAATAGCCGTTATATTGCCGCTCGTAATCAAAGTGATCGCTATCGCCAGAGTGAGATTACACCCACCTCTACGCTGTTTGGAGAATATGGTACTCGATTCAGTCTGTCTTGGACGAATCGGACGACATGGGCAGACAATGCAGGTCGTAGCCGTAATGATGGTGTTTCATTCTCAGTTATTCAGCCTTTGTTGCGTGGTGCCGGCAAAGATGTGGCGACAGCACCTGTGCGTCTTGCTCAATTGATGGAGCAGACAAATCGTTTGAACCTAAAAGCGACGGTATCCCAGACTATCACGCAAGTTATTATGGCTTATCGTGGATTGTTGCGTGCTCAAGAACAATTACAAATCGCACGTGATGCTCTTGAGCGTTCGCGTCAACTGCTGGAGGTTAACAAGGCTATGATTTCCGCAGGTAGAATGGCAGCTTTTGAGATTGTCCAGACGGAGGCTGATGTTGCAATGCAGGAGCTGGCTGCGGAGGAAGCGGCTAATCAATTGGATACCAGTCGTTTAGAATTGCTGCGATTACTCGCCTTAGACTTACAAACTCAGATAAAGGCTACTGACAGATTGGAAGCTAAGCGTGTAGATATTAACCTGCTGCAAGCGCAACATTTAGCACAAGAGCAACAGCCATCGTACCTCACTCAATTGATTACGGCGGAGCAGGCGGCAATTAACCTGACAGTTGCCCGTAACGAACGTTTATGGGATGTCTCTTTAGTGGGGGGGGCCAGTCAGGTCCGTGATCGAACAGGGTCAAGCCGTTCTCGTAATTGGGAAAATTACGCTGGTGTTCAGGTAGAGATACCCATTGGCGATTTGAGTCAGCGTCAGGCGGAAGTGCGGGCGCGGGTTGATGTTCAGAACCAAGACATTCGCCTTGCTGAGGCAAAACAGTCACTAGAACGTAATGTGGGTAATGCGGTACGCGATATTGGTACGCGTTGGCGTCAATATGAGATTGCACAGCGTGCCAGGGATCTATCTCTGCGCAAGCTGGAGATTGAACGTGAAAAATTGACAGTGGGCCGCTCCAGTAACTTTCAAGTTTTGAGTTTTGAAACCGATTTGCGTAATGCAGAGAATGTTCGTCTCAATGCGTTGATCACTTACTTAAATGCACAAGCGGATTTGGACGAAACATTGGGTACTACGTTAGGGAGTTGGGATATTGCACTTAACGACTAAGATCAGGGGACTTGCCCGTTTCAGATATAAGACTCGTTGGCTCGTGACACTTGCTGTTGCATTAGTCATTGGGGCTACCATTGCTTATGTTTTCCTTTCTTCTTCAACTGATACATCATCATCGCAACGGTGGCTGCATGTTGAACCTCAACGGCTCGAAAATCGTCTTGGGTTGGTTGGTCGTATTCAGGCTGCAACCAGTTTGACGATTGCCGCGCCATTTGATGGTGTTATTGCTGAAGTGATGGTAACTGAAGGCCAGCGCGTTAAGCGTGGGCAATCCCTGTTGAGCCTTGATACGACACAGTTAGACATTCAGTTGCGGCAGGCGCTTGCGGAACTGTTGAAAGCCCAAAAAACCGTACAAGATTTGGTGGGATGGGAGAACAGTCAGGATGTTGCTAGGGTACGTAGAGCTTTAACGAATGCTCAGTTAAGTTTGAGTGATACCGAACGTAAGCTAACCGATACCCGGGTTTTGTTCGAGCGTGGCATTGTTCCCCGTATGGAGGTTGATACCCTGGAGCAGCAGGTCAGAGTTCAACAGCTCGATCTTGCCGCCGCTAAGGCGGAACTGAGTGTTGCTCTCGACAAAGGTACAGGGGAGAATCGCCAGATTGCTGATATGGAATTAGCGAATGCTCAATCGCGTTATCAGGCGCTTCAGGCCCAGCAAGCCCAACGTGAATTGATTTCTCCTTTTGATGGCATTGTTATTCGCCCACAGGTATCGGAATCAGATAAGGCGTTATTTATTCAAAAGGGGACACGTGTCACTCAGGGAACACCTCTGTTAGGGGTAATCAATTTGGAGCAAATTCAGGCGGTAGCGCGTATTGAAGAGGCTGACCTTTATCAGGTGTATGAAGGAATGCCGGTTGAGATCACCGGCGATGGTTTTGCTGGGCTATCTCTACGGGGGCAGATTAAGACAATTGGTGTACAAGGGAGTTCAAAGGAGATGCAGGGAGCGGGTGTAACCTATGATCTATTAGTGGCGATTGATCCTCTTACTCCTGAACAGCGGCAGCGTATCCGGCTGAGTATGAGTGCGAAACTGGCTATTGTCACCTATCGCAATGAGCGTGGATTGGCCTTGCCAGCCGAGGCATTACATACTGGTCCTGATGGACGAACTTTCGTCACTTATCGCCGCGAATTAAACGCACAAACCCAGCAGATTGTCGTGACACCGGGGCATGCCGTTCTTCAAGGTGTGGAGGTGATGGGGTTGGAGGCTGGTTATGTTGAAGTTCCTGTGCAGAAATAACTGACTCAACCTCATTGATCTTTTGCGGCACCCTCGCATTGGCCGAGGGTTTACGGCCGTTTTTTCTAATTTTGGGGCAATATCTCACCGTGAAAATTCGTATATTGGAAGTTCATTTGCAACAATATTTAAATTTTTCGAGTCTGCAATGACATTTGAAAATAGCGCCAGATCAGATGCCACATGTTCAATATTATTTACTGCAACTAATTTGCTGTTATATATGAAGCGGAAATTTCCTTTATTTTTATCAATCTGTAATGTCATTATTTCTCCGACAATGGCATGTTCCTGTATGGCATTTTTGTTCGTTATATCTTCACTGTAATCAGCGATGACAGAAATACCAATCGGCCACGGACGGTTGTTATGTAATGGATTGATTGCGCGTAATACTGGCTGTCTGGAGACCATATCGCAGGGATAAACTCTATTTTTTTCAAGTAATTGCTGTTCAGACGATATTGAATTTAAAATCTCTGTAAGACGTTGCTGTAAATCGATATGGATCTCCATTGGGATGATCATGGCGAAAAAGGAGGGCCATTTTGAAGAATGAACAGCATCTTCTGCTTGCGCCCATCCGACTTGAAATTGAGTATCATTTGATGTGTGAGCCAAATAGATAAACCAAGCGCATATAATATGTTGAACGAGCTCAGTTGAAATAAGAGAGCTATGATTGAGTACTCTTTTCCATTCAGACATATGCCAATCCGGTATTTTATCTATCGTTGCCCGCAACCTAAAAGGCAGCATTGGTGTTGAAAAACGCGCTAGTCTTTTTTGCCAAAATAGCTCTTGTTCGGTAAGTTGTTCATGTATATCTGTTAACGTCTTAATATCTGATCTTGCAATTGTGGGGAGTTGATCACCAATTTCAAGTTTGCATTGATTGGCTAAGATGAGTGCATTTATTGGGTTGCCACGGCTATTAACAAACGAAATACGTATATCTTCACTACTTGTAGTCATTAGCCAATGGTCCTCGCTAATACCTAACAATGTACCTGGTTTGTGATCGGAACGTGTATACATCACCTGTAGTGTACCTATCGCTACCAGGCGATCTCTCAGCAGAACTTTAGGTAATGTTAATGGGTTAGGATAGTAAACTCCGAAAGTTAAAGATCTGACCAAAGATGACAATTCCTGAGCTTTTTTATTCCACAATAGACAACCAGCAGCGTCTGGTCGGCGACGTCTTGAGAAAAAACTGCGGTTATCAGGATCTTGCTGTCGGCGGGGTATGTCACCATTCTCTAGGTTGTTTAATAGTTCGGTAAATCCTTCGATAGCAGCTTGGTAACATTTAAGATTTAGTGAAAGTGCAGTGTCGGTATTTTTAATATCAACATGACGCTGTACAACAATATCGCCACTGTCGACCATAGATCCAATTAAATGCCAGGTAATAGCATATTGAGACTCACCAGCAAGGATAGCCCAAGAAGTGGCATGAGTGCCGGCATAGTGTGGTAGAGGTGCGTCGTGGTAGTTGAAAGCACCTTGAGAGAATTGATTGATTAATAGAGCAGGGAGAATAACTGGATTGACTATGGAAAAAAGCCAGCATATTGATTGAGTTTTGGAGAGCGTCAAGAGATCTTCTCGTGCTTCAACACAGTGTATATTTTGAGAAGTTGCCCATTCGGAAAACAGAGATTCCGTGGGAAAAATGGCCACAATTATGTATCCGGCCGCTTGAAGTTGTTGAGTACAACGTATCGCAAGTGTTGTACCACCGATGACGACACAAGATCGAGCTTCTCCAGTGGGGGGGTTTACAATTTTGCACTTTTTAACTTTTAGTGTGTTATTGGTTAGTGTGTTATCGGTGCTATTTTTTTTCTCTTGTGTTGAAGATGTGAATTCGCCGGGCATGTTATCCCCTTTATCATTATTGAGTGGAGGGATTTGTTTGAGAGTAAGTAAAGTTCATAGGCTTATTTGCCTTGAACTGCATTTAAACACAGACAAACCCCGATATTGTTCACTTACCTTTGATTCCTTTATGAGGGAAGCCATAGTTGCCTGAATTCCAGACGATCAATAAAGCTAGTACTAATAGAACAAGTAAGGTCCACGGAAACGAGCTGGCACCAAGTGTTTCAAGTAATATCCCGCCAATAATGCCCCCGGCTGCAATGGCTAAATTCCATAAGGTAACAAGAATCGACTGAGCAACGTCTGCACCTTCTCCGGCAGATTCGGCCAAGGCGGTTTGAAGTAGGGCGGCAGCACCGCCGAAGGTTATCCCCCATAAGATCACGGCAAGAAAAACAAAGACAGGAAGAGTACTGATAACACCAAGTATAAGAGAGGCGAATGTAAATAGGGCAAGACTTATCAGTACCAACGAACGTAACATTTTGTCAATTAACAGCCCTGTTATCCATATTCCAAGCAACGACGCTACACCAAAGGCTAACAACACAAGATCAATCCTGGTAGCAAGCCCTGCCTGTGTCACAAACGGCAATACATAGGTATAAAGAATACTGTGAGCCAGTACCCAACAAACAAGAACGCTTAATACCGGTCGTACTCCTGGAATAATGATAACTTTTTTGATTGGTATACGTTTTTCGGCAGCCCGTCCTGGGTAGTCAGGGACTTTCAACATGACCCATGCGATAACGACCAATGTTAGAATAGACATCAAACCAAACGTTGTTCGCCAGCCAACAATTCCACCAATGAATGTTCCTAATGGCACGCCAAGAGAGAGTGCCAGTGGTGCCCCGACACCGGCTACAGCCAATGCACGTCCTTTTAAATGATCGGGTACCATCCGTCGGGCATAGCCGACCAACATTCCCCAGATTAAGCCGCCTGCCATGCCTGAAAGAAGTCTGGCCACAAGTGCCACTATATAGTTAGACGTTAACGCGGTGAGCGTATTAAAGACTAACAAGCCAGTAAGTGCCATCAAGAGTAATCGGCGACGGTGCCAACCTTGTGTTGCTGTCGTCAGTGGAATCGCTGCGACAAGTGAGCCAATTGCGTAGAGTGTAACGAATTGACCCGCTAATGCTTCAGAAACGGCCAAGCTGTTACTTATTTGGGATAGAATGCCCGCCGGGAATGTCTCTGTGAGAAGTGCAAGGAATCCCGTCATTGCTAACGCGAGTAGAGCAACGAGAGGAAAATTGGTACTGCTCGCATGAGTGGCAGTTTTTTCTTTAATCATGGAACCCCCTTAAATAATTTTCATTGTGTTGTTTGCAGAAGCAATCAACTCAAGAATCGAGCTAATTCGTTAACACCTAATTCCTTAAGTACCTCGAAATGATCAACGTTAAGGTTGATGTTTTCTGGGGGATGTTTTAGATATGGTGTTGCTTCTTCGATAAAAGAAACGGCATCATCACGTGCATTAAACACTGTAATTGGTGCCTTAATGATTCGTTCTTGCAGTTCTGTTGCTGAATATTTCTGTCCATAGGTTTGAATAACTATCCTGGCAATTCGAACAATTAACGTAGGGTCCAGATTTGGGTAGTGCTTATGAACAAAAGAGACAAAGCTTTGCTCATCGATAACGTTAGCCAGGCATTCATTCAAAGCTGAACTGTGAGAAGTACCCGCAAATACAGAGAATAATAGTGATATCAACTCACTGTTCTGGTAAGTAGACCTGTTTTCTGTTCCCGTGGAATTAACGTGATATTTTATCTTCGAGAGCCCTGGCGCGATTAGAACAACCTTTTCGACACGTTCTCCGGCTCGTTCTAATTGGTAAGCCGCTTCGAAAGCCAATACAGAGCCAAAAGAGTATCCCCATAGCGTGTATGGGCCAGTAGGTTGTAATTTTTTGATTTCTGTTATGTCTTGAATCACCATTTCGGCTAGGGTGGAGTATGGAATCTCTCCTTCATTAATTCCGTAAGCTTGGATGCCATAAAATGATCGATCAGTGCAGATCTGTGTAGCCAGCAGGTGTAAATTCATTGGGTATCCCCCCAATCCTGGCCAGCAAAAGATAGGTAATCCAGCATCTTTTTCCTGTAAACAGGCCAATCGTGAAGATAATCTGGTTACTTCACCTTCAATGATTTTTGCCAATTGTTTAACCGTTGCGGCTTCAAATAGAGTATGGAGAGGTAGCGATAACGCAAATTCTTCATTTAAACGTTGTATCAGATGGACGGCTATCAGAGAATTGCCACCTAAAGCAAAGAAGTCATCTTCGGTAGATATGCTTTCTCGCGTTAGTACTTCTTCCCATATCTTTACGATCCGTGTTTCTGTCGAGGTGCTTGGGAGTACCTGTGGACTGTGTGATACTGTGCTGACCAGTACTTGCAATGTGTCGAAATCGATTTTTCCACTGGAAGTTAGCGGCATGGTATCCAGGAACAAAAATCTGTCAGGTAACATATAGTCCGGTAATGTTTTGCTGAGTTCACCCCGCAGAATTGAAGTGATGTCATACTTTGCTTGCTGGCGTATTGTTTCATCTGCTAATTCAATACAGGCGGTTAATTGTGTCGAACGGTGTTGAGGGTCTTTTTCTGCCAAAATTGCGGCGTGTTTCACTTGATCGATAACCTCTATTGCATTTTTTATTTCTTCTAATTCGACCCGCATCCCTCTCACCTTAATTTGATTATCTTTCCGGCCAGCAAAGTGGGCATTACCATCTTTATCCCAATAGGCTAGATCTCCGGTTCTATAAAGCCGGATTTTTTGCGTATTTGGTGGTATCGCAATTTCAAGAAAGTGCTCTTCTGTGAGATCCTGACGATTCAGATATCCTCTTGCGACTTGAGTACCTGCAATATAAATCTCTCCAATTTCATATTCTGAGGCGGGCTGATAGTGGTGATCGAGAATAAAAAATTCCGTATTGGATACTGGCTTACCAATAGGGACTGAATTAATCTCGTCAGATATTGGGGAGTGATTAACAAAGAAGGCTGAAGCATTAATTGTACATTCCGCCGGGCCATACATATTAATCAGTAGACAGTTTGGCAGTGTATGGAGACATTGAGTGGCGAGTTTTCTTGATAGGCTCTCTGCTCCGATGAATATTTGCCGAAGGGCGTGGCATTCCCGGAATTTGTGATTATCGATCAATGCTTGTAATAGCGTGGGAACACACTGTAACGTGGTCACATTGTGGCGAATAATCAGGTCAATGAGTTGGGGAATATTCCTGTGTGTTCCAGATGAGCTAATAACAACCCGACTACCACAACTGACTGATAATATTTCCCATTGAGCGGCATCAAAGCTGATAGGCGTTTTCTGAATAATGGTTTTTTCAATGTTTAAATCGCATTTTTCATTTAACCAGCACATTTGGTTAACGATACTGTGGTGCTCAATCATTACACCTTTCGGTTTCCCTGTACTTCCAGAGGTATAAATGACATAAGCCAAGCTATCCGGGCTAAGGTAGTCATGGAGGATGTTGCAGGTAATGGCACTGGATTCTAATGATTTATCTACGTCTTCAAGAGTCACGATATGGATATTTTCTGCAACCAACCTGACCAATTTTTCCTTTAATTTTTCTTGGGTAAATATAATTTTCAGATTGCTATCGTGGATCATGTAACGAAGTCGTTCCTCTGGATAATCATGAGACAATGGCAGATACGCACCACCGGCAAAAAGAGTTCCCCAAGCTCCGATCATCTGCTCAATCGACGGTTCAACAAATATGCCGACGCAATCACCCGCTAAACATCCCAAGTTTTGCAGATAGCAGGCCAGATGCACACTGCCAATTGCCATTTCCAAATAACTGAGTTGCTCTTCACCGTGGATGACTGCTGTAGCCCAAGGAGTTGACCGGACGTGTGAAAAGAGTAATCCCGGTAGGCACTCTTTTCGTTGAAAACTCGCTGGTAACTTAATGTTATTTAACGTGGTCCAATTTTCAGTTTCCGGTTGAGTACTGGAGATATCGTATTTTCGATACTGTCCTGTTTGTAATATATTGCGCCATTTGATTATTGGGAGAGTTGATTGCATCTTATTTTTATACCTTTATTTAAGGAGAGAAGCCAAAAGGGGAGCGTATCGGCTTCTTCTTTAACTAGCTGATATTTCTGTGGAATAAAATTAAAATATTCCAACTTAGAAAAATCATTTCCTGGTCTTATAAATCCTTCCTTTAGGAAGGGGCTATTCAATAAATTGCGGTAATTCAATATTATTAACTATCATGTTTGCTCTTTTTCCACTCTGACGTTTATTTATTAAATACCTGGGATAAATTATCTCTATCGACTTGATGATTCTTGTATTTAGCAAACCTGAGTTATCTGTTTTTTTTATTAATAAATATGTAGATATAAGATAATTTCTCCTAACGCCTATACTACTTGCTACCATAGACTAGTGAACAGTAGGATGATGTTCAAAACACTTATGACCAATCTGTCAGCAATGGGGGAAATATGGATAGTTTGGGATCATTGAACGTGTTCGTTCGGGCTGCGGATGCCCGTAGCTTCACAGTTGCAGGTCAACAACTTGGCATCTCTTCGTCGGCGGTTAGTAAGGCTATTGTTCGGTTAGAAGAGCGTCTGGGAATACGCCTTTTCCATCGATCTACGCGAACCATCACATTAACGCTTGAAGGGACATTATTCTTTGAGCGGTGCAAGCGAATCCTTGATGAGGTTGAGGCTGCTGAAACTGAACTATCCCAGATGCAGAAAATGCCAAGTGGAAAGCTAAAAATTAGCCTACCGTCAGTTGGTATGCTGTTTATGCCGAAATTTGCTGCTTTTACTCGCCTTTATCCAGAGATTAAACTTGATATAAGTTGTTCCGATCGAATAGTGGATGTTATTGAAGAGGGATTTGATGCTGTACTCCGAACCGGTGATCCACGTGATTCTAGATTAATGTCTAGGATGCTTGGTTCTTACCGTCAGGTTATTGTCGGCTCTCCTGCCTATTTTGCGGCCGCAGGTTTTCCAGAAGAGCCCGAAGATCTTGTTAGCCATCCGTGCTTATTATATCGCTTTCCAACAAATGGGAAATTAAACGTATGGCCTTTGAATCGTGATGGTAAGAAAATTGAGCTTAACTTACCGTGTAATATGGTAACGGATAGTTTAGAACCGCAAGTCTGTTTTGCCGAGCATGGTCTTGGGATAGCTTGTGTGCCGAATATCGCTGTTTACCGACAGTTGAAAGAAGGTTCTTTGGTCACTATTTTGGACAAATATAACGAAAGTTCCACAATTTTTCGTATACTTTGGCCATCAAGCCGTCATTTATCCCCTAAGGTCAGGGTATTTGTAGATTTTATGGCGGAGAACCTCTTACCTTCTTAAATAAATTCTGCAAAGTGGTCTATATTATAGAGACATAAAGTGGAAATTTACTTTATGAGGTTGAGCATATATTGTACGTAAAAATAAATTATAGAAAAAAAAGTTGTATTAAAACGCAGTAAGCCATCCTAAATAACATAAAGGAGAGTATCTAACATGTTAGTACGTAAATCGTTGTTGGCCCTGTTTGCAACTACTTCCCTAACTGCCGCGGGTATCGCTTATGCAGGTCCGCCTGTAACGGTTACATTTAAGCATCTTGGTGCGTCTGGTAGCGCAGATGCTGTTTATACCATCATTACTAATAATGAATCCGGTACCTATGCCAATGCAACACCTAAACCTAGTGCAAGTGTAGCGCCAGGAGGAGTCAATAGTTATCAGGTTCAAAGCCCGCTTTCACCTGACGTAAATTATGCAATGGTGCGATATAAAATAGGGGGTAAAACCTGCGAATTTATGACCACTTTTGTGAACGGATATGTTAATGGCGTTAAAATTCCGAAATGGAATAAAGGAGCAACGCCGAGTGGTGGTGCTGTTTGTAATGCAACCATCACCTATACTAATTATTTTACCTACGCATGGTCAGTTGAATTTACGATGAAGTAGTGAACACTGAGTCAGATTATTCTATACCCGTTATCTTTCAAGTTGCCTCTTTGTTGGCTGCACTCACTCACCCCGGTCACATCGTTACCTATGCTCCCGGGGATTCGCTCCCTTGTCGTCGCGGTGTATCTTGAAATCCATAGGGTATATAAGAGATAGATCTGGCTCATCTTGTTTTTTATCATTTTTTTCTGATGTAGTGATTGTAATTCAACTGGCTATTGTGATTTTTAATGGCCGATCGGATTTCAATGCGAAATAGAATTCCCTCGTTATCTATTGTATCGGCTATATAATCGCAGATATCACGTTGCTTTTAAGTAAACATCTCATGACTAATTCTGTCTAGTGAATTGATATTCAATTAAATACTATATGCATTGCATATGAATTTTAGATTATCTGTCCGTTATATTTTTTGTCTTGAATTTTCTGTTGATTATATAATTACTAACCACTACTATTAGGCTGGTTTTTTATTTATTGTATGTTTGGTGTAAATAACACAATATATGCAACATGTTAGCACTAGGTTAAAAATAAAAAAACATACGGTAATTTAATTTATTATTATAAATTAATGCTGAATGTTTATTTTTTTTAGTTTTGATTTTCTTTGGTCTTTTATTGACGCACTATTGGTTCTACACTATTTTTAAAGTTGGAAAGTGTTTTAATTTTTTATAAGTTTATGGATTATGATAGTTGAATATGGATGTTCAGTAAATTAGTTGAGTTTTTCGGTATAATGTGAATTTCTATGTTTATAATTTGGTGTGAATTTAACCTTGTAAGGAATAATATATTATGATTGATCAAAACAATTCTAATAATATAGTTACCCCTAATGTAACGATTTCTGATGTAACTGTGTCCTCCATTCAAATTGCTCCAGAGATAGCCAGAAACAATGTTCATGTAATCATTGTTGATGACAAAGGTGCTCCACGGGATTTTCTTTTAGATAACTCTGATGGTGGTTATCAAGGGAGTGGTAGTTTAATAGCTTTGATTCTTGCACATCTTAATTCAAAAAAAGTCACTATTAGAACTACCGGATATGAATATAATAAACATGGATATATCAACGGCGTATTAATTAAGGAGGATAAGGGAGGTGGTGGAACAGGTGGCGGAACAGGTGGCGGAACAGGTGGTGGAACAGGTGGTGGAACAGGCGGTGGAACAGGAGGCGGTGCAGGAGGTAGTACAGGAGGTGGAACAGGAGGTGGAACAGGAGGCGGTGCAAAAGGTAGTGCAGGAGGTGGAAGCGGGGGATGATAAGGACGGTAGAAATTAGGAATGAGAATTCTTATAGAAAATATTATTCGCTATTATTTATGTTAAAGGTATTAAAAGTTTATCCCATTATGTTATTTTATTTGCTATTTTAAATTTTGGTAGTGTTCAAGATTTTTGTAAAATAACGTCTATTAGGTAAGTAGTGAATTGTAATTAATTATAAATGAAAACCCTGATATTTAATTTTCAGGGTTTTTACTTTTTAATGACTGAATATACACTAAATTTTAGGAGCAGTGTTTTAATATTTCTGATCGGATTTTTTAGTGTTTTTTATTTACTTGTTGACAGTGAAAATGATCCTGATGATTGAATAAAGAATACTATATATTATAGTTATGATTTATATGAGAATATTTTTGTTTTTTAATTATATTAATCAGTTTGTTTATCGTGCGTTAATGTAATTTAATGGGTTTTATTGTCATTTAATAAAGTTATTATCCGAAATCACTTATTCTGGTATATGTGGTAATTGTTCTAGAAGACTTATGGGGATTTGTTCTTTATTTTTAGTAAATAAAACGAGGCTAGCCAATAGTTATCTGGAAAATTCTTATTTGGTTTTTTGATCTATACCCTATGGATTTCAAGATGTATCGCGACGGCAAGGGAGTGAATCCGCGGGAGCATAGCAAACTATGTGACCGGGGTGAGCGAGTGCAGCCAACAAAGAGGCAACTTGAAAGATAACAGGTATATTAGGATGTTAGCGAATTAAAATAGTATAAGAGTTAAATGGTCAATAAAATATTGACCATTAGGGAATACCATCAATAAGGTTATTAGGAACTCGGTTATTGCTTATGCCCTAAGAAGTACTTTAATTCAGGTAGATTACCATTTTCTCTAAATCTAGCAGGCGTGGTATCAAAGTGTTTTTTGAAGATCCGGGTAAATGTTGCCTGAGAACTGAAACCATACTGTAAGGCGATATCAAGGATTGGTAGGTTTTCTTCACACAGAGATCTTGCTGCTTCGTGTAAACGCCGCTTACGAACATATTCACCCAAGGTATAGCCTTTCACTTCTTTAAACACTCTTTGTAGATGCCACTTTGAATAACCGCTTCTGTCAGCAATGGTCGCTATTTTTATACCTTCGTTACGTTGAAGCTGAGTTTCGAGCCATCTGACAATATCATTTACTACACTTTCTGACATTTTCACCTCCCACTGATGGTGGGCTAGTTGCTAAAATATTAGATTTCGTTAGTTATTTTCATAAAGATAATAACGGTAGTTATTAATGAGTGTATTTTAAAATAAATCCGGGATATCTATAGGCAAAAAATGCTATTTATAATTGATAATTATTATCATTTATGCAAATTTCCTTTGTTTTAATAATAAGTAGCATCAAATGATCTTCACTAATTTACTTAAAACAGTATCATCGTTCGTCGTTTAATTTAATGGAGGTTGTAATGCAATCGGACTTGGCTTTTTTAACTAAAAAGTTGGCATTTTTTGTACTTTATGCTCTGATTTTAGCCACGGTTATAGGTTTACTCTTTATTGATGTTATCTATTTGCAGAATGCAGTGAAGGAGAACTCATTAACTGAAATTGCTCAGGAGAGTATACTGTTTGTTATTTCTGCTGTATTTCTGCTGGAAGCAAAAAAGAATAGTCAATTACGTCCTGCATTAGTCTTGATATCAGGTTTTTTTGCTTGTTTATTGATAAGAGAGCTGGATGCTATATTTGATGAAATATTTCATGGTGCTTGGGCGTGGATTGCTATTCCGTTAGCACTAATTTGTATTTTTTATTCTGCTTATAAAGGCAGGGATACGTTGGCTGGGCTTGTTCATTTTACGCGCCATCAAAGTTACAGCATGATGGTTGCAGGTATTTTATGTGTACTCGTTTTTTCCCGTTTGTTTGGTATGGGAGAATTATGGAAAGGTTTGATGCTCGAACATTTTGATCGAACAGCAAAAAATATGGTTGAGGAAGGGTGTGAACTTCTGGGTTATTGCTTGTGCCTGATTTCAACTTTTTGGTATTTGCCTGATGCAATAAAACTTCGTAAGTAAAGAGTAAGACAGGCAAGCGATTGAAATAATTTGCCTGTCAAATTTACTGTTACTGCCTCAAATAAATCTGAGGCTGTTGAGTCTCAGGATGGCGGGTAATGCCAAGATCTGCTTGATACCATTTTCTCAGAGTATGATCATTCAGTACTTCTTCTGGTGTACCCGCAGCGACTAACTTCCCTTTATGTAATAGAAAGATTTTATCTGCATAGAGAGCAGCAAGATTTAAATCATGTAGAACGCAACACATAGCCATAGGTTGCTCCCGTGTCAGTCGGTAAAGCAGACGCAAAGTGTGTTGCTGATGATAGAGATCCAAGGCTGATGTGGGTTCGTCAAGAAACAAACAGCATTCTATTGGTGTTGGATGCCAAAGTTGGGCAAGGACACGAGCGAGTTGTACTCTTTGCTGCTCACCACCGGAGAGTTGCCGGTAGTCGCGGTGACGTAACGCTTGGCAATCCGTTTGTTCAATAACGGTATCAATTGCTGTTTGTTTATGATGAATACCATGAGGAGAGCGCCCCATAGCGACCACTTCTTCCACACTGAAAGGGAAGGAGAGTGAGCTATGTTGACGCATGACGGCACGAGTGCGGGCTAATTGTTCAGCAGGCCATTGCTCAATAGGTGTGCCGTGTAAATCACATTGCCCATGCTCAGGTTTTATATATCCCGTTAATAGCCGCAATAATGTGGATTTCCCCGCGCCATTTGGCCCAATAATGGCGACAATCTCACCTTTATTTACCGAGAGCGAAACATTATCAATAATTTTCTGGTTGCCAATTGAATAGCTTAAATTCTGCGCTTGCAGAGAAATATTATTTTTTATGGCATTCATTATGTGCGGCTCCCTGGTTGTTTGAGTATCAACCATAGAAAATATGGACCGCCGATTAAACCAGTAATTAGGCCAACGGGTATTTCTGCTGGTGAGACTAATGTTCTTGCCAGTGTATCTGCGGTAAGCAGGAGAGAAGCTCCGCCTAAAGCCGCGCCGGGAAGTAGCCAATTATGATCACCACCAAATCGCATTCTGATCAAATGTGGGACAACTAGCCCAATAAATCCAATAACACCGCTTAATGCAACAGCGCTGCCAATCAGCAGGGCGCTGAGTAGTAATAACTGGAATTTAGTACGTTGGACATTTATACCAAGATAGTGGGCTTCTTCATCTCCTAATTGCAGCAGATTCAGTTTACGGGCTTGGCTGAACGTTAGGATAATAGTGGGAATAATTAAAGAAGCTGTAATTGCCAACGTCGGCCACTCTATCTGGCTGAGTGAACCCATCATCCATAAGGAGAATTGTCGTAACTGTTGATCGTCACTGATATAGCTCAGGAGACCAATAGCAGACATACAAAGGGCATTGATAGCAATCCCGGCGAGTAATAAGCGGGCCAGATTTCCGTAGTTATATTTATTGAGTGAAAAAATCAGTAATGAAATTAACAGGCTGCCAATAAAAGCGGCGATAATATGTCCGTACACAGTAATGACAGATGGCAGGCTAACGGGCAGAACAATTGCCATTGCCACCATCAATGCAGCTCCACTGCTAATACCGAGTAGGCCAGGATCAGCGAGTGGATTGCGAAATAACCCTTGCATTACAGCCCCGGAAGTCGCTAAAGCACAGCCAACCAGTATGGCTAATAGCACCCTTGGTAATCTGATATTCAGCCAGATTTGCCACTGGGGTTCACTAATGGAAGATTCCCATAATGTCTTGAAAGATAATGATAATGCGCCAAGATTAGCAGAACCAATAGCCAACCCGGACAGTAACAAACAAAGAAACGCCAAGCCCAAACCCGGAGACTTCATACGGCTCATTGAGTCTTCTCCGCCGCCTGTCTGAGTTGTTTCATCACTGAGGGGGTTTCGAGGCCAAAACCGAGTAGCCCCATATCATCTACAATTAAAACCCGTTGTTTTTGGCCGGCAGGGGTGTGTTTCAATCCGGGTAATTGCCAGATTTTATCCAAACCGCCCATTGATTTAATACCATCCTCCGTCACCAATAACAGATCGGGTGCGCTGGCAATAACACCTTCCTGGGAAAGTGGGCGGTAATTGTTGAAACCTTGCATGGCATTAGTGGCACCAACAGCGCGAATCACTTTGTCCGCTGCGGTTTTTTGGCCGGCAGCCATTGGCATGATACCGCCGTGACTCATCACAAACAGAATACGGGTCGGCAAGGTGGTTGTTGGTATTTCTGCCAGTGCTTTTTGATATTGTTGAATCAGTTGTGCACCACGTTCAGCCTGATTGACCGCCTTAGCGACGGTCTTAATTTTTTCAGGGACGGCTTCTAACGCTGCTTTTCCGGTTATCTGAATCACTTCTACACCAGAATCCTGGAGCTGCTTAAGTGCCAGTGAAGGCTTTGCCAATTCACTGGTTAGCACCAGTGTCGGATTCATAGAGAGAATACCTTCAGGGTTAAGCATTCTCATATAGCCGACATCGGGTAAGGTAAGCAATTCGGTTGGTTTCTGGCTGGTGCTGTCTCTGGCGACAACTTTATCACCTTCACCAAGTGCAAAAACAATTTCAGATACATCGCCACCGATAGTGACGATCCGTTCGGTGGAGAAAGCACTGAACGATACCGCAAGGGCAAATGTTAGAAGCCATTGTTTCATGCTACACGCTCTTCCTGTATTGATTGCAGTTTTGGCAGAGCAGCCACTTGCTCACGCCACTGAGTTTGTTCAGGAGTGCCTTCTGTACGCTGACCAAACAGTTGCGCAATTTGATCGCCATTAGCATCAAATAGCTCAAGGCTGGTGACAAAACCATCCTCTGTTGGTTTACGGGTTACCCAGCTTTCAGCAATAGCACTCTCTATTAAATGTAGTGTGAAATTGCGGTTAAAGATATTAATCCATTTCTGATCTGAGTTTTCTTCCTGATGGGGCATCAGGCGTTCCAGCTTTCCGGTGAAAATTTGTACGCAACCATGATTGCTGACGAAGATCATGATTTCATTCTGATCGTTATAAGCGGTGTTGATAAGTTCATTCAGTGCAGAATTTTCCACCTTGTAAGCCAGATCATCATGTACCGCGTTGAAAACCTGTTGACGGCTCAGATTATGGTTTTTAAGTAACGTGAAGAATTGATGAACGTTAGTCATTGCTCGCCATTCTTCATCAAGCTGTGCTTTCAGTTCATTTGTTAGAGTTGAATAGGTGATTTCTTCTATAGGTTTGATGACCAGTGCGGGGTTGTCTTCTGTCTGATATTTTTCGATCAGTGCTTCCCAGGCTGTCATATCAGTATTACCTGTTGCATAAACTTTATGCAATGCGTCACCCTGATGATCAAAAAATTGAATGCTGTGGCGCATACCATTTTTTGCGGGTTCAACCAGATAAAATACACTACTCCAGTGTCCAAAGAATATCCGCAAGTCGAGTTCACGAGGGTTCAAGACCAGCCCTGCGTGGCTGCTGAAATGGGTATTTACATACCGGCCAATATGTTCATGAACAGCAAAATCATTGCGGGTGATCGCTTTAATTTCACCAACAACAGCTAACTCTTCCAGTAAAGTTGGGGCGTCAACATTGAGGCGTTTGGCATCGATACCAACGCGGCTATGTAATAATTCGCCTTCACTGACATTCAGATAGGCTGCCAGATCACGGGCATATTTGGCTTTGTTATCAGATTTGGCTTGTAGATAACGTTCATAAAGTGAAGAATTCACAATTTAACTCCTTGAAATACATTTATTTAATTACCACTGGTAACTGACGAACAGTTTGGCATTGCGGCCATCCTGCGGTGTTCCCTGTGGTGAGTAGTATTCTTTATCAAAAGCATTACCTAAAACTGCCGTAGTAGTCACACCTTTGAGCATTCCTTCACCTTGATAGCTGACATAGAAATCATTAACGCCATAACCTGCCTGTTGTTTAGGATCTCTACCTCTAGCATCTTTACCTTTGAAGTCAGTATGATTGGTGAATTGACCTACCCAGCCGACAGAGAAACCGGTTTGTGCAATAGGGATTTCCAGTATGCTAGTGATAGTATCTGGGCTGAGGTTATCAAGAGATCCACCGCTTTTTTCATCTTTACCTTCTGTGCGGTTGTAAGCCAGTTCCCAAGAGAACAGATTGGATTCATAGTTTATGGAAGCATCCCATCCCCAGATCTTGGCGCTGGATATATTAACAGATGTTGTGTTCCTTCCTCGGTTGACTATATCTGACTTAATATAATCTTTGGCTTTAGTATCAAAGTAACTCGCTTTAAATTTCAGCTCGTCGTTATCTGCTAGTAGATCATTGAAACGTAATCCAAAACCAGACTCCCACGTTTCGTTGCTTTCTGGGCGGAGATTTGGATTAGGGGTCCAGAAGTTTCCAGGATAGTGCATAGAATCGTTATACATTTCTCCCATTGTCGGTGCACGGAAAGCTTGAGCGTAAGAGGTAAACAGCATCGACCAGTCAGTTGGTGTGATACTGATAGCCCCTTTGGAAGACCATTTATCGGCGCTGACAGCCTCATCTTTAGAATTGTTTCCTTTATAGTTGTCATAGCGCGTACCCGCGACAATAGAGACTGGCAGGTCGCGCAGCGTTATCTCATCTTGTAACCAGCCGGAATAAAAGCGGATATCCGCGTCAGGAAAGCTATCTGTATTACCATCTGGGGTCTGTTTCTGTTTGTAAGTTTCACCACCGTAAGTAAATTGATGTGCCAGCGGGCTGTCTGTCCACAGGCGGGAGCGGTTTTCCAATTTTACGCCATAGGTTTTCTGTTTACGGCCTTCGAAACCCTTCGCCTTAGTACGAGCATTAATAGTGATATCGGAATAATAGAGGTCAGTTTTGGCATTTAACCAATCATATTCTGCTGGATTTAATTGGTAGCTGAGTTGGGCATCACGTTGAGTTGTCGTGCGGTCAGTCCAAGTGCTAGGATTTTTATTTTTTCCGGTGAGTGTTTGTGGATTTTTAGGTTGATTAGCCTCATTACGGTAATAGCGTAATTGACTGCTCAGGGACTGGTTGTCATCAATTTTCCAACTGCCTTTTGCCATTAAGTTACTGATAAATTCATCATTATCGCCAACCACACCACCACCGTGACGGATGTTACCTGAATCACGGGTACTGAAGGCAAATACACCATCCAAGGATTCCGATTTTGCAAAAGTTGCACCACCAAAACCCATACTATGGTCACCTGTTGCACCGCGAGCAAAAACGCGGAATCCGTGATCTTGACCCGCTTGCAAAAGGTCTGCGGCATCGACAGTTTGATAAGCGATCACACCGCCTAAGGCACCACTGCCGTAGAGTAGGGCAGAAGGGCCGCGTACAACTTCGACTTGTTTAATGAGTGCTGGGTCCAGGAACGTACCATTGATATGGCCGGTATCGGTACCTTGGCGAATACCGTCAATCAACGTCAAAACACCTTTTGGACCGTAACCACGCAGACTAACATCTTGCCCATTAGCACGGTTTATACCGGCTATATTAATGCCGGGTATTTTTTTGATGAGATCGTTAGCATTACCGGCTGTCTGACTTTGTGGTGACTGACTATTTATCACCGTTACCATCATGGGAGCTTCGAAACTGTCCCTTTCATTGCCTGTGGCATAAACCGTTATCACCTCGCGGGATGATTTATCACTGTTAGCATCGGGCGATTTTGTTGCTGCATAAACAGCCGGAATGTTACTGATAATTGCCAAGCTTAATGCTGATAATTTGAGTGTTGATCTTGCAGATTGAGACATCAGGCGAATCTCCATAATAATATTTTATGAGTTATGGATATAGCTGGCTGCCCCGATACGTGATCTGGGTGGCTGGCTGAGTTATTATTTTATTTAGTTAGTATCAGCTTACCGGCTTTAGTTTGGCGCAATTGGTAGAATTCTCCTTGGTGAAGAATTCTGGTAATTCCTAGCTCACCTAATAGTTGTTTACTGTCAATGTAGTCAATTTCTACAATTTCAGCAGGATAAGTGTTGCATTGTTTTTTAAGTGCAATGCAAGAATGTTGGTGACATATTTTAGTCATAAAACCACTTTGCGAATACTAACTATTATCATAGTGAGAATTATTATCGTTATATAAAGAGGTGACTTCAAGCAATATTTTTGGTGGTCAGGAGCAACACATTAATAAAATTTAATTAATGTGTTGTCAGTTAGCCTCTTATGAATGAAAAAGGCTAACTCGGAATAAGGATTCAGAAACGGTAACTTACTGCTTCGGCGAGAATGTCAATAAGCTGTTCTGTATCTTGCCAGTTTAGACAAGGATCGGTGATCGATTGACCGTAATTTAGCGGTTGTCCCTGAATGACTTGCTGGGTGCCTTCAACCAGAAAACTTTCAACCATTACACCGACAATAGCGGTAGAACCCTCTTGAATCTGGTGACCCACCTCTTTTGCTATAGTCAGTTGGCGTTTATGAATTTTTTGACAATTACCATGACTGAAATCGATAACTAAATGTTCTGGTAAATTAAATTCACGTAGTTGAGTACAAGCTGTAGCAATATCTTTGGCACTGTAATTAGGCTGTTTGCCTCCACGCATAATAATGTGGCCGTATGGGTTGCCTTCGGTTTGATAGATGGTCATCTGACCGCGCTTATCCGGCGAGAGGAATGTGTGACAGACCCCGGCTGCGCGGATTGCATCTATGGCGATACGGATGTTGCCATCCGTTCCATTTTTAAAGCCAACTGGACAGGAGAGGGCAGATGCCATTTCTCGGTGAATCTGGCTTTCTGTTGTTCTGGCTCCGATCGCGCCCCAACTGATCAGATCGGCAATATATTGGCCGGTCACCATATCCAGAAATTCGGTTGCTGTGGGTAAACCCAACTCATTGACATCAACCAATAATTTCCGGGCCAAAGTAATACCCCGATTTACCTGGCAAGAACCGTCGAGATAGGGGTCTGAAATTAAACCTTTCCAGCCCACCACTGTGCGTGGTTTCTCAAAATAGGTGCGCATAATAATTTCCAGTCTGTGCTGGTATTTTTCACGTAATCTGTTCAGTCGCTGAGCATAATCTAAAGCAGCATCAATATCATGAATAGAACAAGGACCGATGATTACCATAAGCCGTGGATCATTCCCGCTGAGAATATCGGCAATACGTTTCCGTGACGCTGTCACATTATTGACGATTTTTTCGGATACAGGAAATTGAATTGCAAGAGTTTGAGGTGTGACTAAACTATCGACACGGTGAGTCCTTAAACCATCTGTTTTGTACATATATTTTCTCAAAGTTCGTTTCACATTAGCAGGCATATCTATAGATAATGGAAATTACAATAAACGAAAACGGCTAAGTTAAACAAATGATATAATTAGTCATATGATAAATTTTTTTCCATTATTCCTATTGATATATTTTTAAAACATTCGGCGGTTTAGCTTCATCATGTCGATTATTTTGGTTGAGATTTCTTCAACAGAATAATTGGTGGTGTTAAGATAATTAATCTTATTCTTACGGAATAAAGCTTCAACTTCGGAAATTTCTATTCTACATTGCCTCAATGATGCATAACGGCTATTTTCTCGACGTTCTTCCCTAATAGCTGCCAGCCGTTCAGGGCTTATAGTTAAACCGAATAACTTATGTTGAAATTGTTTTAATGTCGCAGGTAATTGTAAATTGTCCATATCATCCGCAGTAAAAGGATAATTTGCAGCCTGAATACCAAATTGCATGGCTAAATAGAGGCTGGTGGGTGTTTTCCCACAGCGGGATACGCCCAATAAGATAACCTGTGCCTGGTCAAGGTTACGTAAAGAGATACCATCATCATGTGCCAGGGCATAATCAATAGCTGCTATACGCGCATCGTACTGGCTGAGATTCTTTTCAGTCAGACCGTGAGTGCGATTAAGTTCGGGTTTTGGCTCTAACCCGGTTTCTTGCTGTAATGGGGCGACCAGTGTTTGTACAATGTCCTGACAAAATCCTTCGCTACTGGTAATAATATTTTTCACTCCAGAAGAGATAATAGAATAGAAAACTAAAGGTCTTATCCGCGTATCCTGATATATCTGATTTATTTGTTGCTTTATTTCTTCTGCGCGGGTTTCACTGGCAACGAAAGGAAGAGTATAAGAAGTTATTTTGATGGGAAATTGTGATAAGACAGCATGGCCCAATACTTCTGCGGTAATTGCCGTACCATCTGAAATAAAAAAGACAGTGCGTTCAATGCCTTCAACACTATTACGACCATTACGTTCTGCTGATGTTTCTAATCTGAATTTTGCCATGATATTTACAGTGACCTTTTATCTTTCCAATCGTTTAGTTAAATGAAACCGAGAGTCGATTTTCTGCAAAGTATACCTAAGAAAAAAATAATGTGTTGGGTTGATCGATTCACCTTTCTATGTGTGCGAAAACATTGTGTTAGTCTATACCCGTCATCTTTCAAGTTGCCTCTTTGTTGGCTGCACTCACTCACCCCGGTCACATAGTTATCTATGCTCCCGGGGATTCGCTCCCTTGCCGTCGCGATGCATCTTGAAATCCATAAGGTATATTTGTGACTGCTCTATGCAGTGCTAATTTCCCGATTTGTACCCAAATGCTAAAAGGATTGTTTTAATGCCCAATAATGACCTCACCCCGCGTAATGTGCTTTGGTATAACCAATTAGGTATGCATGATATTGACCGGGTTGGTGGTAAAAACGCCTCCTTGGGAGAAATGATCACTCACCTGTCAGAGTTGGGGGTTTCTGTCCCGAATGGTTTCGCCACGACAGCACAGGCATTTAATGATTTCTTGGAACAAAGTGGTGTCAATCAGCGTATTTATGACTTGCTGGATGAAACGGATGTTGATGATGTCAATCAACTGGCTAAAGCAGGTGCACAAATTCGCCAATGGGTGATTGATACGCCATTTACGTCACAACTGGAAAAAGATATTCAGGATGCTTATCAACAGTTGTCTGAAGGAGAGCCTGAAGCCTCTTTTGCTGTACGTTCTTCGGCAACGGCTGAAGATATGCCTGATGCCTCTTTTGCCGGGCAGCAGGAAACTTTTCTAAACGTGCAAGGCATTGATGCTGTGATGGTTGCCATCAAGCATGTGTTTGCTTCATTGTTTAATGATCGCGCTATTTCCTATCGTGTCCATCAGGGATATGACCATCGAGGAGTTGCACTATCAGCGGGTGTACAACGTATGGTGCGTTCTGATCTCGCTTCTTCCGGTGTGATGTTCACTATTGATACTGAATCAGGGTTTGATCAGGTTGTTTTTATTACCTCTGCTTACGGATTGGGCGAGATGGTTGTTCAGGGCGCGGTGAATCCGGATGAGTTCTATGTTCATAAATCAACTCTGAATAAGGGTAAACCAGCAATCGTGCGACGCAATCTGGGTTCTAAAAAACTGCATATGATCTATGCTGACAATAAAGAACATGGCAAGCAGGTACGTATCGAAGATGTACCAGCATCACAACGCAATCGTTTCTCTTTAGCTGATGAAGAAGTTGAGGCATTGGCGCGTCAGGCGTTATTAATTGAAAAACATTATGGCCGACCAATGGATATTGAATGGGCTAAAGATGGTCATAATGGCAAGTTATACATTGTTCAGGCGCGTCCTGAGACTGTCCGCTCAAACCAGCAGGTTATGGAGCGTTACCAACTGAATGAACAAGGTCAGGTATTGGTGGAAGGACGTGCCATAGGCCATCGTATTGGTGCAGGTCGAGTAAAAGTTATTCACAACTTGAATGAAATGGATCGCATCCAACCGGGTGATGTTTTGGTCACTGATATGACTGATCCGGATTGGGAGCCTATTATGAAAAAAGCGGCTGCGATTGTAACTAATCGCGGTGGCCGGACCTGTCACGCAGCGATTATTGCCCGTGAATTGGGCATTCCCGCGGTTGTTGGATGCGGTGATGCAACGGAACGTTTGCAAGAGAATCAGTCGGTGACAGTTTCCTGTGCGGAAGGTGATACGGGTTTTGTTTATCAGAATCAACTGAATTTTACTGTACAAAGTTCCCAAGTCGATCAGTTACCGGAACTTGATGTAAAAATTATGCTCAACGTCGGTAATCCAGATCGTGCATTTGATTTTGCCCGTTTGCCGAATGATGGCGTAGGTCTTGCTCGTTTGGAGTTTATTATTAATCGGATGATTGGTGTACATCCCCGTGCATTACTGGAGTTTGATCAGCAAACTCCTGAGTTGCAGCAAGAGATAAAATCGCTGATGGCTGGTTATGACAACCCGGTTGAGTTCTATGTTGGGCGTTTGACGGAGGGGATTGCCACTCTGGCGGCTGCATTCTGGCCGAAACGGGTGATTGTCCGTTTGTCTGATTTTAAATCCAATGAATATGCCAATCTGGTGGGGGGTGACATTTATGAACCTGATGAAGAGAACCCTATGCTAGGTTTCCGTGGTGCAGGGCGTTATGTTTCTGACAGTTTCCGTCGCTGTTTTGCATTAGAGTGCGAAGCCGTTAAACGTGTACGTAATGATATGGGGTTGACCAACGTTGAAATTATGATCCCGTTCGTTCGTACGGTAGCGCAGGCTGAAGCAGTGATTGCCGAACTGGCATCCCAAGGGTTGAAGCGCGGTGAAAACGGATTGAAAGTCATTATGATGTGCGAGATTCCGTCCAACGCAATTCTGGCAGAACAGTTCCTTGAACATTTTGATGGTTTCTCTATTGGTTCTAATGATATGACTCAACTGACGCTCGGTTTGGATCGGGATTCTGGGGTGGTATCTGAACTATTTGATGAACGTAATGATGCGGTCAAAGCTCTGCTCTCATTGGCTATCCAAGCGGCTAAGCGTCAAAACAAGTATGTAGGAATTTGTGGTCAGGGGCCTTCAGACCATCAGGATTTTGCTCATTGGTTGATGGAAGAAGGGATTGATAGCCTGTCATTAAATCCAGATACCGTTGTAAAAACTTGGTTAGGATTAGCGAAAGTGAGTTAATTGAGAATAATACTCGATTGAAACTAAAGGCTCGTCAAAATAATGGCGGGCTTTTTAACAACTTGAGTCGTTAATTATAGTTCTACGGGAAAGTATAAAAATAGCGAAAAAAAAAGCCTATCATGGGCGTGATAGGCAAGGACTACACACAGCAATATAGGCGTTTCTAACAAGTAGAACCATCAAAAGGAGAAATAAACGTCTCGTTCATAGCCCACTTATATTAATTTAGTTAAATAGTTTATTCATTAAGAATTGTCCTAATTTCAGTATTATTTACGGCTAAAATGAGCCAAATTTAACGATTTTTTAACAATTTATTCACAATAATGATATTTAATAAATCAGCACCTCAGAAAAGTGAGAAGTTTTATTAAAATTATGCTTTAGCGAAAGAGCTAACACTCTTTCGCTATATAAGTCAGAATTCATTATCATAAAAATTTATTCTGAAAATTTCTGTTCCAGATATTTTTCAGTTTCGGCTAAATCATTTTCAGGTTCTGGGACTTCATTCATCCATGCGATTAATAAACGGTAAGCAACGGCTAATACAACGGGGCCGATAAATAAGCCAATCATGCCAAATGAGAGTATTCCACCAATAACGCCTATTAATATCAGCGCCATAGGTAAATCTGCGCCCAGACGGATTAAAAATGGGCGAAGAAATCCATCCATTGTCGTTACGATACAGCTCCAGACCAGTAGCACGGTTCCCCAGGTTGTATCACCTGTCCAATAAAGCCAGGCAACAGCGGGAACTAAAATCAGTAATGGGCCGAGTTGAGCGACGCAACAGACAAACATGAGTACTGTCAACAACGTAGCATAAGGAATGCCCGAAACAGCCAAGCCAAGACCACCGATAATGGCTTGGACCAATGCGGTAACCACCACGCCGAGCGCGACGGCACGGATGGATTGTGCTGCCAACAGGATGGCGGCATCTCCGCGTTTATTTGCCAGGCGAATGGCAAAATGGCGAATACTCATCGTCACCTGTTCGCCTTTTAGATATAAGAGCACGCTGAATAGCACCATCAAACAGAGATGGAATACAAAACGCCCGGCATTTGCCGCTTGAGTAAAGAACCAGGTTGCTGCTTCTCCAACATAAGGCTGGACTTTAGCTATCAGAACATTGCCACCGTCAGTAATAAGTGAGTTCCAAGCGCTGTAAAGTTTATCGCCAACCAGAGGGATACTATTCAGCCAGGTCATTGTCGGTATTTGAAAATGAGAGGGGGATTTAGTCCACTGGATTAATGGCGCGCTGTTTTCCAATAAGCTACTAACCAGTAATGCGATAGGGATCACGAATAATAGAATTAGCAGTAGCGTCATGATGGAGACCGCAATCCAGCGTTTACCCCACAAACTGTCCTGTAGTTTTTCTAATAATGGCCAGGTGGCGATAACAACCATGCTGGCCCAGACAAAACCGAAGATAAAGGGTTTTATCACCCAAAAGCTGGTAACAATTAACAGTGACAGGAAAATTAAAGTAAATAATAGTTTTGGCAGGTCATAATACGGTTGAGATTTGTCCATAAGTTAATTTCTCTCAGGGAGTTAGTGGCGCTAAGGTGCTAAAGATAATGAATAAATAGGATGTTATCTATACCTGTTATCTTTCAAGTTGCCTCTTTGTTGGCTGCACTCGCTCACCCCGGTCACATCGTTTGCTATGCTCCCGGGGATTCACTCCCTTGCCGTCGCGATGCATCTTGAAATCCATAGGGTATATAGGTTACTCAAAATAGGTGAATATTATGATAAGGTAAACGCTTGCCTTATCAGACAAATCAGTTAACGGTAGTAAATGGTTACGGCTGATTAAGGCATTGATTCAAAGATAGTATAAATGGAGCAATGTGGACACTCATTTTAAAAGGGTCAAAACGATAATGATCCCACGCATATCACAAGCACCGCACGTCAGTGAGGTGGCGCAGAAGTTCTTGGATACATTGAAGGAACAAGGATTTACCGGAGATGTTGCCAGTAGTTATGCCGATCGTCTGACAATGGCGACAGATAACAGTATCTATCAACTCTTACCACAGGCTATCGTTTTCCCTCGATCCAGTGCAGATGTGGTTTTACTGGCTCGTGTCGCAGGTGAAAAAGAGTATCAGAATTTGACATTTACGCCACGCGGTGGCGGTACAGGCACAAACGGCCAGGCGCTTAATGACGGCATTGTGGTGGATATGTCCCGTTATATGAATCGCATTCTTGAGATTAACCCGGCGCAAGGTTGGGTCAGAGTTGAGGCGGGGGTGATTAAAGACCAACTGAATCAATATTTGCGTCCATATGGTTATTTCTTTTCACCGGAGCTTTCAACCAGTAACCGTGCAACATTGGGCGGCATGATTAATACTGACGCATCCGGTCAGGGTTCATTAGTTTATGGTAAAACTTCTGATCATGTTCTTAGCCTACGGGCAGTTCTATTAGGGGGGGAATTACTTGACACCCGCGCTATGGATATAGTCCAGGCGGAATCGATTGCGCAAGAGGATTCGGTTACCGGTCGCATTTATAACACGGTGCTTAGCCGCTGCCGTGAACAACGTGAACTTATCGTTGAAAAATTCCCCAAACTTAATCGCTTTTTGACCGGTTATGATTTGCGCCATGTGTTCAGTGATGACATGCGGAAATTTGATTTAGGTCGTATCTTAACTGGTTCAGAAGGAACGCTAGCTTTTATTACCGAAGCGGTTTTGGATATTACCCCGTTGCCAAAAGTCAGGCGATTGGTGAATGTGAAATATGATTCATTTGATTCTGCACTGCGTAATGCTCCTTTTATGGTGGAGGCAAAGGCATTATCGGTTGAGACCGTGGATTCCAAAGTGCTGAATTTGGCGCGTGAGGATATCGTCTGGCACTCAGTTAAGGAATTGATAACGGATATTCCTAACAAAGATATGCAGGGGTTGAATATTGTTGAATTCAGTGGCGATGATCAGCCTTTGATAGACCGGCAAGTAGAAACACTTTGCCAGCGCCTTGATGAACTGATGGATGGCAATCAAGCTGGGATTATTGGTTATCAAATTTGCCGAGAGTTAGCTGATATTGAGCGTATTTATGCAATGCGCAAGAAAGCAGTTGGCTTGTTGGGTAACAGTAAAGGTGCGGCGAAACCCATTCCTTTTGTAGAAGATACGTGTGTACCGCCACAGTATCTCGCTGATTATATTGTGGAATTCCGGCAGCTATTGGATAGCCATCATCTTAATTACGGTATGTTTGGTCATGTGGATGCGGGGGTGCTGCATGTTCGGCCGGCGCTGGATATGTGTGATCCTCAGCAAGAGATACTGATGAAACAGATTTCTGATGAAATTGTCAGTCTCACCGCACGTTATGGTGGTTTGTTGTGGGGAGAGCATGGTAAAGGATTTCGAGCTGAATACAGCCCGGCATTTTTCGGTAGCATCTTGTATGAAGAATTACGCCGAATTAAGGCTGCCTTTGACCCAGATAACCGTTTGAATCCGGGCAAAATTTGTCCGCCGATGGGGGTTGATGCCCCTATGATGAAAGTCGATGCTGTTAAGCGAGGAACGTATGATCGGACAATTCCGATAAATGTCAGGAATACATTCCGTGGTGCTATGGAGTGTAATGGGAATGGGCTCTGTTTTAATTTCGATGTAAAAAGCCCGATGTGTCCATCAATGAAAGTGAGTCAGCAACGTATCCATTCACCGAAAGGACGCGCGACACTGGTGCGTGAATGGCTGCGTCTTTTAACTGAACAGGGGGTAGATCCGACGTTACTGAAACAGGGATTAGAACAAAAACGACCAAGTTTGCGTGGGTTGATTGAGAAGACTCACAATAGTTGGCAGGCATGGCGTGGGGAGTATGACTTTTCTCACGAAGTGAAAGAGGCAATGTCGGGTTGTCTGGCATGCAAAGCTTGCTCAACGCAGTGCCCGATTAAAATTGATGTTCCGTCATTTCGTGCACGTTTTCTTGAGTTATATCATGGCCGCTATTTTCGCCCTTTACGTGATCATATTGTGGCGAGTGCGGAAAGCAGTACACCATTAATGGCTAAGGTCCCTCGGGTCTTCAATTTCTTCCTGAAACAACCGTGGATACAAGAATTGAGTCGCCGGACTATCGGCATGGTGGATTTACCCTTGTTATCCAGCCCGACGCTGCCCCAACAACTGGCGGGTCATTATGCACTTTCGACCACACTGGAACAGCTTGAAAAAATGGAACAGGCTCATCGTGACGAACATGTGTTGATTGTTCAGGACCCGTTCACGAGCTATTACGATGCTAAAGTTGTGGCTGATTTTGCCTATTTGGTAGAAAAATTGGGATATAAACCCGTATTGCTGCCATTTTCTCCAAACGGTAAAGCACAACATATCAAAGGCTTCTTATCCCGTTTTACTAAAACGGCCAAAAAGACGTCAGACTTTCTGAACCGGGTTGCTGAGTTGGGTATTCCAATGGTGGGTGTTGATCCAGCGCTGGTGCTGTGCTACCGGGACGAATATAAAGAAATTTTGGGAGAACAGCGTGGAAAGTTTGAGGTTCAGCTTGTTCATGAATGGCTGATTAATACCTTACCGGAGAAAAGTGACCATGAAGAAAAATCCGGTGATAAATGGTATCTATTTGGACATTGTACCGAAGTGACTATGCTACCGGGCAGTAGTCAACAATGGGGAAAAATTTTCCATCGGTTGGGTAGCAAGCTGGATAATATCAGTGTAGGCTGCTGTGGCATGGCCGGAACCTATGGTCATGAAAACAAAAACATAGAACACTCTATTGGTATCTATAAGTTATCCTGGCAACCTGCCTTGCAGAAATTACCATTGGAGCGTTGTTTAAGCTCCGGTTATTCCTGCCGCAGTCAGGTTAAGCGGATAGAAGGGCAAGTACTTAAGCATCCGTTGCAAGCTTTATTGGAGATAATCCCATGATTTGGAAACGTGATATTGGACTGGATAGCCTGAATCAAGTAAATAGCCAATGTATGATGGGCCATCTGGGCATAAAAATCACGCATATCGGTGATGACTATATCGAAGGCACAATGCCGGTTGATTATCGCACACGTCAACCATTTGGTTTATTGCATGGCGGGGCATCTGTTGTGCTGGCAGAATCACTCGGTTCTTTAGCTGGGTATCTCTGTTCCGAAGGTGAGAAAAAAGTTGTTGGGCTGGAAATCAATGCTAACCATATTCGGTCGGTTCGTAGTGGTGAAGTGAAAGGCGTATGTAAACCTCTTCATATTGGCCGCAATCACCAGGTGTGGCGAATTGATATTTTTGATGAGCGGCAACATTTGTGCTGTACCTCTCGGTTAACCACATCAGTTTTGCCTGGATAAAATGAAGGTAGGTTATTTAATAGAAAAATAACCTACTTATTAAGTGAAATGGTTATTTATTTACGTATTAAATTTAATTGTGATAATCCTCCAAGAAATAGATTTTTTATAGATATTATTGATGTTTTTATAATATTATTATTTGTACAAATTGTGTTTTCATATATCTTATAAAATTAAATGTTAACTGAAACAGAAATGGCAGATTATATGAGAGGGATTGATGTTGGTATAGATAATAATATTCCACATCATGAAATAGTGAGGAAAATATATTTATGCTATCCAACACATGTTTTTCATAGTAATGAAGAGCTACAATATGAAATATTTAATCAGATTAGCTCTAAATTTTGCATACCATTTTCGTCAATACATGTTGTTGGATCTGCAAAAATTGGTCAAAGCATATATAAATCTTCTATGTTCTCTCCAGGAGATTCTGATTTAGATATTGCGATTATTAGTAATGAGTTATTTATTAGGTACTCGGAAATTGTTTTTTATAAAACAAAAGGATTTCAAGATATAAGAGACTTTCCTCAAGATAGAGAGAATAATAGAAGTAAATTTGCACAATATAAAAATTGTATTTCTAAAGGAATATTTAGGCCGGATTTAATGCCGTATTGCCCTGAAAAAGAAGATTGGTTCTCATTTTTTAACAAGTTGTCTCAAAATTATAGATGTTTATTTAAATCTATAAATGCTGGCATATATCAATCACAATGCTTTTTTGAAATTAAACAATCTGATATAATTGAAAAATATAGAGAGGGGGTAATATGATAGATTATAGAGTTCGCTCAGTTTCTTTACTAAATTTAGTGAATGATATTCGTAGTAAAAAATTAATACCTGACGCATATTTTCAAAGAAATTTGGTTTGGCGAGAAACACATAAAGTAGATTTTATTGATACAATATTGTCTGGTTATCCTTTTCCTCAGATATTTATATCGAAAGGGAAAATTGATGTAGATAGAATGATAACAGTTTCTTGTATTGTTGATGGACAGCAAAGAACAAATGCGATAATGGAATTTATTGATGATAAATTTCCTGTGAGAAATAAATACTTTAATGAATTAGATGGTGATGAAAAAGCTAATTTTCTAAAGTATGAAATAGCAGTCATTGAGCTTGATCTTGAAAATGACGATCCTAAGGTTAATGATATATTTCAGAGAATTAATAGAACATCAAATTCTTTGACAAATATAGAAAAATTAGCATCTCAATATTCTACATCAGATTATATGCTTGTTGCGAAATTATTGACTGATCAGATCGATATATCTTGGATGGAAGATGAAGAAGCTATGTTCAAAGAAGATCCAAATATTCCTGTAGGATTTTATTCTTGGGCAAAAACTAAGGAAGTTAATAATTTTAGGAAACTAATTTTGGAGAAAGGCATTTATACATCAAGCGATTTTATTAGAAAAGTACATTTAATTCATATATTGAATATTATGTCAACGTATTTATATTCATTTTTTCATAGGAATGAAAAAACATATGATTATTTGAATAGTTATTCTTATGTGTTTGAAGAAAAAGACGAGCTTATTGATAATTTTGAAAAAACAGCTTATATTATATTAAAAATGAAATTTACTAGTAAATCCTATTGGTTGAATAAAGCTAATTTTTTTACTTTATTCTTGTCTATTGTAAGTAATGTTAGAAATAAAAATATTATAAATATATCCTTACTTAAGGAAAAACTGAATTATTTTTCAGATCATCTTCCTGATGATTATAAATTGGCGGCTAGTGAGGCTGTTAATGATAAAAAAGAAAGACAGTTAAGGGCTGTATATATAGATAAAATAGTTTCTGAATGTGTTAGCTGTCAGCTTTGAACTATTTTTTTTAAAGCGGCAAGGCTTCCTAATTATTATTTGGCTGATTGTTATTTTAATCCGGAGGATAAATTATTCTCCGGTATATTTTAAACCCTATCTTAAATCATGCCTCTTTATGAACTTTTTGTGCTTTTATTTTACGCTAATAAGTAAAATATAGCACAATTGATCAAACTAATAATTTATAGATAAAAGTTACCTTTTGCGGTAATTGAATTGAGTTATGATAACCTTTAAGAAGTATATTTATGGAGCTTGTGGGTGTTTTTATAATATTATGGGTTGTTTGATTGTATATGTCTGATGAATAGAAATGGTGAATTATCTTAAAAGAATTAATACTGTAATAGGGAAAGATCTAATTGAAAATTCTTACTAAAATCTATAAATGCTGATATACCCGTTATCCTTCAAGTTGCCTCTTTGTTGGCTGCGCTCACTCACCCCGGTCACATCGTTATCGATGCTCCAGGGGATTCGCTCCTTTGCCGTCGCGATGCATCTTGAAATCCATTGGGTATATATCAATTAATGCTAAAGTTTCAGTGACTGTAATTATGTTTAATTCCGATTAAATATGAAGGGTGCCTGAGAACCAAGTCATAACAACATCTAAAAGGGCGGGAGTAAAAACCTCCCGCCTAAGGTTGCCTTACCTGTCGCTGGATTCGTAAGCCATGATTGCCGCAACCTCTGTATTACCTCGTTTGATATGGAGTTTACAGATTGAACCCCTTGTTATCCACGTGAATATGAGTAATGTCACACAAATAATGATCAAACTAAATATTGCGATTTTTTGCGGCTTCATAGCCTTCTCTCCTTGCTTTTTGTCAGGTAAGAGGCTAGCCTTATGTTGCTGATACATAGGAGTAGCCTCATTTCGATTTATAGTCGGATGGGGCTTTTCTCTTTCTGCTTGAAACATAATTCTTGCTTAGAACATAATGCTCAAGACAGAAAGTCTCAAGCACCCGGAGGCAGTATACTTTTATTCATATAAGATGCAAGATCTTGAAAATATTTATTATAGTCACGTAATACCTTCTAATTAAATTAACCAGCCAGTATAGCTATTAATAAAGAAAGGAAGGAATGTTGATGATAGAATATATAGATAAAATGGTTTCTTAATGCGTTTGATTAATTGAGTTGATTAAATAGAAAATATATAATAACAACCTCTATTTTACATCTCCGGTTAACGATGTTGCACTTATTATGTGAATCCAAGAATGCCAGAGTTTCAGTAGCTTTAATTTATGCTTAATTCCGCTTAAATATGAAGGGTGCCTGAGAACCAAGTCATAACAACATCTAAAAGGGCGGGAGTAAAAACCTCCCGCCTAAGGTTGCCTTACCTGTCGCTGGATTCGTAAGCCATGATTGCCGCAACCTCTGTATTACCTCGTTTGATATGGAGTTTACAGATTGAACCCCTTGTTATCCACGTGAATATGAGTAATGTCACACAAATAATGATCAAACTAAATATTGCGATTTTTTGCGGCTTCATAGCCTTCTCTCCTTGCTTTTTGTCAGGTAAGAGGCTAGCCTTATGTTGCTGATACATAGGAGTAGCCTCATTTCGATTTATAGTCGGATGGGGCTTTTCTCTTTCTGCTTGAAACATAATTCTTAAGACAGAAAGTCTCAAGCACCCGGAGGCAGTATACTTTTATTCATATAAGATGCAAGATCTTGAAAATATTTATTATAGTCACGTAATACCTTCTAATTAAATTAACCAGCCAGTATAGCTATTAATAAAGAAAGGAAGGAATGTTGATGATAGAATATATAGATAAAATGGTTTCTTAATGCGTTTGATTAATTGAGTTGATTAAATAGAAAATATATAATAACAACCTCTATTTTACATCTCCGGTTAACGATGTTGCACTTATTATGTGAATCCAAGAATGCCAGAGTTTCAGTAGCTTTAATTTATGCTTAATTCCGCTTAAATATGAAGGGTGCCTGAGAACCAAGTCATAACAACATCTAAAAGGGCGGGAGTAAAAACCTCCCGCCTAAGGTTGCCTTACCTGTCGCTGGATTCGTAAGCCATGATTGCCGCAACCTCTGTATTACCTCGTTTGATATGGAGTTTACAGATTGAACCCCTTGTTATCCACGTGAATATGAGTAATGTCACACAAATAATGATCAAACTAAATATTGCGATTTTTTGCGGCTTCATAGCCTTCTCTCCTTGCTTTTTATCAGGTAAGAGGCTAGCCTTACGTTGCTAGGCATAGGGGTAGCCTCATTTCGATTTATAGTCGGATGGGGCTTTTCTCTTTCTGCCTGAAACATAATGCTTAAGACAGAAAGTCTCAAGCACCCGGAGGCAGTATACTTTTATTCATATAAGATGCAAGATCTTGAAAATATTTATTATTGTCATGTAATACCTTCGAATTAAATTAACCAGCTAATAAAGCTATTAATAAAGAAAGGAAGGCGTGTTGAAAATGGAATATACCCGTCATCTTTCAAACTGCCTCTTTGTTGGCTGCACTCACTCACCCCGGTTACATCGTTATCTATGCTCCCGGGGATTCGTTCCCTTGTCGTCGCGATGCAACTTGAAATCCATAGGGTATATATAGATAAAATTGTTTTTTAATGCGTTTGATTAATTTACTCAATTAAATAGAAATGCTATTTCTATATATTATGATCATAATGACAATCTCTATTTTGCATCTTCGGCTAACTATGTCAATTTTATCTGGTTGGCTGCTATTTTCATACTGGGAAAGGAACTATTTTCCCGTATATCTGAAAGTTCACATCAAATAGTGTTTCTGATGAACTTTTTGTGCTTTTATTTTACGCTAATAAGTAAAATATAGCACAATTGATCAAACTAATAATTTATAGATAAAACAATAAATTAAAGATATACCTTCATGTGAAATGAACATAAATCATCGTATTTGTATAAAATTTGGGCTGATCAAGGTATATCCTCTTAAAACAAATGGTTGAAGTGATAAAGGTTATCATTACCATTATACAGGAGGAGAGCACTCCGATAACGGCGGCAAGAATAGCTATAGAATAAATGTGAGGTCAACTATGACAAACAGTGTTGAAACCTTTTCTCTGAATGAAACCGCATGGCAAGGAATCACCATCACCGCGAGAGCCGCAGCGCAGATCTTAAAGTTGATGCAGCAAAACCCACAAAGCAAAGGGTTATATCTGGGGGTTAAGCAATCGGGATGTGCCGGCTTTGGCTATGTGTTTGAGATGGTTAACGATCCCGCACCTGATGATCTGAGGTATGAAAATGAAGGCGCGTGTCTATATGTTCCTCTGAAGGCAATGCCATTTATTGATGGGACTGAAGTGGATTTTGTTCGTGAAGGCTTAAATCAGATATTTAAATTCAATAATCCAAAAGCACAACATGCCTGTGGGTGTGGTGAAAGCTTTGGTATATAAGTGTACCAATATATGTCTCAGAGCAATGTAGAAATCAGTGATGATGTGCAGACTTGGCTCAGCGATCATCGCTATAAAGAAGGCTTCTTTACTCAGGTAGTGACGGATGAGCTAGCCAAAGGTTTGAGTGAAGATGTTGTGCGGGCTATTTCCGCAAAACGCAATGAGCCCGAATGGATGCTTGAATTTCGGTTGGAGGCTTATCGCCATTGGTTAGGAATGGAAGAACCCCATTGGTTGAAAGCGAATTATCCTAATCTTGATTACCAGGACTACAGTTACTATTCAGCACCTTCATGCGGTGCTTGTAGTGATAGTTGCAATTCACAATCTGGTGCTGTTCAAGGGACAGGGTCGGAGCAAGCTAATAGCTATTTAACCGCGGAAATTGAAGAAACATTTGATAAGTTGGGTGTTCCTGTACGGGAAGGTGAAGCTGTTGCGGTAGATGCTATTTTTGACTCCGTCTCTGTTTCAACGACCTATCGGGATAAGTTAGCGAAAGAAGGGATTATTTTCTGCTCATTTAGTGAAGCGATACAGGAATATCCCGGATTGGTCCGTAAATACCTCGGCAGTGTGGTTGCAAGCCACGATAATTTTTTTGCCGCGTTGAATGCCGCAGTGGCTTCTGATGGTACTTTTGTTTATGTGCCAAAAGGCGTCCGATGTCCAATGGAACTGTCCACCTATTTTCGTATCAACGCGGCGAAAACGGGCCAATTTGAGCGTACTATCCTGATTGCTGATGAAGGCAGTTATGTCAGCTATATAGAAGGGTGTTCTGCACCGGTGCGTGATAGCTATCAGCTTCATGCTGCTGTTGTCGAAGTGATTATCCATAAAGATGCCGAAGTGAAATATTCCACTGTCCAGAACTGGTTTTCCGGTGGTGACAGTGCTGGGGGAATTCTCAACTTTGTCACTAAAAGGGCATTATGTGAAGGCGAAAATGCCAAAATGTCTTGGACTCAATCGGAAACAGGTTCCGCAATTACTTGGAAATATCCCAGTGTGATCTTGAAAGGGGATAATTCGATTGGCGAATTTTTCTCCGTGGCTTTGACTAACGGTACTCAGCAGGCAGATACCGGTACCAAAATGATCCACATTGGCCGTAATACCAAATCGACCATCATTTCAAAAGGCATTTCTGCTGGCCGTAGTCAGAACAGTTATCGTGGGTTGGTTAAAATATTGCCGGGAGCAGAAAACGCCCGTAACTATACCCAATGTGACTCCATGTTGATTGGTACAGAATGTGGTGCACATACATTCCCTTATGTGGAAGTACAGAACAATACGGCGCAACTGGAGCATGAAGCGACAACCTCCCGCATTGGTGAGGATCAATTGTTCTATTGTTTGCAACGTGGCATCAGTGAAGATGATGCGATTTCTATGATTGTTAATGGGTTCTGTAAGGATGTGTTCTCTGAACTTCCCCTTGAATTTGCCGTTGAGGCACAAAAATTGCTGGCGATCAGCCTTGAACACAGTGTCGGATGAGTTTTCCCTGTTTCCCTTTTTTATGACAGAACGTTAAGTCGTTCGAAGGCATGTAATATGTTAAGTATTAAAAACTTACGAGTCAGTGTTGAAGGTAATGAAATCCTAAAAGGATTAAATCTTGACGTTAAACCGGGTGAAATTCATGCCATTATGGGGCCGAACGGTTCCGGTAAAAGTACATTATCAGCAACGTTAGCTGGCCGTGAAGAGTATGAAATCGATGATGGTGAAATCACTTTTAAAGGAAAAAATTTACTTGGATTTGAGCCAGAGGAGCGAGCTGGTGAGGGGATTTTCCTGGCGTTTCAATATCCGGTGGAAATTCCGGGTGTCAGTAATCAATTTTTCCTGCAAACCGCAGTGAACGCTGTCCGCCAATATCGCCATCAGGAGCCGCTGGATCGCTTTGATTTTGCCGATTTTATCGAAGAAAAAATTGAATTGTTAGATATGCCACCGGATTTGCTGACACGTTCAGTTAATGTTGGTTTTTCCGGTGGTGAGAAAAAACGTAACGATATTCTACAAATGGCCGCGCTGGAGCCGACACTTTGTATTCTGGATGAAACAGATTCAGGGCTGGATATTGATGCATTGAAAATTGTGGCTAATGGTGTGAATTCTCTACGTGCTCCAAATCGTTCATTCATTATTGTGACCCATTACCAACGTATTTTGGATTATGTGAAACCTGATTTTGTGCATGTGCTTTATCAGGGAAGAATAATTAAATCCGGTGATTTCAGTCTGGCGAAAAAGTTGGAGGAGCAAGGTTATGGCTGGCTTATTGACCAACAGTGAACGAACTGAAAAGGTGCGGCAAGTTGCAGAACGTAACCAGCAAGCATTAGCACGTTTTGCTGATTTGTACCACTGCCGTCATGGTGAGGATTCATTTCATGCCAGTTTGCATTGGCAGACAGCCATTAAAACCGGTTTTCCTCAATTCAGACATGAAGATTGGCGTTATACGCCGCTGGATAAATTGTTAAATCAGCAATACAGCAGCAAAACTTGGGAATTGACAGTAGCACAATGTGAACAGCTAGCGATTTCAATGGATTGTTGGCGTGTCGTGATGGTGAATGGTTGTTTTTCACCGTTACTGAGTTCCTGTGAATTTGGGCCATATCAGCTCAGTTTACTGGATAACAAAAGTGGGCTTCCGGCACCGATACAGGGTGAGATTTTTCTGCATTTGACAGAGAGTTTGGCCCAACAGCCTTTGGTTATTACGTTAAAGGCTGGGCAAGTGGCAGAAAAGCCCCTTTACTTGCTGAATATAACCAGTAGTCACTGTAGTGAAGCGTTGAATAGCAGTCATTACCGCTACCACATTGCTGTAGGCACGAATGCGAGCGCCAGCGTGATTGAACATTTCGTCAGTATTGATGGGCAACAACCTCATATGACAGGAGGCCGATTAACCGCGGAAGTGGGGGATAATGCTCATTTCACCCATATAAAACTGGGGGTTGAGAACAGCGCAAGCTATCACTTTGCCCATAACGATATTGTGATTGGTCGTGATGCTCAAGTAAAAAGTACCAGCTTTTTATTAGGCTCAGGGCTTGGCCGACACAATACCAGCGTTAAGTTGAATGGCGAAGGGGCCAATTTGTCGTTGAACAGCTTACTGTTGCCGCAAGGAAAAGAGGTTGCCGATACGCGTACTTATTTGGAACATAATAAGGGACATTGTGAAAGCCGTCAGTTGCATAAAACCATTGTGATGGATCAGAGCAAAGCGGTATTTAACGGCATGATTAAAGTGGCTCCTCACGCATTGAAAACCGACGGACAAATGACCAATAACAATTTGTTGTTAGGCAAACAAGCAGAAGTGGATACCAAACCCCAACTGGAAATTTACGCTGATGATGTGAAATGCAGTCATGGTGCGACTGTTGGTCGGATAGATGAAGAGCAACTGTTTTATCTGCAATCACGCGGTATCAGCCGACGCGATGCAGAGCATATGATGGTATTTGCTTTTGCTGCGGAGCTGACTGAATCTATTGAAGATGAATCCCTGAAGGCTATTGTTATGAAACACATTAAGCACCGTTTAGCGAGAGTGGAAAGATGACTTTTTCTGTAAAAAAGGTGCGGCAAGATTTCCCGGTATTAACTCAACAGGTTAATGGGCATCCACTGGTTTATCTTGATAGTGCTGCTAGTGCTCAGAAGCCGGTTTCGGTTATTGAACGAGAAAGTGAATTTTGTTTGCACCAGTATGCGGCAGTTCACCGGGGAATTCATACCCTGAGCTCTGCGGCTACTCGAATGGTTGAAAATGTGCGCTACCAGATAGCGCAATTTATTCATGCTCAAAGTCATGAAGAAATTGTCTTCGTCAAAGGTACGACGGAAGGGATTAACCTGATTGCTAACAGTTATGGCCGCAAGTTTATCAATAATGGCGATAATATTGTTATTACTGAAATGGAACATCACGCCAATATCGTTCCGTGGTATATGCTGGCAGAACAGATTGGGTTTGAAATTAGAGTATGGCCATTGAATGAGAATGGCGAATTGGATCAAGCAATTTTAGCTTCTTTGATTGATTCACGGACTAAATTGCTTTCTTTTACTCATCTCTCTAATGTGCTTGGCACCGTGAATCCTGTACGTCAAATCATAAAACAGGCAAGAAAACTGGCTGATGAGCAGGAAGGGCGGTTACATATTCTGGTCGATGGCGCTCAGGCCATTATGCATAAGCAAGTTGATGTGCAGGATCTGGATTGCGATTTCTATGTTTTTTCCAGTCACAAATTATATGGCCCAACAGGCATTGGTGTGCTTTATGGGCGCAAATCCCTGCTGGATGCTATGCCACCTTGGGAAGGGGGTGGCGCGATGATAAAACAGGTCAGCCTGCAAAAGGGGATAACCTATGCGGAACCACCGTGGCGATTTGAGGCGGGAACCCCAAATATTACGGGAATTATTGGGCTTGGTGCTGCTGTCGATTATGTCACTTCACTTGGGCTGGATGAAATTCAGCAGCATGAACAGGCACTGATGGATTATGCAATGGCACGGCTGAAAGAGGTCAAAACCCTGAAATTGTATGGTCCTGAGCAACGTCAGGGGGTTATTGCTTTCAACCTTGGCCGACATCATGCTTATGATGTGGGAAGTTTCCTCGACCAATATGGGATAGCGATCCGTACCGGGCATCATTGTGCCCTTCCTGTGATGGAACATTATCACGTTTCCAGTATGTGTAGGGCCTCATTGGCGATTTATACTACGCAAGAAGATATTGATGCACTTGTTGTTGCATTGCAGCGAATAGAACAGTTACTGGGTTGAGTAAGGTATAGCTCGAAAGAGTGATAAGGAAAAAGTCATGGCAAGTTTGCCCGACACAAATAAGTTGTTACGTAATTTTTCCCGTTGCCGGAATTGGGAAGAAAGATATCTCTATATGATTGAACTGGGGGCGAAGTTGCCTCCTCTTACTGACGAACAACGCCAACCTGAGAACTTAATCGCAGGTTGCCAGAGCCAGGTGTGGATATTACTGAGAATGAATCACCAAAACAAAGTGGAATTTATTGGTGATAGTGATGCTGCGATTGTTAAAGGATTGGTTGCGATTGTCTTTATTCTGTTTCAAGGTAAAACAACCCAGGAGATTCTGGATTTGGATGTGACTGAATATTTTGGAAAATTGTCTTTGGAGCAACATCTGACACCCTCACGCACGCAGGGGCTGCACGCGATGATACATGCCATCCGAAATAGGACAAGTAAAATGGTTTAGTTGCCAGTCTTACGCGTTTCTTCAGCTACTGATAATATGTACGGCCAACAAAGAGGCAACTTGAAAGATGACGGGTATAAATTTATTCAATAACATTCAGAAGTCATTCCAGGAAGCAAGCATGAAACGAGTTTTAACGTTTATTGGCGTGTTATTGTTCAGTGGGCTAACTAACACAGTCAGTGCCACAGAATATACTTTGCCTGCGGCCAATAGTCGTTTAATTGGCGAAAATACGACATTGGTTGTACCCGATGATGGACGTTCTTTAGAGGCCATTGCTGCTGAATATAAAATTGGTTTACTGGCAATGCTGGAAGCTAATCCAGGTACCGACCCTTATTTGCCTGCTCAGGGTTCTGAACTGATTATTCCATCACAAATGTTGTTGCCTGATACACCGAGGCAGGGAATTGTGATTAACCTTGCAGAACTTAGACTCTACTATTTTCCTAAAGGAAAAAACAACGTCATCGTGTATCCCATTGGTATTGGGCAACTCGGTCGTAATACGCCAGTGATGACAACATCTGTGAGTCAGCTAATTAAAGATCCAACTTGGACGCCGACTAAGAATATCCGTAAACATTATGCTGAACAGGGGGTTATTTTACCTGCGGTTGTTCCTGCTGGTCCGGAAAACCCAATGGGCGCATTTGCGTTGCGCTTAGCAGCCGGGCGTGGAGAATACTTGATCCACGGCACGAATGCTGATTTTGGTATCGGTATGCGGGTGAGTTCCGGTTGTATCCGTTTACGTCCTGATGATATTGAAACGTTATTCAACGCCGTTCCTCGTGGAACACGAGTACAGATTATCAATGAAGCGGTTAAGTATTCTGTAGAACCAAGTGGTAAGCGTTATATTGAAGTACATCAGCCATTGTCTAAAAAAGAGGATGATAATCCACAGACATTACCTATTGTCCGCTCAGCCGATTTGAACAAGTTCATTGATAATAACAAGACAGATAAGAATATTGTTGAACAAGCGATGGTACGTCGTTCTGGTATGCCAGTGCTGGTAAGTAAAGGTATAGAGCCTGAAACACAACAGGACTTACCAGAAGAGAATCCAGAAGAGAATATCGTGCCGATGGAAGATGATGTTAAAGGTGCAGAACAGGCAGTGAATAACGATGTATCTGAATCGTTTAAATTACCGCCGTTATATCAGCCTGGGCCAATCTATCGGGAAAATTAATATTTTATTGCGGACAAGGAAGTCTGCGAATATTTACCTGACAGAATCTGATGATAAAAAAATGGCACACAGATGGACTGTGTGCCATTTTTGTACATAATTACAAAAAATTATTTTTTGTAGGAACGAACTTGATTATCCAGACGCTGATTCGCACGAGCTGCATCGTCTTTAGCGGCTTGAACGTCAGTATGTACTGCGTTCACGTCATTGCTCAGTTGATCAACTTTTGCATTCAGAGTCTGAATATCAGAAGTCAGTTGGTCAACCTTAGCAGTGCTTGAACAACCAGCCAACAGAGTAGAAGCCAGAACTACTGCACCCAGTACAATTTTAGTACGATTCATTATAATACCCTCTAGATTTAAGTTAATCTCCAAGTAGCCATGTAAGTATTACACAAAGTTTTTTAGAAAGAGAATAAATTTTTATCATGAAAACCAATTATTTCAATTTTTCTCTTTAGTGAGCGGATAATTTTCATCTAAATGTAAAAAAACAAAACCGTTGAGTAACATTTTAATCAAAAAAAGCCTATTCCATGAGGGAATGATATTCTTCGAAATAATTTTAGTTAAAAATTCTTATAAATAAGAAATACAACATCCAGGTCATCTTACCTCTATTGAACTATCGGAGTATCTCTTTTATGAAGCTATTTTTTTATACATAAATTTAGGGTTTCTCTTAAAACAAATTTGTTAAGTAAATCTTATTGTAGATGAATAACTTGACAATGTTCAGGTTGAATCCTAGGCTCAAATTCAAACTGGTAAGAGGAGTTTGTTATGTTAAGTGATCAATCTAACGAATATTTTAACATCAGCATTGACAACGGAGTCGCTCATTTACAACTCAGTCGTCCCGAAAAGGCAAATAGTTTGGCGCTTGGGTTTTGGAAACGGTTTCCTGAAACAGTAGAACAACTCAGTCGTTCAGGTGAAGTACGGGCAATGGTGATATCTGCACAGGGAAACACATTTTGTGGTGGGCTTGACTTGCAAATCTTTGCCTCTAGTAAAGAGGCTAATACGGCTAATCCTAATGAGCGGGAAGCGATGCAGTTCAGCTTATTGCAAATGCAAGAGGCGATAAGCGTATTGGAACATGCCCGATTCCCCATTATTGCCGCAGTACAAGGCGCTTGTCTTGGTGCAGGTTTTGATTTAATTGCTGCGTGCGATTTTTGTTTTGCTGCTGAAAATGCGAAGTTTCGTATAGAAGAAACCAATATTGGTATGATGGCTGACTTAGGTATTCTTCAACGTTTGCAACATTTGATCCCAAGTGGTATAGCTCGCTATCTCGCGCTGACTGGGGATACGTTGAGTGCGGTTCAGGCTCATGATTTGGGGCTGGTGGTAAAAGTGTTCCCTTCTACGGAAACACTAATCGAAGGTGCTCTCGCGACTGCCCGGCGTATTGCTGATCGGCCACCAATTGCTATTAACGGGGTTAAACGAGCCATGCTTTACAGCCGTGATCATGGTGTTTACGAATCATTGCAACAAATAGCACTTTTGCAAGCTTCGATTTTTAGCCGTCAAGATATCCTGTGCTCGATTCAAGCGAAAGCGACCGGAACAAAAAGTGAGTTCCAAAATTTAAGTGAAGTCGGTAAAGCTTTCGATGAGCCATGATTAAGACAAAGATATTGATGATATGTAAAGTGGATTCTCCACAAATAATGTAGTGCTGGAAAATGCCATCATTGTTGAGAGTTAAGCCATTTTCTGACCGCGAGAAAACAGAGAATGGCATTATTATTAATCTTAACGGGTATAATATGACGATTGGGAAAGTAATTTGGTATTGGCGGAGAAAACCAGATATTCAATATCCTGAAACACCGCCATATTTACGGTGTTTCAGAAATAAAGCGACTTATTAAATTAAAGGACGTGAACAGACGACGTGTTGGTTGTGCCGCTTGGAACCAGGGCACCAGATACCATAACCACGATTTCACCTTTCTTCGCTAGGCCACTTGCTAGCGCCGCTTCTTTACCAATGCGGTAGAAATCGTCGGTAGAGGCGATTTCTTTAACAATTTGGGTAAAAACACCCTTAACAAGCAGTAATTGGCGGGCAGTCACTTCATTAGTCGTTAATGCCAGAATGGGCGCGTCAGGGAAATACTTACGAATGGATTTGGCAGATTTACCGCCATAGGTTGCGACCACAATCAGAGGGGCTTCCAGTTTTTCTGCTGTTTCAACGGCACCACGACACACCGCTTCGGTCACGCGCAGGTTACGGCAATGGACGGCTTCGATACGGCTTGGCATAACGCGGTCTGTACGTTCACAAATCGTTGCCATGATAGTCACTGCTTCTATTGGATATTTGCCTTTTGCACTTTCGCCAGAAAGCATAACTGCATCAGTACCATCCAAAATAGCGTTAGCGACGTCACCGGCTTCCGCACGGGTAGGGCGCGGGTTTTTAATCATAGAATCGAGCATTTGAGTTGCAGTGATAACAACTTTGCGAGCGATATTACATTTTTGAATCATCATCTTCTGGGCGAAGATCACTTCTTCAACCGGAATTTCAACGCCAAGATCACCACGAGCAACCATGATCCCGTCAGAAGCTTCCAGAATTTCATCAAAATTGTTCAGACCTTCCTGATTTTCAATCTTAGAGATGATTTGAATGTTTTCACCGCCGTGCGCTTTCAGATGTTCACGGATTTCCAGAACATCGGAGCGCTTGCGGATAAAAGAAGCGGCGACGAAATCAACACCTTGTTGGCAACCAAAGATCAAATCTTGCTTATCTTTTTCAGCCAGGGCAGGCAGGCTGATGGAAATACCCGGCAGATTAACACCTTTATTTTCCCCCAAATCACCGTTATTCAAAACTTGGCAAATAACCTCTGACTTAGTGACTTCTTTAACTGTCATGCCGATCAAGCCGTCATCAACTAGCACGGTATTACCGGGAGCCAGATCCGCGGGGAAACCGCGGTAAGTGACAGCAACACGGTCTTTATTACCGATAACGGAAGTGTCAGTGGTAAAAGTGAAGGTCTGACCTGCGGTTAGAGAGACATCGTTACCGCCTTCCAGCTTCATAGTTCGAATTTCAGGGCCTTTAGTATCCAGCAAAATAGCGGCTTGTTTACCTGTCTTAGTCATAACTGAACGGATATTTTGAATACGCTGGCCGTGCTCTTCATAGTCTCCGTGTGAAAAGTTGAGGCGCATAACATTCATGCCGGCATTCAACAGTTCGGCCAGTTTTTCTTCGGATTCTGTTTTTGGTCCGATAGTACAAACAATTTTGGTTTTTTTCATGACAATCTATCTACAGGTTTTAATTGGATAAAATAGTGAGTCGCCAACTTTATGGTTTGCGCAGATACCATGTGGTGTTGAACGTTGCGCAACATCATTAAGGACAAGTGGCGTGGAAGACATGCGGTGCTTTTCGTGTGAGGTTAGGCACATGTAATTATGCGAGCTTATATACCCGTTATCTTTCAAGTTGCCTCTTTGTTGGCTGTACTCACTCACCTCGGTCACATAGTTACCTATGTGACCGGGGATTCGCGATGCATCTTGAAATCCATAGGGTATACATACGATTAATCTGTAACTTTTCAGTGTTCGGCAAATCAATAAGCTGAAACCATTCAACCCTAAATTTCGCCGTATTATAGAGACTTATTTCTGTGAAATGAATCGAAAAATGATTATATGAATTAATTATAACGGTAAACTGGAAAAATGACGCAGATCTTAACAGAGGAGAGTTATTGCTCATTGCGCAAACTGTTTGTAAACAAACAACAGTCTATTTTGACGTGGGAAATAAATTAAGCACAACCAAGAGAAAAGATAATAAAAACAGGAAGATTTATTTGTAGACTTGGTGCGTCCGAGTGGACTCGAACCACCGACCCCCACCATGTCAAGGTGGTGCTCTAACCAACTGAGCTACGGACGCACTATAACCCGGTGTAATCAATACAAACCGGTGTAATCACTATGCAATTGGTGCGTCCGAGTGGACTCGAACCACCGACCCCCACCATGTCAAGGTGGTGCTCTAACCAACTGAGCTACGGACGCAATCTAAATTGCATTGGTGACAACGGGGACGAATATTAACGGCGAGTTAGCCTTCTGGCAAGGGGAATAACACAAATTATTGTTCAACTGTTCGTATTTGCATCTGTTACAGTGAGTTTGTCGTTTATTCCACCAGTTAAGTATTCATCCCCGGCTTTAGAGTAAAGTAAATTAGTGGGTTGAATGTTGTAAAATTACCTCATCTGGTTGTTTTTGTGTCCATGAAATACGAGCAAATATCATCACTGCTGATGCAGTCAGGCCAATAATAAAGCCGATCCAGAACCCTTGTGGCCCCATCGCGGGTACAATATAGTCGGTTAATCCCAAGATATAACCGCTTGGTAGCCCCAGAATCCAGAAAGCGATAAAAGTGATATAAAAGATAGAATGCGTATCTTTATATCCACGTAAAACGCCAGCCCCTACCACTTGTATGGCATCAGATAATTGGTAAAGCGCGGCAAATAGCATCAGATGTGATGCCATGGTGATAACTTCAGGATTGTCGTTATACATCAAGGCGATCGGCTCTCGCAGAATAATAGAAAAGGTTGCGGTTAAACAAGCAAATACCAAACCAACCATAATTCCGGTATAGGCTGATATCCGGGCATTCTCGATAGATTTTTTCCCTAAATTATAGCCAACACGAATAGTGGTTGCTGCGGCCAAAGATATTGGGAACATAAACATTAATGAACTAAAATTTTGGGCAATTTGGTGCCCTGCAACAGCAGTAACGCCTAAAGGAGAGATCAATAATGCCACTATGGCAAATAACGTAATTTCGAAAAATACCGCCATCGCAATAGGCAAGCCGAGGGCTGAAATGCGTTTCAAAATATGCCATTCTGGTGCGGCAAAGCGATGTTTAGGGCGGATATCCCTTTGTGATGATGCACGTTTCACATACCAACGCATTAGCAGGAACATGACCCAGTAAACGCTGGCGGTAGCAACACCACAGCCGACACCACCTAAAGCGGGCGCGCCAAATTTACCATAAATGAATATGTAGTTAATCGGAATATTAATCAATAATCCTAAAAAACTAATCACCATGCCTGGTTTGGTTTTCGATAAACCTTCACATTGATTACGCAGTACCTGATAAAACAGATAGCCCGGCGCACCCCACATTATTGCGTGGATAAATCCAACGGCTTTTTCTGCCAAAATTGGATCTATATTGTGTTGCCTGTCAATCAGGAACTTGCTGTTGTATAGAATAGCAATAATGATAATGGAGAGAAAAATCGCTAGCCAGAACCCTTGCTGAGTTTGGCTAGCAATGAGATTCCTGCGACCAGAACCGTTCATTTGCGCAATAATGGGGGTTAAAGCTAATAGTAAGCCGTAACCAAATAAGATAACTGGCAGCCAGATCGAGGTGCCAACAGCAACCGCGGACATATCTGTTGCACTGACGCTACCCGCCATAACGGTGTCCACAACCCCCATTGCAGTTTGTGAAAATTGAGCAATAATGACGGGAATCCCCAGAGCGAGCAAACTACGCGCTTCTTTTAAATACTTCTGCACGCATTACACCTTTTTTATTGAAAGTAGAAAATATTAAGAAAGATATCTGTATATAAGAAACGATTTTTGAAAAATCAACCGCTTACTAACCGGAGTATTGTATCTATTTAATACCATATTACAACAATAATGCTGAGTTTATATTCAAATGATCAGGTGGTATTTATCAATGACAACTTGATATAAACTAATTAATAATTATACACAATCATTAAGAGGTTCTTCTATGTTCACGGGCATTGTTCAGGGAAAAGCACCCTTGGTTGCTATTGATGAAAAAAGTAATTTTCGGACTCATGTTGTTAAATTCCCGGCTGAATTATTGCCAGGTATTGAAACAGGGGCGTCAGTTGCCAATAACGGTTGTTGTCTGACGGTAACCAAAATAGAAGGCGATGAGATTAGTTTCGACTTGATGAAAGAGACTCTACGTCTGACTAATCTTGGTGATTTACAGCTAGGGGATTATGTGAACCTGGAGCGGGCGGCTAAATTTGGGGATGAAATTGGTGGACATTTGATGTCCGGTCATATCATCACGGTTGCTGAGATAGCTAAAATTTTCACTTCAGAAAATAATCATCAAATATGGTTCCGTATCCATGATAAGCAATTAATGAAATATATCTTACATAAAGGATTTATCGGCATCGACGGAATCAGCCTGACAATTGGCGATGTTGTTAATAATCGTTTTTGCGTTCACCTTATTCCTGAAACACTGGAACGTACGACATTAGGTAAAAAACGTCTTGGTCAGAGGGTTAATATCGAGATTGATTCACAAACTCAAGCGATTGTTGATACTGTGGAGCGTGTTCTTGCTCAGAAAGAGCGGGAACGGGTTGCCTCTCAGCAACCGGAGACATTGATGGAAGAATGCGCAATAAATGAGGAGCGATAGGGGGACCCCGATTTTCGCTTTCGAACAGAATTAACCGTGTGCTAAAAGGGAGCATTGAACCCATCGATGCTCCTTTTTGTGATTTATATTGCAGTGTTTTGCATGTAATGTTAACTAATATAGTTAATGTTGTTATTATTGTGTTAATGCGTTTTCTCGTAAAGCGCAGGTTAATCCCCGTGATGATATTTTTAGAGGTTACTTTTTTATGGAAAACCCGATTGAGTTAGATGAATGGCTTGAAGAACCTACACATGATGATGCTGTTGAAATGATGAATGCACAAGCTGTCGTACCTTTTGGTACCGCACTTTGGCCTTAACGGTTTTTTATAATTAAGGTTCTTTATTATACTATATAAGTAAGGGGAGTCACCCCTTACTTAAAAATAAACAGGATTGTCCTCATGGATAAAAGTCTTGAAAATATGTATTGTTGTTTATCACATCATCCCGCAATTTCGGATAAAGTAAGAAATGGTGAATGTATAAAAATATTTATCGGATCTGATACTGAGCATAGCGATATTGCGCAGAAGATGTATATGTATAAGAAGAATTTCGATGTAAAGTCTGATTTTGCTTTTTTAGAAAAAACATCACCGGACGATATAAAACAAAAAATATCTGATTGTGATTTGTTTATTTTTCTTTACGCATCATCAACATTAAAGAATGCATCTCCACAAGGGCCAGAATATCTAACCAAAATAAGAAGCTTTATTACTGAATCATGGAAGAAATCTGTATTGTTTAAAGATTATGGCCCACATTTCATTGAAGCATTTAGCGAGCCACCAGCATCAATAACAGAAAGGAACAAAAAACTTATTGAATTATCAAATCGATCACAGAAGATTCAATATACAGATAATAAAGGGAACTCAATTGTAGGTTATTTAGAAAAAGACCATAAGTGGACTTCCATTGATGGCAGTGGAAATCTTGATGTTATTCCTGGGGAAATAGCAAGCCATATAAAGCGCCTTAACGGTAGTGTCAGCTTTAGTGGCACTTTTTTGAGTACGGCACCCTTTGCCATAAAGTATGGGGTTGTCAATGATATGATGACTATAAATATAAAAGAGGGTGAAATTATTGGGTTTGATTGTGAACATGATGAATTTAGTCGGGATTTTAATTTATACCTAAACCATAATCACGGAAACCGAATTGTTGAAGAGTTTGGTATTGGGACTAACAGGGGTGTGAAAGCGCTTTATGGCAGAAATGCTGGTTTTGAAGAACGACATCCTGGTTTACATCTTGGTTTGGGTGGTGGTGTAAAAGGGAGTCATCATTTAGATTTGATATTTTCTGGTGGAAAAATAGCATTTGATCAAACGGTCTTCTTTGATAATGGTTATGTGAATGATTTCCGTTAGTGGAAAACAGAGCGATCTTTTTAAAATTAGAGTTAAACATGGATATGTTTGTTGTATTGACTAAAAGCTACAGTGGAAACCTGTAGCTTTTGGTTAACTATCGGGCTACCCGTAACCCACCTTCAATACCTTTTAGACTGAATATGATTTGCCATAATTGGATATCGCGAGCACGAAACGCACCTGCACAGGCATTCAGATAATAGCTAAACATGCGTTTAAATGTTGGACTATAGTTATCTTGTATTTCAGGCCAACTGGCAATAAATCTTTCATACCAGGCCATCAATGTGCGGTCATAATCTGCGCTAAAGTTATGCCAATCTTCCATAACAAAACGGCTTTTACTGGTGTGGGCTATTTGCTCAATAGAAGGCAGGCAGCCATTAGGAAAAATATATTTGCTGATCCACGGGTCAGCACTGGTTTTAGTTTTGTTGGAACCAGCGGTATGTAGCAGGAATAAGCCATCAGGTTTCAGGTTTCGTTGAACAACGTCGAAGTAAGTCGCATAATTTTTAGGTCCAACGTGTTCAAACATACCGACAGAAACAATTTTGTCGAACTGTTCATGTAAATCCCGATAATCTTTCAGAATGATTTTTACATCCAGATTTGTACATTGTTTCTGTGCATATTTCTGTTGTTCGGCTGAAATAGTGATACCTGTGACGGAAACACCATAATTTTTAGCCGCATAAGCTGATAGCCCACCCCAACCACAGCCAATATCCAACAGAGTCATACCTGGAGAAAGCGCCAATTTCTCACAGATGAGTTTCAACTTATCAAGCTGAGCCTGTTCCAGTGTTTTAGCTTGTTTCCAGTATCCGCAGGAATATTGCATATAAGGGTCAAGCATATGGGTAAAAAGATCATTGCCTAAATCATAATGTTGATGACCGACAATCCATGATCGTTTTGGCGTTTGCAGATTACGTAAGCGGGTTATTGCGATTCTCACTATATCTTTGAGATTATTGGGCATTTTATTTTCTAATCCGGCGCGTAAAACGCGATAAAAGAAAATATCCAACCGTTCACAATCCCACCAGCCATCCATATAACTTTCACCTAATCCCATCGAACCTTGTTGTAAAACTCTTTTATAGAAATTAGCGTTTTTTATCTGGATATCATAAGGGTTGTGACCATTAATTTGAACACCTGCTTCTTCTAGCATCTCATTGGTCATTCTCTGCCAGGAGTTAATGGCTGTTTTCGGGTTTTTAATACAAGATGAACTCATATACTCTCCAACGTTAGGGTGATGGAATACTGAGGAGCTCGTTTTAGCTAGCAAAGCAGGATGCTAAGACGCAAAATGCAAAAAATAACAAAGAATCAAAGTAAAAAACCTTAAAGATGACTAATCCATGAGTTTAATGGGGGCAGTCATTGCTCCTGAAAACCTCAAATTCCAGGTTATACCTTATAGATTTCAAGATGCATCGCGACGGCAAGGGAGCGAATCCCCGGGAGCATAGCAAACTATGTGACCGGGGTGAGTGAGTGCAGCCAACAAAGAGGCAACTTGAAAGATGACGGGTATATTTATAATAGGGAATGTATTGAGTATAAAAGCGTAAAATTGTTTTATCAATTAATAAATAAAGGCTGCGATTAATTGATAATTAGCAGCCTTTATTGAGATAATAATCTGATTAATATCAGGAATTTTGTTCAACTGTTTGAATGCAGCGATCAGCGTTTTTTTTCCACTGTATAAAATATCCTAATGCCATTGGAACAACGGTAGAAACCATAACAGTGGTTGTGGATATAAGTGGATTGTTGATAAATGCTGATACAATCAGACTGGCAATAAAACAGAGTCCTAATTGAAGCGTGTTTTGTAATGCAGTGGCTTTTCCACTGTCTTGTGGATAAGCGGATAAAGCGTTTGCTACTGCAATTGGGTATAACGCGCCATTCATTGCAGCCATAAAGCAAAAAGGTACCAGAATAGTGAATAGCGTTGGCTCGTCAAATTTTGCAATTAAATAGAGCACAATCATACTGATAGCATAGCCAATTAACAGATAAGGGAAAATAGTATCACTTTTTATTTTGGCTAAAATACTGCGGCATCCATAACCTCCAACGATAAAGGCTAGCGTTTGAGGAATATAACTCAGACCAATGTCGTCCGGGGTATATCCCATCTCACCGAGAATTGAAGGTGAGCCTGTTAACCAGGCAAAAAAGCCGGCGCTGCATGATGCAAATATCAGAACATTGCCACTAAATAGCGGTGATTTTAATAGCGTAAGGAAAGAGACATTATTTGTTTGCACTTGAGTTTCACGGTTGTTGCGATTTTCTTGCAAGAACAGAGTAAAAAACAACAGTAATAATGTAATTGCCAGTAAGACTAGGAAAATTATGCGCCAGCCGCCATGTTGTAACAGCCAGGCTCCCATCAAAGGTGCCAAGGCAGGGGAGAGCGCAACCAGAGGCATGATCGTTGCAAAAACACGTTTGGTACGATTAGCTTCATAACGATCAATAACTAATGCTTGCCATGAGACGGCGGCTGAACAAACACCTACGGCTTGGATAAAACGCAAAACTAAAAGTTGGGTGGCGTCTGTTACCCACATCATACCCAGACAGCCAATAGAAAACAGGGATAGCCCGGTGATGATAATCGGCTTTCTGCCAAAGCGATCTGAAAGAGGTCCCCACAAAAGTTGAGCGAAGGCGAAACCTGCAAGAAAGATGCTTAGGCTGGCACTGATTGCTTCTGCCGATGTCGCTAATTCTTGTTGCATAGTGCCGAATGCTGGCAGATACATATCAATGGCCAGATAACCTAGCATACTCAAGCCTGCAAGGTAGAACATGAACTGACTTGAGTTTTTCATTTGATTACTCTCTTTGAATATCATGATTGAAATAATTTGCAGTGATATACCCGTTTCTTTCAAGTTGTCTCTTTGTTGGCTGCACTCGCTCACCCCGGTCACATAGTTTGCTATGCTCCCGGGGATTTGCTCCCTTGCCGTCGTGATGCACCTTGAAATCCATAGGGTATAGGTAGATAACAATATTGACACATATTCTATATGTCGTGATTTTTACTTGTGAAATGGTAATATTTGCATAGTGCTGTGAAAAAAATTGAAAGGTAAAATTATGTGGTCAGAATATTCACTTGAAGTTGTGGATGCGGTTGCCAGAACAGGCAGTTTTAGTGCGGCTGCATTGGAGCTTCATCGTGTCCCTTCTGCGATCAGTTATACCGTAAGACAACTGGAAGAGTGGCTTGCTGTTTCGTTGTTTGAGCGTCGTCATCGGGATGTAGAATTAACTGAGGCAGGCGCTATGTTTATCAAGGAGGCTCGCTCTGTTATCAAAAAAATGATTGATACTCGTCATCAGTGTCAACAAATTGCAAACGGCTGGAGAGGGCAATTTAGTATTGCTATTGATCTCGTTGTCAAACCAGAGCGTAGTCGCCAGCTTATTCTTGATTTCTACCACCATTTTCCTGATATAGAACTTTTTATTCATCAGGAAGTGTTTAATGGTGTGTGGGACGCGCTGGTGAATAGTCGAGTTGATGTTGCAATTGGTGCAACCCGGGTAGCTCCAGTCGGGGAAAGGTATAGTTTCCGAGATATGGGGTTTATGCCTTGGCTATGTGTGGTTAGCGCTGACCATGCGCTGACTCAGTTGCCGGGTCTGTTATCTGATGACCAAATGCGGCCTTATCCCAGTTTGTGCCTTGAAGATACATCCCGTAATTTACCGAAGCGTGACACCTGGAATCTGGATAATCAGCGCCGGTTGGTGGTTCCTGATTGGGAATCCGGTTTGTCTTGTCTAAACGAGGGATTATGTGTGGGAATGGTGCCTAAACATAGGGCAATGCCGCTTATTCGGCAGAATAAACTCGCCGTGCTGGAATTGGAACAGCCTTTACCAGACAGTCCATGTTGTTTGGCATGGGTTCAAAACAGCCATTCTCCAGCATTAAGTTGGCTGCTTGACTATCTTGGCGATAGTGAAACTCTTAATGCTGAATGGCTTCAAGATGAATAAAACGGATTAACGACGATAGTCGACAAATGGACCATCCACGACAGAACGTCGCTCAACCAAGCGTGGATGTACTTCAATAGTTTGTGCATCTTCACGTTTATTGATTATTCTGTCCAGTAACATGGAAAACGCCATCTGCCCCAGTCGTTCTTTTGGCTGATGAATGGTGGTCAATGCCGGAGAGAAATAACGAGCGTTGCGTATATTGTCATAACCGATGACAGAAATATCCTGTGGGACGCGCAGTCCTAATTCATCAGCAGCACAAATCGCCCCCATAGCCATAACATCTCCGCCGCAGAAAACCGCAGTCGGGCGCTGTTTTTGATTCAAGATTTGATGCATGGCTTTATAGCCCGATTCTGGTTCAAAATCCCCCTGAATAACCCACTCTTCTTTGATCGGAATGTTGGCTTCTTTTAACGCCTTTAAGAATCCTTGATGACGGCCACCGCCGGTATTTCGTGCCAGAGGGCCGGGGATCGCACCAATATCACGATGACCACGTTCGATAAGATAACGACCAGCCAGATAACCGCCGTGGAATGCATTATCAATAATCGTATCGGTGAAATCACTTCTGGCCTGTCCCCAATCCATGACGACCATTGGAATATTGCGATAATCTTCCAACATTCCCAATAGCTGTTCCGGGTATTCTGAACACATAATTAGTAGTCCATCCACACGTTTTTGGGCCAGCATGGCGAGATAGGCTTTCTGTTTATCAATGTTATTGTGTGAGTTACATAAAATCAGCGTATAGCCTTTGCTATAACAACTGTTTTCAACAGACTCAATGATTTCAGCAAAATAGGGGGCTTCACTGGACGTTGCCAGTAATCCGATCGATTTTGTGTGGTTAACTTTCAGACTGCGAGCAACGGCACTGGGTGAATAATTCAGTGCCTTAATAGCAGCCCAAACAGCAGCTTTAGTATCTTCAGCGACGAAGCGGGTTTTATTAATAACATGGGATACAGTAGTGGTTGAGACGCCAGCGTGCTTAGCCACATCTTTGATCGTTGCCATGAGGTGAAAGACTCCTGACCTTTTGGTCTAAATTTAAAACGCTTTGTTAATCGCTTGCTAACCCTTTACATCAAGGGGCTAGCAATAAGTTAGCGATAAATTCTGGATTTTGTCTGATCTGGCTCAAAAGTGAAAGCAATAATCAGTGTTATAAAATGGGTGGTAATCGCTATTTATGCTTTTCCTTATGTAAGGGCAATTAACCATCTCAATAGATTGGTTTTTGTCACTATAAACTTTTTATTCTGAGGAGGCTCTATGAATACCGATTTGAAGCTTGGTTTATTTACTGCTGTCAGCACGTTGGTGATGATTGCCATTTTTGCCGCTCTTTGCTTAATCTTTGCCTGATGTTTTGAACGGGCTAGATGATTTAAAAATTGGGCAGATAGTTTCTTTATCTGCTCTTTGTCTTTCTGCCACCGCTTTTAACAACCTCTACGATAAATAACCGTGAAAATGATGTCATCTGTGTCAGGATACGAAGAGATCAGGATACATATTAGTGAGAGAAAATGGTATTCTCCGCAATATCGTGACGATGTTGGTTATCAACGGGCTGTTGGTTTAAAGGAAATAAAAATGACGACTACTATTGAGAAGATTGAGCGCCAAATTAAAGAAAACCCGATTTTATTGTATATGAAAGGTTCTCCTAAATTGCCAAATTGTGGCTTTTCTGCGCAGGCGGTTCAGGCTTTATCTGCGTGTGGTGAACGTTTTGCTTACGTAGATATTTTGCAAAATCCAGATATTCGTGCAGAGTTGCCAAAATATGCTAATTGGCCAACTTTTCCTCAGCTTTGGGTGGAAGGTGAGTTGATAGGTGGATGCGATATTATCATTGAAATGTATCAGCGTGGTGAGCTACAAACATTAATCAAAGAAACTGCTGATAAATGTCGTTCTCAGGGCGAAAACGCGACAGAGTAATTTTTTAATTACTTACAGATTATACCCAATGGATTTCAAGATGCATCGCGACGGCAAGAGAGTGAATCCCCGGGAGCATAGCAAACTATGTGACCGGGGTGAGCGAGCGCAGCCAACAAAGAGGCAACTTGAAGGATAACGGGTATATTATGCTATCCCCCCATATGTTGATATATGGGGGGATTATTGTTTAGATTTGATTATATTAATCTAGCCGTTCAGCTATTTATCCAGTTTTTTCTGCTGTTGTTGTTAATGGCCAGCCACCAAGTTGTTTCCAACGGTTGACCATTTCACAGAATAATTCAGCGGTACGATCAGTATCATATAACGCGCTGTGAGCCTGATTATTATCGAATGGGATACCGGCTGTGATGCAGGCTTTTGCTAAGATTGTTTGTCCTAATACCAGACCACCTAAAGCAGCGGTGTCAAAAGTTGCAAACGGATGAAACGGATTTCGTTTTAGTCCGGTGCGTTCTGTGGCAGCCATAACAAAGCTGTGATCGAAGTTAGCATTGTGAGCAACGATAATTGCCCGATTACAATGATTATTTTTTATCCCTTTACGAACCATTTTAAAAATAGCGTGCAGAGCTTCATATTCGCTCACCGCTCCACGTAGCGGATTTAATGGATCAATGCCGGTGAATTCCAGGGCTGCTGGTTCAAGGTTGGCTCCTTCAAATGGCTCAATATGGAAGTGAAGTGATTCGCCAGGCGTAAGCCAACCTTCACCATCCATTTCCAGTGTAACGGCGGCAATTTCAAGTAATGCATCTGTTTTGGCATTAAAACCGCCAGTTTCAACATCAATAACAACAGGGTAATAACCTCTAAAACGTCCACTAAGGACGTTTGGCGCTTTTTTGTCAGACATCAGATTGAGTTACCCAGAGCGTTGCTGGCATTTTTGTTTTCAATAAGTTCAATTTTGTAGCTATCTGGATCTTCAACGAAAGCAATAATGGTTGTTCCGCCTTTTACAGGACCCGCTTCACGGGTAATGCTACCACCTGCTTTGTGAATAGATTCGCAAGTGGCTGCGACATCATCAACACCTAATGCGATGTGACCAAAGGCATTCCCCATTTCATAATGGTCAACTCCCCAATTATAGGTCAACTCGATTACTGCTCCTTCGCTTTCATCAGCGTAGCCAACGAAGGCGAGTGAGTATTTATATTCGGTGTTTTCACTGGTGCGCAACAGGCGCATGCCTAACACTTCAGTGTAAAAATTAATGGAGCGTTGTAGATCACCAACACGGATCATGGTATGGAGTAAACGCATAATTACCTCTAATTTAATGGTTTTACCAATATTTTTGTGCGGCAGATCGCACAAAAACCACTAACTATAACGTGTCTTACGGTTACAGTTCAATTTGTCCATAATTATAATTTATTCTTATCTAGGTTTATAATTAAATATAGTATGTGGATTGTATAGGAAACGGGATGTGATGGCTGAGCAACTCGAATTTTTTGCTATTCCTAGCCCTTGTCGAGGAATTTGTCAGGCGAATGAGCGGGGCTTTTGTCTGGGGTGTTATCGCAGCCGGGAAGAAAGATTTAATTGGATGAAAATGTCAGATGGGCAAAAGCGTGAAGTATTGCGACTGTGCCGGCAAAGATATTTACGTGTATTGAGAGCAGAAAATCAGACAGATGAAGAACCACCTGAACAGCCATCACTGTTTTAATTATCGATTTTTGAGGTTATTGGAATTAACAATCCAATGATTTACTTATATAGGGTTATATTTTTGGCAAAATTATAAATGTTCTACTATAATTTTAAGTATTTTGTTTGTTATTTTTTTATTTTTTGATTAACGGAAAGGCTAAGTGAGCTTATTTGAATTTCTTTATAACCTTATGTTTTAAATGGAATTTTAAGCTTGATTGTGTGATAAATGTAAAATAAAAACAACATTAATGTAAAAATAGATAGCTTAGCATTTAGATGACAGCTATTCTTATAGTACTTTGAATAAAGTATTGAATGATATTTATTGGTTTCTGCTTGCTTGTATTCATAGTTCTGATAGTTTTTATGGTAAAAATATTGTATGTTAATTGTTTTGTTCTGAGTTTAAATTAAGTTTAGTTGTTCTTGGTTATAGTTACCTGAATTAGTTAGTTACTAAGAATTTACTGTGATTATACAGAAGTTATATATACTTTTTTAAGGCTAGTTTTAGCCTGATTTAGAAAAATTTGGCTGTTATGTTTAGTAGGCTAGTTATTTAAGGAGGGACAATTGGAATCTACATTGGGATCAGATCTGGCACGGTTAGTTCGTATTTGGCGTGCTTTAATTGACTACCGTTTAAAGCCGTTAGAATTAACTCAGACTCATTGGGTAACGTTATACAATATTAGCCGGTTACCTCAGGAGCAATCTCAGATACAGTTGGCGAAAGCTATCGGTATCGAGCAACCATCTTTAGTCAGGACATTAGATCAGCTTGAGGAAAAAAAACTTATCACCCGGCATACTTGTGCCAATGATCGTCGTGCAAAGAGAATCAAGCTAACTGAAGATTCTGCATCGGTTATTAGGGAGTTAGATGGTGTTATTGAATCCACAAGAAATGAGATTCTGGGAGGTATTTCACGCGAGGAACTTGCTTTTCTTTCCACTTTAGTTCAGAAGTTAGAGCAAAATATTATCCAATTACAAAGTAGATAGTAATTACGATATCCATGAAATGCTAACCGGATGAAAGAAGACCGCGACTTACTAGAATGAAGTCACGGTTTTCTTAATCTTATTGTCGAGGTGAAACAGTAATATTACTACCTTGGCCTGCGATTCTTACACGTTGGCCTTTATGAAAGGCTGTTTTGCCTTGTTTTTGAACAACAATGATGCTTTCACCACTGTCACGGCGAATTTCGAGTTCTACACCTTTAGTTGTGTTAAGAGCTCCCTGAACATTTTGGCCCGCGACACCACCGGCAATTGCACCAGCGGCAGTGGCTAATGTGTTGCCACTGCCACCACCAATAGTATTACCAACAAGTCCTCCTAGAACTGCACCACCAATCGCGCCTAATACATTCTCATTGCTGCCCGCCTGAATATTGATAGGACGAACAGAAACAACTGTGCCGTAAGAGACGGTTTGGACCTGCTTAGCTTGTCCAGCAGTGTAGGTATCACCAGAAAGAGAATCGGTGTTGACACAGCCTGATAATGAAGCAACGGCAACCGCGCTAACTAAAAAGTGCTTAAACATAGTAACTCCTAATTTCGATGCCTGACTGCGGAAATCTGATAGCTCACTGGGCAATCAGGCTAACAACCGGCATTGGCAATAAGTAATAAAAAGTTTATTCAAATAGAATATCAGTACATTAGCAATCTAGTGCTAAACGTATATTAAACGTCAATAGAGATTTTTAAAAGAAATAGCTATTAATGAAAAATTCAGCATTTTTTGTGAAGTTGTTTCCAAAAATCAGGTTTTATTCCTTCGTTTGTCTATTAGTCATATACAGCCAAAACTACTGCGCTTTATAGTTATTGGCATGGTTTCTGATTTTATCGAGACAGATTCTAAGCAGGAAGGCAAATTAAATGGTTATGAAGTCAGGTCGTTATATTGGTGTAATGTCGGGTACAAGTCTGGATGGCGTTGATGTGGTGCTTGCCGCAATCAATGATAAAGTTGTTGCTCAGCAAGCTAGTTATTCGCATCCATTCCCATACGAATTAAAACAGAAAATTCTCGCAGTCTGTCAAGGGCAGCAAACGACATTATCGGCAATCGGTCGGTTGGATTATGAACTTGGTTCTTTATTCGCTGAAGCTGTACAAGGCTTACTGATTAAAACAGGGTTAACCGCGAGTGACATTACTGCTGTGGGATGTCATGGGCAAACCGTTTGGCATGAGCCAGATAGTCATATGCCTTTCACGATGCAACTTGGCGACAATAACCGTATTGCCGCTTTGACTGGGATAACTGTGGTTGGTGATTTTCGTCGGAGGGATATGGCATATGGTGGGCAGGGCGCGCCATTAGTTCCAGCTTTTCATTTCGCCGTATTAGGCCATCTGACAGAACGAAGGATAATTCTCAATATCGGTGGTATTGCCAATATAACGACGCTATTACCTGGATCACCTGTCAAAGGGTATGACACAGGTCCGGGTAATATGCTGATGGATAGTTGGGTATGGCGTCATCAGAAAAAACCTTATGATAAAGATGCGCAATGGGCGCGAGAAGGTGTTGTTAATAACAAATTGCTTGGGCAAATGCTTTCTGATCACTATTTTTCACGACCAGCTCCTAAAAGCACAGGCCGCGAGTATTTCAATATGAGTTGGTTGGAGGCGCAATTAGTTAATTTTCCTGACATACCACCTGTCGATGTTCAGGCAACGCTGGCCGAGCTGACAGCAGCGTCTGTATCACAGCAAATTATGTTGAGTGGTGGATGTGAACGTCTGCTGGTTTGTGGTGGTGGCGCACATAACCCGCAGATAATGAGCCGACTTTCTGCCTTATTACCGGGGACGGAGGTTTGCCCGACAGATAAATATGGCCTAAGCGGTGATGATATGGAAGCACTGGCATTTGCTTGGTTAGCATTCCGTACAATGTCAGGTGCGCCAGGGAATTTACCCTCTGTTACTGGTGCGAGTACTGAAACTATTTTAGGGGCGATTTATCCTGTTATTAATCAATAACAATGATAAGCTATCGGGTATTTAGTGAGTCATAAACAGAGCTACGTTAATGTCAGAACATAACGAATTTGATGTTGCAGAATTACGCCGTGAATATATTCGTGGTGGGTTAAGACGTAAGGATTTGACTGAAGAACCCATCGAGCTTTTTGAGCGTTGGCTTAATCAAGCATGTAACGCTAAGTTGAGTGATCCAACGGCAATGTCTATAGCGACGGTCGATGAGAATGGTCAACCGTATCAACGTATTGTGTTATTGAAGCATTTTGATTCAAATAGTCTGATTTTTTATACAAATTTAGGCAGCCGGAAAGCAAAACATTTGGCGCACAATAACAAAATCAGCCTCCATTTCCCTTGGTATCCTCTGGAAAGGCAAGTCTCTTTTCTTGGTAAAGCGGAACGTCTTTCTCCTGTTGAAGTGGTGAAATATTTCCATAGTCGTCCTAGGGATAGCCAGATTGCTGCATGGGCATCACAACAATCTTCCCGTATTTCCGCACGTGGTGTTTTAGAAGGGAAGTTCCTTGAATTGAAACAGAAATTCTTGAATGGTGAAGTGCCTTTACCTAGCTTCTGGGGAGGATTCAAAGTGACCTTTGATTCTGTTGAGTTTTGGCAAGGTGGTGCAAACCGGCTCCATGATCGTTTTATTTATCAACGGCAAGGCGATAGCTGGCATGTTGACAGGCTTGCACCATAAATCGTGGGTTATCATTTTTAATACTAGCACTTATAGTATTGGCGTTTTATCCTATGCCGCACTCTTTTATAAGTAGCGACCCATACCCTATGGATTTCAAGATGCATCGCGACGGCAAGGGAGCGAATCCCCGGGAGCATAGATAACGATGTGACCGGGGTGAGTGAGTGTAGCCAACAAAGAGGCAACTTGAAAGATGACGGGTATATACAACAGACAAAATACACAAATTGATGGAGTCATTAATGTCTAGCAATAACCTGATAAAACAACTGCAAGAGCGGGGCCTCATTGCCCAGGTGACGGATGAGAATGCGTTAGCGGAGAGACTGGCGCAGGGCCCTGTCTCCCTCTATTGTGGTTTCGATCCGACCGCTGACAGCTTGCATTTGGGGCATCTGGTTCCCTTGCTGTGTTTAAAACGATTCCAGCTAGCCGGGCATAAACCCGTGGCGTTAGTTGGTGGAGCTACGGGGCTGATTGGTGATCCAAGTTTTAAAGCCACTGAACGTAAATTGAATACTGAAGCTACCGTTAAAGAGTGGGTGGAGAAAATTCGTAGACAGGTTTCACCTTTCCTCGATTTTGATTGTGGCGAAAATAGCGCTAAAACAGCCAATAATTATGATTGGTTTGGCAACATGGATGTTCTGGCTTTCCTGCGTGATATCGGCAAACATTTCTCAGTTAATCAAATGATTAATAAAGAGGCGGTTAAACAGCGTTTGAACCGTGATGATGTGGGTATCTCTTTCACTGAATTTTCTTACAATCTCCTGCAATCCTATGACTTTGCTCGCCTGAATGAAGTCCATGGTGTTGAGTTACAGATTGGTGGTTCTGACCAGTGGGGGAATATTACTTCTGGTATTGATTTAACTCGTCGTATCACCCAGAAACAAGTATTTGGCATGACCGTTCCACTGATCACGAAATCTGATGGCACTAAATTTGGTAAGACAGAAGGTGGCGCTGTTTGGTTAGATCCGAAGAAAACCAGTCCATACAAATTCTATCAATTCTGGATTAACACTGCGGATGCTGATGTTTATCGCTTCCTGAAATTCTTTACTTTTATGAATCTTGAAGATATTGATGCTTTGGAAGAAGAGGATAAAAATAGCGGTAAAGCTCCTCGTGCTCAGTACGTGTTGGCAGAACAAGTCACCGGTATGGTGCATGGTGAAGAGGGGTTAGCAGCCGCTAAACGGATTACAGAAAGTTTATTCTCTGGCGCTGCTGCTGATTTGACCGAAGCGGATTTTGCTCAATTGGCACAGGATGGTATGCCGGTAATTGAGTTGGAAAAAGGTGCAGATTTGCAACAAGCTTTGGTTAATGCCGGGTTGGTACCTTCTCGTGGTCAGGCGCGTACGATGATCAGTTCCAACGCTGTTGCAATTAATGGTGAAAAACAATCTGAACCTGAATATCTGTTTATTGACAGTAACCGTCTGTTTGATCGTTACACCCTGCTGCGTCGTGGTAAAAAACACGATTGTTTGATCTGCTGGAAATAACCAAGGTTGCATATATACCCTATAGATTTCAAGATGCATCGCGACAGCAAGGGCGTGGATCTAATAAAGAGGCAACTTGAAGGATAACGGGTATGATGGGGCAACAATAATGTTGCCCATTTTCTTACATACCCTATTGATTTCAAGATGCATCGCGGCGGCAAGGGAGCGAATCCCCGGGAGCATAGAAAACTATGTGACCGGGGTGAGTGAGTGCAGTCAACAAAGAGGCAACTTGAAAGATGACGGGTATATTCTTACTGTGACTTTAATCTTATAAATAGAAACCAAAATAAAAATATAGGCCGTCATTGTGAAAAATATTCTTTCAATTCAATCTCATGTTGTTTTTGGTCACGCTGGTAACAGCGCTGCGGAATTCCCTATGCGTCGGATGGGGGTAAACGTATGGCCGTTGAACACAGTACAGTTTTCAAATCACACCCAATATGCTCAATGGAAAGGGTGTGTTATGCCGGCTAACCATCTTACTGAAATCGTTCAGGGCATTGAAGAAATTGAACAGCTCAAATCTTGTCATGCAGTACTGAGTGGATATATCGGTTCAGCGGAGCAAGGGGGCCATATTATCGACATAGTAAAACGGGTAAAAGCGGTGAATCCCGATGCTTGGTATTTCTGTGATCCCGTTATGGGGCACCCAGAAAAAGGTTGTATTGTTGTGCCTGGGGTAGCTGAATTTTTGTGTAAAGATGCACTTCCTGTAAGTGATATCATTGCGCCAAATTTGCTGGAGCTTGAAACACTCAGTATGCAGAAAGTGACTAATGTAGAACAGGCTGTTATGGCTGCTCGGACACTATGTGATAAAGGGCCGGATATTGTACTGGTTAAACACCTTAGTCGCGCGGGTTATCGGACTGATCGTTTTGAAATGCTATTAGTGACTAAAGAACATAGCTGGCATGTGAGTCGGCCTTTGGTGGACTTTGGCGAACGGCAGCCAGTGGGTGTTGGTGATTTAACCAGCGGCTTGTTATTGGTTAATCTATTAAAAGGTGAGTCTTTACAAACCGCCCTCGAACATGTCGCTGCTGCGGTTTATGAAGTGATGGTAACAACCAAAGAGATGGGCGAATACGAATTACAGATTGTGGCTGCTCAGGACAGAATGGTGGCACCTAATCATAAATTTTGGGCAATACAGTTAGATTAATACCCAATGGATTTCAAGATGCATCTTGAAAGATGACGGGTAAAGATATTTAACCGTTCCACTGATATTGTGTGGAACGGTTCTTTTATCTGTAAATCAAATTAACCCTTCCGCTTTCAGTGCATCACGAACATTTGGACGTTCTGCAATCCTCTCTTGATAAGCTTTAAGATGAACCCGATCAGATAGATCCAATTGCACTAAAGGTGCCCAATTACTGAGAGTGAATAAGTAAGCGTCAGCAACAGTAAAATGCTCCCCGGCAATGTATGGCTGTTTTGCTAATACTTCATCTATGTACTTGAATTTTCTCAGTAGATTATTAATCGCAACAGGACGATAATTTTCTGGTGTTCCTGGAAAAAACAGAGGTGAAAATCCTTTATGAATTTCACTGGAAATATGGCTAAGCCATTCAAGTTGACGATATCGTTCCATCGTTCCGGCTGGTGCAATTAATTTTTTGTCCGGTTTCTGGTCGGCAATATATTGGACAATAACAGAGCCTTCGGTGAGGATCTCATTGTTATCTAACAGAAGAGTGGGTATCTGGCCTTTTGGATTGATTGCGAAAAAATCGTCGCCGTTCTCCGTTTTTTTGGTTTTCAGATCAACTTTAATCACGCTGAAATCAAGCCCTGCTTCACGGAGTATGATGTGAGGTGAGAGAGAACAAGCTCCAGGTTGGTAATAAAGTTTCATGTATGGCTCCTTAAAAATTTTCGATATAATAGAACAAAGGAACTCAGTAAGGCATTGCTATAGCCTTGATATATACTACCACGATAGATGGAAATAAATGAATGATTAAATAGATATAAGGTGGTGTGATTGTATCGTGAATAACTCTTTTCTATACTCTATTATAGAAGTGATTTATTAGTTTTTTTATCGTTATTTTCAAGTAGATTGGTTGCATTAATCTAGAAATTTAAGGAGAGTTTTGGATGGAATTACTTATCCAAAACTTCCCCGTATTTTGTGTTATATACCCTATGGATTTCAAGATGCATTGCGGCGGCAAGGGAACGAATCCCCGGGAGCATAGATAACTATGTGACCGGGGTGAGTGAGTGCAGCCAACAAAGAAGCAACTTGAAAGATGACGGGTATATAGCATATTTTACAACTGATTATATTATATGGAATAAATAATGGCGATTATTGATAGTTGCAAAAATTCATCTTATATTGATTATAAGATAATTAATATATTATTTTTGTTAAATGATTTGTAATCATAGGAAAATAAATTGAATTTATTTGTAAAATCACTAAAATAGACCATGCATTGCCTATAGTTTCTCGTGAAAATATCTTTTTTATTTTCTTCATTAAAGTTTTCGACTAACTCATTGTAAATATTATTAATTGCTTTTATTTGTCCATTAAGTTTATTGACTGAATTGTTTATATTTCTAAGACTAAATGAAATATCTGGTATGTTTAAAGTGATTTCTTCCATCAATAAAGAGAGTTTATATATTTGTTTTTTATCTTCGCCATCTGGAATATTTTTTAATAATTGTTGTATTTTTATATGTGTTTTTTCTGCGAAGTTTTTCTTACTTTCAAAATCAATTTGAGATATTTCAAAGGGTTGTGGCAATTTTGAGATGAAACCGTCTAGCTTACTAAAATCTGATTGAATTTCTTTCAATGCATGATTGACTCTGGCAATATAACCATGACCTAAATATCCACTGCTAAGTGAACCTAAATAAGTTGTTGCTTTGTGTATATTTTTAATAATTCTATCAATATCTTGTTCATCGGAATTATATGCATATTCATAATCTTCCAATGTGGATGGCCAGCGATATAATGATCCACTAAATTCATTCCAAGAAGCTGCAATTTCTTGGGATAGATCATAATTTTTCAGGCATTCTGGTAATTTTATATTGGTAATTGATTTAAACATATTGGATATAATTAAAAAATCATTTTTCATTTTATGCACCTTGCTAAAATAATAAATATGATTAAATTGTATGAAATCATGAAATATAATATTAAAACTAAAAGGTTAAAATGATAATAAAAATAAAATATTGTACTAAAAATATTGAACTGATAATCGATTTTATGAAATTAAGTTGTTGATTATATTAAAGGACATATTACTGATTAGTGCAAGGAAACAAGCTGATATTTTTTATTTCGGTAAAACAATTATAAGGTAATATCATTTAACTCTTTAATTACAAAGGGTTTAATAATTCGTTCTAATCGTTTTTTTATATTTTGATTTAAAATTAATTTTTACCTATTAGTGATGATTTAATGAAGTGATTAATCTATACCTTATAGATTTCAAGATGGATCGCGACGGTAAGGGAGCGAATCCGCGGGAGCATAGCAAACTATGTGACCAGGGTGAGTGAATGCAGCCAACAAAGAGGCAACTTGAAAGATGACGGGTATATTATTTTATTGATAATAGAAGGCCCGAAAAACTAGCTTTTCGGGCCTTGGCCTTATGAATTAAAAGTTACTGATTATTAATCAGATTATTTCAATTCTAGTTCATTCATTGCGGCAATGCTGAAACCACCGTCAACATGCAGGATTTCACCGGTAATACCGCCGGACAGATCCGAGCACAAGAATGCCGCAGCGTTACCAACATCTTCAGTTGTTACAGTGCGGCGAATTGGGTTAACGGATTCACAGTGAGCCAGCATCTTACGGAAATCTTTGATACCAGACGCAGCCAAAGTACGGATAGGCCCGGCAGAGATACCGTTAACACGAATACCTTCAGCGCCCATGGCGTTAGCCATATAACGAACGTTAGCTTCCAAAGATGCTTTTGCCAGACCCATTACATTATAGTTAGGGATTGAGCGCTCTGCTCCCAAGTAGGTGAGAGTCAGTAAAGCAGAATTTGGGTTCAGCATTTCACGGCAAGTTTTTGCCATAGCAACAAAGCTGTAAGAGCTGATGTCGTGTGCGATTCTAAAACCTTCGCGGGTAACGGAACTGACATAGTTACCATCCAGTTGGTCAGCAGGTGCAAAACCAATGGAGTGAACAAAACCATCGAATTTTGGCCAAATTTTGCTCAGCTCGGTGAACAGGACTTCAATGCTTTGGTCTTCAGCTACATCGCAAGGCAGAACGATAGTAGAATCTAGGGAAGCTGCAAATTCTTCAACACGAGGTTTCAACTTGTCATTTTGATAAGTGAAAGCCAGCTCAGCTCCCTGGTCATGCATTGCTTTTGCAACACCATAGGCGATGGAGAGTTTACTGGCGACGCCAGTGATCAGAATGCGCTTGCCGGTCATAAAACCCATAACAGTATCCTTGTGTGATAACGCCGGTAATGATATTCATGGATTAAGATTGCTCACAGAGATAATATCAATATGACGTTTTATTGTTAATAAACCCAGTAATTCTATCATGCTAGAGAGAAATATGCTGTATTTTGCGTTCTGCTCCGAGCAGTGATTATCGTTTTCTATATGCTAAGGAATATCCTGCCGCCAGGCATCAGCGGTGAGTGCTTCACCAAAATGGCTAGCGATCAGACGGCGGGTCATATCATGCAGAGGAGAAGCCAACACTTCTGCTGTATTTCCCCGCTCAACAACTTCCCCTTGATGCATGACCAGCACCTGATCGCTGATATGTTTCATCATGCCAAGATGCTGGGTGACATAGAGGTAAGAAATACCTTGTTTTTCCTGTAATTCCAACATCAGATTAATGATTTGAGATCGCATAGACATATCGAGTGATGCTAATGCCTCATCAGCAATAATAATCTGAGGTTGTAATATCAATGCGCGCGCCAGTGCTACCCGTTGTTTCTGGCCTGAGGCTAACATATGTGGATAATAATTGGCATGGTCCGGTAACAGGCCAACTTGCCGCAATGTTTGGTTGATCCGTTTTTCCCGCTCCATTGTATTAAGCGCTGTATTAAGCAGAAGGGGAATATCGAGAATTTGCCCAATACGCTGACGAGGATTTAGCGACGTACTTGGGTCCTGAAATATCATGCGAATGCGTTGGCTGCGATAACTGTAATCACCGTAAGTGAGTTTATGGCCTTCGATCATGATTTCACCGGCAGTTGGCTCGATGACGCCTGAAAGCATTTTTGCCAGTGTTGATTTTCCAGAACCGTTTTCACCAATAATTGCCAGTGTCTGTTTAGTTTTTAAAGTAAAGCTAACGGGTTTTACCGCATTGAGATGTTGACGATGAAAAAAACCTGTTCGATAGCGAAAAGTTTTAGCCAAATTCCTAACTTCTAGCAGAGTATTAACCAATTACTGTTCCTCCAGATTTAGTGGAAAGTGGCAGGCAAAAGCGTGGTTTTTAATCACCCGCAACCGTGGTGTTTCAATACACGTTTTTTGCGCATAAGGGCAACGCGGACCTAAACGGCAGCCAATGGGTAAATGCTCAAGGGATGGAATAGCGCCTGATAAGGTGTTTAACCTGCTTTTATGGGGCAAAGAGCTACCAAAATCAGGGATAGCGCGGCTTAATGCTTGTGTGTAAGGGTGGTGTGGTGTTACCAGTAATTCATCGGGAACGGCGCTTTCGACCGTTTGACCACAGTACAGAACATTAATGCGATCCACCAATTTGCTCATGATTTGCAAGTCATGACTTATCAGTAAAATGGTGGTGTTATTGTTCTGATTCAATCGTGCTAACAGACGGAAAATCTGAGCTTGTGTGGTCGGTTCCATCGCATTGGTTGGTTCATCTGCAATCAGCAGGCGTGGTTGGTTCGCCAATGCGATAGCAATCATGACCTTTTGGCACTCTCCCTCCGTTAACTCGCAAGGGAAGCTACTCATGATGTCATTATGATCTTTAATTCCCACACGGTGGAGTAATTCAATAGCCCGGCGTTTTCGCCATTTGAAACGTTGCCACCAACGGCCTTTGTAAGTCCAGCAGGGGATAGCTTGAATGAGTTGCCGACCAATATTTTCAGAAGGATCAAGACAGGATTGTGGCTCCTGAAAAATCATTGAGATATTGTGGCCGATCACTTTTCGGCGCTGACGTGGAGTCAGACGGAGCAGGTCAATATCATCGAAGCGAAAACGGTCAGCCGTCACTTTGAGATTATCTTTAGTGACTCCGCTTATTGCTTTGGCAATCAAGCTCTTACCTGAGCCGGATTCACCAACCAGACCGCGTATTTCGCCTTCTATCAGTGACATACTGACGCGATCAACCGCTTTAACCGGCCCTTTGGCAGTCATAAATTCAATAGTGAGATTGCGAATGTCGAGTAATGGCATTATTCCACCCCGGAATTAATTGCTCGGTGTAATCCATCACCTAATAAATTGACTAACAAGACACAGAACATAATTGCCGCGCCGGGCAACATAACGGTCCAGGGCGCAACATAGATTAGCTCCAGTGAATCGCCCAACATGGCCCCCCATTCGGGTGAGGGAAGTTGGGCACCAAGATCGAGAAAACCCAGTGAAGCGATATCAAGTATGGCGATAGAAATGGCGCGTGTTAGCTCGTTGACCAAGGCGGCGGTAATGTTGGGTAATACGGCGTACCATAGAATGTGGTAATTAGAAGCGCCATCCAGGCGAGCGGCAATAACATATTCTTTATCTAGCTCATCGTGAACAGCGCTGTAAACTGTGCGAACGATACGTGGTAATAGCGCCAACCAAATAGCGATTATTGCATGCTGCAAACTGGCACCCACAAAGGCGACGACAATAATTGCCAACAAGAGTGATGGGATAGAGAGTAATGTATCGAGAATATGATTGAGCACCGCGGATTTCAGTCCTCGTGTCATGCCTGCCAGACAGCCGATAATCAGACCACATAAAGCGGCTGCCAAAGTGACTAACAGCGCTGAACCGAATGTAGAGGCGGTACCTATTAGTAATCGGCTGAGAATGTCGCGTCCAAGATCGTCGGTACCTAGAAAAAATGCGATATTACCGTGATATGACCATGAAGGTGGCAGCAACTGATGACCAAGAAATTGTTGATCGAGCTTATAGGGGGCCAGATAGCCACCAAACAGACTTAGGGCGATCAGAATCAGCACCCCATAAAACCCCATCATTGCCAACATGTCAGAATAGAAAAAGCGCCAGATGACCTTTATCGGTGACGGCATTTTCTTTTCACGATAAAAATTATCTAAGGGCATACCATTCCTTATGCTTCAGAGGGTTAGTCATTGCGCCAATAATATCAGACAGAACATTGACAGAAATCACCAGTGTGCCAATCACCATAACACTGGCAGAAATGGCGGAATAATCTTGCTGGCGAATGGCACTGACTAACCAATGACCAAGCCCCGGCCAGTTAAATACCAGTTCTGTCATCATTGCCAGTGTCAGCATGGTGGAAAATTGTAATCCTAGTTTCGGAATGATAGGGGGCAATGCATTGTGTAACACATGACGACGGATAATTGTCAGCCTTGATAAACCGCGGGTTGCGGCGGCTTTGATATAGTTTTCACCAAAAACTTCTTCTGTACTGTTTCTCATCAACCGAATAACTTCGGTTGTCGGTGCAACGGCGAGTGTAATAACGGGCAGCAGCAAGTGTTGTATGGCACTAATGATCATCTCATTACGATAGGGTGATTTTGATAACCAGGCATCAATTAATGAGAAACCTGTTACAGGTTCAATCTGATATAGCAGATTAAAGCGCCCGGAGACAGGTAGCCAGCCGAGATAAAGAGAGAAAAATAGCGTGAGTAATAATGCTAGCCAAAAAATCGGGATGGAAAATCCGACCAAAGCAATGGAGATGATAACAGTATCCGCGGGTTTGTTACGCCATACTCCCGCAATAATCCCGAGGGGGATGCCGACGAGTAAGGCGGTAGAGAAAGCCAGAATACAGAGCTCCATGGTGGCAGGGAACACTTCCCGTAGTTGTTCGCTGATAAGTTCACCATTAATGCTGGATACGCCAAAATCCCATAGTAATAAGCTGTTGAAATAGAAGATATAAGCATCAAATAGGGATGCCCCGCTGAGTGGCGCATTGGGGGTAAAGTAACTTAGGCTAAAGCTTATCAGTGACAAGAAAAACAGGGTAATAATCAGCAATAGCAGACGGCGGAGAGTGTAAATAATCATTTGCTACCCTTCTGATTGATTTGGTTAGTCTCTTTTTCCCGATAAACGCCAGCGAAAGAGGTATTACCAAATGGACTGAGTACTAGCCCTTTAATATCATGACGGTAGGCCTGTAAATGCAGAGAATAGGCTAATGGTAATATAGGTAATTGCTGCTCAAGGACTTGTTGAGCCGCATGATAATATTTAATTCGGGATAATAATTGCTGGTTAATCAAAGCTTCCCGCAAAATTTTATCAAATGTTGGCTCACACCAATGGCTGAAATTTGTTTGTGAAGCGATAGCCGCACAACTTAATAGTGGACGGAAAAAACTGTCTGGGTCATTACTGTCAGTTGACCAGCCTGATAATGTCATATCGTGAGATTTATCCATCAGTTTGGTTTCCTGAAAGCGGCCCTCAACAGGTTTGATGCTCATGGTAATACCAACTTGGGCTAAATCGGCCTGAATCAGTTCTGCCATTTTGAGTGGACTTGGATTATATGATTGAGAGGCGGAAGGTACCCATAAACTCAATTGCAAGCCATTCAATCCGAGATCATTAAGTATTTTACGGGATTTTTCTGGGTTATATTCCGTAATTTCAGTTTGATTATCATAAGCCCATGATGCTCTAGGTAAAATTGATGAGGCGGTTTCCGCCGTACCATAATAGATGGATTGCATCAGCCGTTGGTTATTAATAGCGTAAGCAATAGCTTGCCGAACCTGTAGCTTATCAAGCGGTGGCTTGCTGGTATTGAAAGCCAGATAAGCGATATTCATTCCTGGGCGTAAAGTTAGACGCAGGCGAGGATCATCTCGTAAAACAGTAAGCTGACTGGCAGCGGGATACGCTAATACATCACATTCACCGGTTAAAAGTTTAGACATCCTGCCGGTGCCGCCGGCACCGACGTCAATAACTATCTGGCGCATTTGTGGTTTGCCTTTCCAGTATTTATCATGACGAACCAGACGGATAAATTGTCTGGTCCGATGATCTTCCAACATAAATGGGCCTGTGCCGACAGGTTTCCAGTCAATTTGTTCATGGCGATTCATTTGATGCAATTGTTGCCCATATTCTTGTGAAAGTATTGGGGCATAGTGGGTTGCCAAATGCCAAAGAAAAGAAGCATCTGGTTCGTTCAAACGAAATTCCACCGTATATTCATTAAGTTTACGGATACTTTGAATAGAATCGGCCAGTTGGAGGCTGTCAAAATAGGGGTAATGCCCGCCATTGACGTTGTGATAATAGTGTTGCTTATCAAACAGACGCTTAAAGCTGAAAATGACGTCATCAGCATTCATGTTACGGGTCGGAGTAAACCAGTCTGTTGATTGAAATGAGACATTATGGCGCAAATAAAAACGGTAGGTAGCACCGTTATCCAGTATTTCCCAATGGGAGGCTAATTCAGGGAGTAAGCGATAAGTATAAGGGTCAACATCTAGCAGACGCTCATAGAGTTGTGCTGCCAGTGTATCGACAGTTAAACCGCTGCTAGCCAGTTGGGGATTAAAGGTGTTCAGGTTGCCATTAACACAATAAATGAACCCTTGTTGCTGAATGTCAGTCGGAACGTGGGGATTTTTTTCAGGCGTAGCTATTGTTTCTGCAATAGCCGGTGCTGAAAGGGATAATATGATCCAATAAATCAAACTGCGCATATAGGGCATCTGTTATTAATTAGAATTGACACATTGTATCTCAATTCGCGCTTGAGCCCAAAAAAACGCTGCGGGAATGATAATGAGAAAAATTCTCAATAAAGTGCTTTACAAAACGTATTGATAACCATTATCATCTGTATCGCTCTTCCGGGAAACAGCTTTTGTTATCTCAGGAAAAGCACGACATTGCTCACATTGCTTCCAGTGTTTTTTAGCCAGCTCGGGTGCTGGCTTTTTTTTATCTGTAATTCGGATTACTTCTCGCCGACGTTGATATCATGTTTCTTCATTAAGCCTCGTAATTGATAATAGGTCAGTCGTAGTTTCTCTGCTGCTTTTCTTTGGTTAAATCTGCTCTCTTTTAATGATAACGCTATTAATTGTCGTTCGCTGTCATGTTGCCACTGTTTCAAATTAACAGGCAATGAAGGCAGAAGTTGTGGAGATAAATCATGACTATCATCAACATTGGCAATAAAATGTGGTGTGGAGGCGAATGGATTAATAATAATATTATCAAGTTGAGCAGAATTTTCGCCGTGACGATAAACCGATCGTTCCACAACATTTTTCAGTTCACGAATATTACCGGGCCACGTGTAATTCTGTAACTGTTGCCTTGCCTGGTCAGTGAAACCGGGAAATAGGGGTAAATCAAGTTCACGGCACATCTGAATAGCAAAATGTTGCGCTAACAACATGATATCCTGCTGCCGTTGCCGCAATGGTGGGATATTAACCACATCGAAAGCCAGCCTATCGAGCAAATCAGCGCGGAATTGCCCCTTAGCTGCCATTGCGGGCAGATTATCATTGGTTGCGCATATCAGCCGAGCATCGACTTGTAATGATTGGCTGCCGCCAACGCGTTCAAGATGCCCATATTCAATGACACGCAATAGCTTTTCCTGAACTTGCATTGGTGCGGTTGCCAATTCATCAAGAAATAGCGTTCCTCCATCAGCACGTTCAAATCTTCCTTGATGCCTCTTTTGTGCCCCGGTAAATGCGCCAGCTTCATGACCAAATAACTCTGAATCCAATAAATTTTCATTCAGCGCCGCGCAGTTTAGGGAGATAAATGGGCCTTGCCAGCGGGGAGATAAATAATGTAAACGGCGGGCAATCAGCTCCTTGCCGGTTCCGCGTTCCCCAATCACGATAACGGGTTTGCTTAATTTTGCCAGCGCGGATACCTGCTCCAGAATTTCAAGAAAGCTGTTTGCTTCACCCAATAGGTTTTCTGTGGCGTCATTCATGGTTATTTTCACCGACAATTGGTTATTTTAGCCACTTTATTATGTTGTGATAAAAAGTTAAATAAAAAAATTTATTTATATTTCATGAAAATAGAGTAAATAAAAAGTTGGCACGACTCTTGATAGGATAGAAGTGACATGAATAGTATTAACCAACCTTAACCAAAGAGGATAATTTGCTATGAGTATTTTTTCTCGTTTTGCTGATATCGTGAATGCCAATATCTCTTCATTACTGGATAAAGCGGAAGATCCGCAGAAAATGATTCGTCTAATGATTCAGGAGATGGAAGACACTTTAGTTGAAATTCGCTCAACTTCCGCCCGTGCTCTGGCAGAGAAAAAGCAGTTATCTCGCCGCATTACCGCAGGTGAACAACAAATGCACGATTGGCAGGAAAAAGCGGAACTGGCGTTGAATAAAGAGAGAGAGGATTTGGCGCGGGCAGCGCTGCTTGAAAAGCAGAAAGTGGCTACTTTAGTGGATACATTGAAACATGAATTGACCATACTGGAAGAGACACTTGAGCGAATGAAAGGGGAGATTGTTGAGCTTGAAAACAAACTTAGCGAAACCCGAGCAAGACAGCAGGCGTTGGCTTTGCGTCATCAGGCGGCCGCCTCTTCCCGACAGGTTCGTCATCAGCTAGACAGCGGTAAAATTGATCAGGCAATGGCTCGCTTCGAACAATTTGAGCGCCGTATCGATCATATGGAAGCGGAAGCAGAAGCCGTGGGCATGGGAAAACAAAAATCGTTGGATCAACAGTTTGCTGAATTAAAAGCAGACGATGAAATCAGTGCGCAGTTAGCGGCAATGAAGGCTAAAATAAATGCTAATAAAGAACAACATTAAATGTTGGTGCACTCAACTCACCATTAAGGAAAAGTGATGGGCTCTATATTTCTTGGCATTCCGCTGACTATTTTTGTACTTTTTGTGTTACCCATCTGGTTGTGGTTGCATTATAACAGCCGGAATTCCAATCAAAGCCAGTTAGATCAGAATGAAATTCAGCGTCTGGCAGAGCGTGTTCAACATATGCAGGCACGAATCAAAACATTGGAAGATATTCTGGATGCGGAACATCCTGATTGGAGGCAATCATAATGTCGAATGGTAACCGCCGGAAACTGTATCGAATACCCGAAAAGGGTAAAATTAAAGGTGTTTGTGCTGGGTTGGCCTATTATTTTGATGTACCAGTACGTTTAATTCGAGCCATCGCGGTATTGTCGCTCTTCTTTGGCCTGTTTGGTTTTGTGGTTGTTGCTTATATTGTACTGGTTTTCGTCCTTGATCCGGCACCCTCGGAATATACCGAAGAGGCCCATTTTTCAGCACAAAACTTGCTGAATGAAATCGACTATCAATTGAAATCGGGAGAGATTCGTCTGCGCCAAATGGAGCGTTATATCACCTCAGAAACGTTCAGCGTTCGCAGCCGTTTCAGGCAGCTTTGATAGCAAAAATTACCTATGGCTTGGCTGATACAAAAAAATTGTTGTAATACTTCTCGCAGGAGAGACATGAAACGGCTACAAAATGAATTAACTGCGCTGGTTAATCGCGGGATGGATCGCCATTTACAGTTAGCTGTAACAGGATTAAGTCGTAGTGGTAAAACAGCGTTTATCACATCTTTGGTTAATCAGTTACTTAACCTCCATAGCGGTGCTCGATTGCCGCTATTTTCTGCTGTGCGTGACGGTCGCTTGTTGGGTGTAAAACGGGTTCCTCAACGTGATTTGGGCGTTCCTCGTTTTACTTATGATGAAGGGTTGACCGCACTTTACAGCACACCACCTGCCTGGCCGACCCCGACGCGGGGCGTCAGTGAAATCCGTCTGGCACTTCGTTACCGTTCTGGCGATTCTCTGCTGCGCCATTTTAAAGACACTGCCACGTTATATCTGGAAATTGTGGATTATCCCGGCGAATGGCTGTTGGATCTACCGATGTTGGCGCAAAGCTATTTGGCATGGTCACATCAGATGAATAGCTTATTGCAGGGACAAAGAGCTGAATGGGCAAAACCTTGGTTGGAACTTTGTAAACAGTGCGATCCACTGGCACCCGCAGATGAGAATCTGTTGGCTACTATTGCTCAGTCCTATACGGAATATTTGGTTAAATGCAAAGAGCAAGGCTTACATTTTATTCAGCCGGGGAGATTTGTTCTGCCCGGCGATATGATGGGCGCTCCGGCTTTACAATTTTTCCCGTGGCCGGATATCAACCATATCACTGAGTCACGATTTGCTCAGGCAGATAGACACACGAATATCGGTATGCTGCGTCAGCGCTTTGAATATTACTGCCAGTCGGTGGTGAAAGGGTTTTATAAAGCGCATTTTCTACGTTTTGATCGGCAGATTGTGTTGATAGATTGTTTACAGCCATTAAACAGTGGGCCACAAGCATTTAATGATATGCGTTTGGCGCTGGCACAATTAATGCAAAGTTTTCATTATGGTAAACGAACGCTCTTCCGCCGCCTGTTTTCCCCTTGTATTGATAAATTAATGTTCGCTGCCAGTAAGGCCGATCACGTTACCGCAGATCAGCATGCTAATTTGGTTTCTTTACTCCAGCAATTGGTTCAGGAAGCCAGACAAAATGCGGTTTTTGAAGGTATCAGCATGGATTGTGTTGGCCTGGCATCGGTACGGGCGACAGAAAGTGGCATGATTGAACATAATGGTGAAAGTATTCCGGCGTTGAAAGGATATCGGCTTACAGATGGTAAGCCGCTGACATTTTTTCCCGGAGAGGTGCCACGGCGTTTACCTGAGGATAACTTCTGGCAAAAACAGGGTTTCTCTTTCGAGGAGTTTAGCCCTTGTCCGGTAAATGTTGATACACCATTGCCTCATATCCGGTTGGATACCGTGCTGGAATTTTTAGTGGGAGATAAAGTGAAATGACGGAGCCTTTGAAGCCAAGAATTGACTTTGCAGAATCCTTATCGGGGCCACAAGAGCCGGTCTTAAAGCCTGCCCAGATCTTTAATGAAAAAGAGACAGCGAATTTTTGTCCTGCTTCACCAGAACTTGAGGCTGAAGAACGCGAAGGTCAGGTAGAAGGGATAGTTAATGCAGCACTGAAACCTAAGCGTAGTGGCTGGCGTAAAATGGTATATGGTTCTCTGATGTTATTGGGGCTGAGTACGGTTGCTCAGTTTGTGCAGTGGATTTATCAATCATGGCAGCAACAGGATTGGAGCGCATTAGGTGTAGCGGCCGCCGGGAGCATGATTGTCTTTGCGGGAATAGGTTCTCTTGTCAGTGAGTGGCATCGTCTTTATCGGCTAAGAGTGCGGTCTGAGGAACGTGATACTGCGAGAGCGTTATTGCAACATCATGGCGTGGGTAAAGGGCGGGAATTTTGCGAGAAGTTGGCAAGTCAAGCGGGTATCGAACAGCATAACCCGGCGTTACAGCGCTGGCGGGCTGCTTTACATGATACACATAACGATCGTGAAGTGGTGGTGTTGTACAGTAAATGGGTTCAACCTGTTTTGGATTCTCAAGTCAGGGCTGAAATCAGCCGCTGTGCTGCGGAATCAGCATTAATGATAGCAGTTAGCCCGCTGGCCATTGTCGATATGGCATTTATTGCCTGGCGTAATATCCGGCTAATTAATCGTATTGCAGCTCTATATGGTATTGAACTGGGATATTTCAGTCGTATTCGGCTCTTCCGCCTTGTTTTGCTGAATATTGTTTTTTCTGGTGCTTCAGAAGTGGTGCGGGAAGTGGGTATGGATTGGTTATCGCAGGATATCGCTGCGCGCCTTTCTGTTAGAGCCGCTCAAGGGATCGGTGTCGGTTTACTGACTGCCCGGTTGGGTATCAAAGCGATGGAATTATGTAGGCCATTACCTTGGATAGAAGGTGATAAACCTAAATTAGGAGATTTCCGTCGTCAGCTAATCACTCAACTTAAGAATATCCTGCCAAATAAGTCTAAGAATATAGTTAATTAAATGATATATGCTTTAATTCTATATGAACGCACAAAATATCCAGATAACGACAATCTTTTACGTTATTTTATTAATTTGTTTTATAATCAATCTTACAATTTGTTTATTTTAGTGAAAGTTTCAAATGCTATGTTATTTGCGACATTAAAAAACCGGAGTCCGGTCAATTTTTACTGACAGAATGCTTCATATGAATAATTGTAGAGAGTAGTATTTTAAAAAATTATATGTATTAATGTAAATAAGGTCAAAACAGATGCGCTTAGAAGTTGTTTGCCATGATCGAATTGGGCTGACCCGTGAACTGCTCGATCTACTGGTATTAGAGAATATTGATTTAAAAGGGATAGAAATATCTCAAATCGGCCGGATTTACCTTAATTTTTCACCAGTTGATTTCAATGTATTTCGTAAATTGATGGCAGAAATTCGCCGGATTAATGGTGTTATTGATGTTCGTACCGTCTCTTTTATGCCTTCAGAAAGAGAACACAAAGCGATGTGTGCACTGTTGGAATCCTTGCCTGAGCCTGTTTTTTCAGTTGATCTGAAAGGAAATATTGAGCTTGCTAACTCTGCGGTGTTTAAGCTATTTGGTGTTAGTGAAGAACAAACTTATCAAAAACCTATCGGGCAGTTTATCAGTGGTTATAATTTTTCGCGCTGGTTTGAAAATAAAAATATCCAGCAACGTGTGGAAAGGATAACGCTCAAAGGTCTGGACTACCTGATGGATATTACGCCTATTCAACTGATGGATGAAAAGCAGAAAATGCAATGTGTTGGCACAGTGATTATGCTCAAATCTGCTGCTCGAATAGGGAATCAACTGAAAAAACTGACTGTCAATGATGGTAGTGAGTTTAAGGCGATTATCGCTGTTAGCCCAAAAATGGCTCAGATTATTGAGCAGGCGCGTAAAATGGCGATGCTGGATGCGCCACTGTTGCTGATTGGCGAGACAGGAACGGGCAAAGATATTCTGGCAAAAGCCTGTCATTTGCACAGCTTACGCGGAAAACAGCCCTTTTTGGGGTTGAACTGCGCATCGATGCCGGATGATGTAGTAGAAAGTGAACTGTTTGGCTATGCTGCTGGCGCTTATCCTAATGCGATTGAAGGAAAGAAAGGTTTCTTCGAGCAGGCTAATGGTGGCACGGTTTTACTGGATGAAATTGGTGAAATGTCGCCACAGATGCAAATTAAGCTGCTACGTTTTCTTAATGACGGTACTTTCCGCCGAGTAGGGGAAGAAAATGAAGTCAAAGTGAATGTCAGAGTTATCTGTGCGACACAAAAAAATCTGGTTGAATTGGTGCAACGAGGGGAATTTCGCGAAGATCTCTATTATCGCCTTAATGTGTTGGCGATTACGCTCCCGTCGTTGCGTGATCGTAAAACAGATATTATGCCGCTGGTGGAGTATTTTATTGAGCGTTTTTCTGAAGAACAGGGAGTACCGAAACCGAAATTGTCCCCTGAACTTTCCCACTTTCTGACGAGTTACAGTTGGCCCGGTAACGTAAGGCAGTTACAAAATGCCATCTATCGGGCGCTGACTCAGCTTGAAAATATGGAGTTGACGCCGCGGGATATACAACTGCCAGAGTTTGAAACAGAGGTTTCTTTTAGTGAAGATGTGTTCAATGGTTCTCTGGATGAAATCAGTAAACGTTTTGAACGTTCGGTGTTAACGCGTCTTTATCGGCACTATCCCAGCACGCGTAAACTGGCTAAACGTCTTGGGGTATCGCATACTGCGATTGCCAATAAATTGAGAGAATACGGTCTGAGTAGCAGGAAGCATGCTACCGAATATGAGCCGGATGGTGACGAATAAAATAATGCCCACCGGAAGTGGGCATAAATCATGGGATTTATTTCAGTGCGGCCAGTGCGCTATCGTAATCTGGCTCATTAGTGATTTCATCAACCAGTTGGCTATAAATCACATTATCGCTTTCATCAAGCACAATGACTGCACGGGCTGTGAGACCACTCAGAGGACTACCGCTGATGGCAACGCCATAATCTTCACTGAAAGTACCGCCACGCAGGGTAGACAGCGTGACGACATTTGATAACCCTTCCGCACCACAGAAACGGGACTGAGCAAAAGGCAGGTCGGCAGAAATGCACAGTACGACGGTATTTTCCAAATCACTCGCTACCTGATTAAATTTGCGTACTGATGCCGCACAAACACCGGTATCGATACTTGGGAAAATATTCAGCACTTTACGCTTTCCGGCATAGTGGCTAAGAGAGACATCGGAGAGATCTTTGGCTGTCAGAGTAAAATCTTGCGCTTTTTCCCCTGATTTTGGGAACTGGCCGCTTACGGAGATATCATTGCCTTGAAATTTTACTGTTTGTGTCATAGTTTTCTTCCTCTGATAAATGAACCACGATTGCCCAGTGTAGAAGAATATTCGGCTCTTGCCCATCAAAAATAGTGCTTGTGAGAGTAAAATTGTCTGATTGTGTCATTCTGACAATGGCTTATAATTTAGTAATGGGATATCTATTTTATAACAGGGCAGATTATTACCTTATGCGCTATTTCAATTTGATTTCTTGTGCACTACTTATCAATAGTTCTCTTATCACCGTTTCTGCTTTTGCTGCGGAAGTTCCTTCTGGCACTCAGCTTAATGACAAACAGGAACTGGTTCGTCACCTAAAAGACGAACCGGCATCCTTAGACCCGATTAATGCCGTGGGTTTGACCGAGGCGCAAGTTCAGCGTGATCTGTTTGAAGGGCTGGTGAATCAGGATGCGTATAGCAATGCGATTCCCGGTGTAGCAATAGCGTGGAAAACAGCAGACAACAAAACTTGGTTTTTTACCCTGCGTTCTGATGCCCGTTGGTCAAACGGCGAACCCGTTACCGCGACAGATTTTGTATATAGTTGGCAGCGGTTGGTCACTCCGGCTAATACGTCATCTTTTGCTTGGTTTGCCGCACTAGCGGGTATTGAAAATGCTCAGGAAATTATTGACGGTAAACTGCTACCAGCAAAACTGGGTGTTGAAGCCATTGACAAGCACACATTAAAGGTGACGTTAAACCGGCCTGTGCCTTATTTTCCCAACCTGACGGCGAATTTCAGTCTCTATCCGGTCAATAAGAAAATAGTTGAAAAATATGGGAAAGAGTGGATAAAGGTTGGTCATTTGGTGGGGAATGGGGCTTTCGAATTACATGATAGAATTGTTAATGAGAAAATCGTTCTGACATCAAACCCTTATTACTGGGATCATAAAAAAACCGTCCTGACCAAAGTCACATTCGTACCCATTAATCAAGAATCGCACGCGACTAAACGCTATCTGGCGGATGATTTGGATATCACCGAGTCCTTCCCGAAAAATATGTATAAAAAATTGCAGCATGAATTATCTGGGCAAGTCTATACGCCGGATCAGTTGGGGACCTATTATTACGCTTTTAACACCCAACGTGCACCAACGAATGATGCCAGAGTGCGTAAAGCGCTTTCTATGACCATTGACCGTAAAATTATTGCGGAAAAAGTCTTGGCGACAGGGGAGAAACCTGCCTGGCATTTTACGCCGGATGTGACCGCGGGTTTCCATCCTGTGATCAGTGACATGGAACAACATACGCAAGCAGAATTGGACCAACAGGCTAAAGTTTTGTTACACGCGGCGGGTTACGGTCCGAACAATCCACTGAAACTTTCTCTACTCTATAATAATTCCGAAAATCACCAAAAAATTGCGATTGCGATTGCTTCTATGTGGAAGAAAAAGTTGGGTGTACAAGTGAATTTGGTGAATCAGGAATGGAAAACGTATATTGATAGCCGTAACACAGGCAATTTTGATGTTATTCGTGCATCTTGGGTGGGTGATTATAACGAGCCCTCGACATTTCTAAGCCTGCTAACTTCAACGCATAGTGGCAATATTGCTAAATTCCATCAGGCAAATTACGACAAACTACTACAATCTGCTAGTTTGCGAACAGATGATGGCTTAAGAAACGATGACTATAACAAAGCGGAGCAAATGATTGCTGAACAGGCACCTATTGCACCGATTTATCAGTACACTAACGGCAGGTTAATAAAACCTTGGTTAAAAGGATACCCGATCACCAATCCGGAAGACGTGGCATATAGTCATACTATGTACATAATTAAACACTAAGGGTAAGGAGCTGGATGTGGAAACCATTTATGGCTCATCATTGAAAGAGGCTGATGCAGTCTATGCTTGTCAGTTTGATGGTCAAGGCGGCATGACACCAATTGACATGAATGGAGTAGCCACACCAGTTCAACCTTTTTGGCAACATTTGGATTACCGTAACCCCAAGAGCTACCGCTGGCTAATGGACACTGATTTGTTACCAGAAACGGTTAAAGCGGGGTTGGCTGGAGAGAGTCTTAGGCCGAAAATAATGCGTACCGGCGATGGTACGATGATTACATTTCGAACAATTAATAACAGTGAGAGTGAACGCCCTGATCAATTAGTGGTATTTCGTATTTATATTAATTCTCAGATCATCATTTCCAGTCGCCATCGTAAAGTTCATTCGCTTGAACAGGTACTGAGTGATTTACAAAATGGTATAGGTGCGAAAACGACCGGGCATTGGTTGGTTGAAATGGTTGATGCAATAACCGATGAAGTGGGTAATTTTATTGAAGATCTTCATGACAATCTGATTGAGCTTGAGAATATGATTCTTGAGCAACGGATACCTGGGCGGGGTGGGTTAGCTTTGTTGCGTAAACAATTGATTATTCTGCGTCGTTATATGGCACCTCAGAGAGATGTATTTGCCCGGCTTGCGAGTGAAAAATTACTTTGGATGAGTGATGAAGATCGTTACCGAATGCAGGAAATATCTGATCGCTTGGGAAGAGAATTGGATGATTTGGATGGTTGTATTGCTCGCACGGCAATTATTTCAGATGAAATTACATCGATGATGGCGGATGCGATGAATCGGCGTACTTATACTATGTCATTACTTGCTATGATTTTTTTACCGACAACATTCCTGACCGGATTATTTGGTGTCAACCTTGGTGGTATTCCTGGCAATGAATATTATTTAGGTTTTGCTATCTTTTGCTTATTGTTATTCGGGTTGGTTTTATTTGTTGCGTGGTGGTTAAAGAAAAGTAAATGGTTGTGAGGATTAAAGAGTTATTTGGAGAGATAAAACATAACTGCGATAAAGTGTTACCAAAATTGATTCTTAATTTGAGATATATCAATATTCACCAGACATCATTGAGGCATGATAGCTCTCGCAGGTGAAAACAACGTTAAGCGATGAACGTTGTTCTCCGTAATTGTAGTTTTTCTCACATAAGTCTTTATACAGAATAATTGCCCATTCTTGTGCCGATATTATTTTATAATATCGGCTTTTTTTATTTTTCATTTGTTGTTTTAGGAAAATAAAAAAATCGAGGCGAAAGTGAAAGAGAAGCAGAAATTAACGCTCTGAAGTATATCCAGAGCGGTGTGATTAAGAGCCTACTCCAATAGTCCTATTGGGATATACCCGTTATCCTTCAAGTTGCCTCTTTGTTGGCTGCGCTCGCTCACCCCGGTCACATCGTTTGCCATGCTCCCGGGGATTCTCTCCCTTGCCGTCGCGATCCATCTTGAAATCCATAGGGTATAGGTAGTAAGAATAACTATTTGACTTCAATAATATCCAACCGTTCTGATTGATAATTGGGTTGATCTTCTATATCAACAACGGGTTGCATGGGTAATTCCTCGCGGTCAAAGGCGAGATCACCACCATCAATCACCTCGCTGCCGTGAGTGATACTCTTAAAATCAAACAGATTAAAATCGCTGAGATGTGACGGAACAACATTTTGCACTGCACGAAACATGGTTTCAATTCTGCCCGGATAACGCTTATCCCATTCCCGTAACATATCCTTGATAACCTGGCGTTGCAGATTGGGTTGCGAACCACAGAGATTACAAGGAATGATCGGGAATGCTTTGGCGGTTGCATAGCGCTCAATATCTTTCTCGCGACAATAAGCGAGAGGGCGAATGACAATATGTTTACCATCATCACTCATCAACTTTGGTGGCATACCTTTTAGTTTGCCGCCATAAAACATGTTGAGAAATAGGGTTTGCAAAATATCATCACGGTGATGGCCTAATGCAATTTTCGTTGCGCCCAACTCAGTGGCTGTACGATATAAAATGCCACGGCGCAGACGGGAACAGAGTGAACAGGTTGTTTTACCTTCGGGTATTTTTTCTTTCACTATGCCATAAGTGTTTTCTTCGACAATTTTATATTCGACACCCAGTTCACCCAGATAAGCGGGAAGGATATGCTCAGGAAAGCCGGGTTGTTTCTGATCCAGATTAACTGCAACAAGTGAAAAATTAACCGGAGCACTTTTTTGCAGATTTTGCAGGATAGATAGCAGGGTATAGCTGTCTTTACCACCAGAAAGGCAGACCATAATACGATCGCCTTCCTCAATCATATTGAAATCAGCGATTGCTTGACCGACATCACGGCGTAAACGCTTCTGTAATTTGTTCAGATTATATTGTTGTTTTTGATCCACCACGGACACTCGTAGATAATGTTTAAATGGGATTTAGGGGAAGGAGTATACCATTTTTATGGCCTGACACCTTAAAAGAGTTTGTGATAGATTCCGCTTATTTTTACCTGTTAATGCTGATCAATTAATAGTTTTTTCTGTATGGAAAATGAGGATCGCTCATACTCTAAATTCTGTTGATAACCGATATCAGAATGGAGATGAAAATCAAATTACGGTGTTGCAATTCAATCATGGTCTGGCTGTTATTCAGAATGTCAATTATCAGCCGGTAAACTTTATTAAACTATTAGATAAATCTTCCCTATTGCTAATGATAGCGGGTTGTTAGCCGTGAAAAACTGGAACTGATATTTGATGTTTATTAAAACTCTTAAATATACCCGTTATCTTTCAAGTTGCCTCTTTGTTGGCTGCACTCACTCACCCCGGTCACATCGTTATCTATGCTCCCGGGGATTCGCTCCCTTGCCGCCGCGATGCATCTTGAAATCCATAGGGTATAGGTTTAGCACAATGAATAATGTTTTTGAATTAAGGTTATTATTGTTGATATGAGAGAAAATGCTACACCTATATAAGTGGTAATGATATATATTTTTATCCAATGAGTTAAGCTGGAGGGTAGATTTTGAATAAAATCATAAGATTCTTGGTGCATATATTTGCTATCAGGATGATTTTTTTTCCAGTTAACAGCCTGTAGAAGAACATAATGACTTGAAACTGATCACGCATCCTTCCGAAGCGTTGTATTGTTATGCCTGTTGGTAAATAAAATCCTTCTTCTATATATAATTCAATAATTTTATCCATCTTTTTTTGATTTATTTTATAAATGGCTATTGATATAACCAAAAATAAAAGAGATAAGAAAAGACATATTGTCATTATCAAATCTAATATGCTCATAGTTAATTTCCTATAAAAAAATCTACAGTAAATTCCGCAGTTTTCTCAAATCCATAGTTACCTATAGCCTTCCTGGCTACGTGTTCTTCTAAAAAATTCTTAATTAAAAAACGGCAAGATATATTTATCATATGTAAGAAATACTATTCCAATAGCGAAAGATAATAAACTGATTAAGAGATAATAACAATAAGAGGAATTACTCTGTGCATATTCATCTCCAAAAAAATACTCAATAGCAGATTTACCCATTACATTTTCCATTTTTATTCTTAATTTGATCTCCAAATTTTAGTGCGTATTTTGAGTTGAATTCAGTTAAAAATATAAGAGTATTTATGACATAAAGCCGTTACTGTTGATATAAAAAAAGATATAAAACTTATATTAATGGTGATGAAATATATCTTTATCCAATGAGTTAAACTGGAAGGTAGGTTTTGAATAAAGTTATAAGATTCTTGATACATATATTTGCTATCCTTTTCATTGATTCTCATTCTTCTTCCAGTGAGTAGCATATAAAAAAATATCGCAACCTGATACTGACCATAAACACCCAAAAAACGGCCCAGCTTTACGCCTGCTGATAAATAAAGTCCTTTTCCTATATATGATTCAATAATTTTATCCATTTTACTTTGGTTTATTTTGTAAATAGTTATTGATATAATGAAAAA